>NZ_CP149822.1:5742369-6078843 GCF_038396755.1 Chitinophaga pollutisoli | reverse complement strand
GAACGTTACCACAAAGGTCGGTGGCCGTCCACACGCGGATCATCCGGTAGTTATTGACGCAGGTACCGGTGGAGCCAGGATCACGCCTGTCATCAACCGTTACCGTCACGTTATTATTCGATGCACAGTTGTCGGTAGCAGTGGGGCGCCACCTTGCAGGGAAGGCGTTACAGTTCACCGTCGTGTCTACCGGCCTGCGGTTGCCGGGCCAATTGAACACAGGCTTAGTGGTATCTACGACAGTAATCGTCTGACGCGTTACCACAGAATCATCGCAGCGATCCACAGCTTTCCAGATGCGGGTAAGCGTCTGCCCGCATGTTTGCGTCCCAAGGCTGTCGCGATGGGTAATCGTCAGCGCCAGCCCCAGCGGATGGCTAAAGGTCGGGGTACCGAAATAAGTCGTATAGTCGCGACCAATCAGGCAATTGACCGTCGTATCTGCCGGCGTGGTTTCCACGACGGGAGGAGCCAGCGATACAGTAATCGCCACAGCAGCCGAAGTGTCCGAACATTCGCCGGAGACAACCACGCGGCGGTACCAGGTGGAATTCGTCAGCACCGGAGGCTGATAATTTTGAGCCGCCACACCTGGAATAGTCGTATAACCTGCTGTTCCGCTGGTCGTGCTGGACTGCCAGATATAAGTATATGTTCCACTGCCGCCCGCAGGTGCGCTACCCATCAGCTGAGCGGGTTGCTCATCCGGACAAATGATCTGATTGGCGGCAATAGTATTATTCGTAATCGGTACCAGATTACGCAACTGCACCGTGTCTGACACTACGGTACAAGCACCGTGACTAACACGCCAGATCATCAATACGGTCTGCCCCGCAGGTACATTCACCGTAGTCTGGCGATTGTTGATATTGGTAACGGTTCCCGTACCCACCATTGTCCACGACCCGGTTGCACCTGTAACGCTGGGCGCGGATGCATTCATCGTGAATTGCGCCACGTTACAATGTTCCTGGTCAGGCCCTGCATTCGGTTTGTCCGGTTGCGCGTAAACCGTCACTGTCGTAGATACGCAAATACCATTTCCACAGGCAGAGTTATCTATGGCCCGAACGGAATAAGTAGTGGTGGAAGTAGGAGATACGTCGATGTAATTCACACCGCGCGCGATTTCCGTACCGGTAGCACAATTCCCGCTGTACCAAACCCATTCGGCGTCTGAACCGAGCGTACCTCCGGTAATGGAGATCCTGGAGGTGGCACCTGCGCAGATGCTGGCGTCAGACACGGTTAATGTTGGCGTGGTGGACCGGGAATTGAAGGTGACATCGAATTCCTTCACATCGCGGCAGGTATCATTTTCCGTACCCACGGGTTTGAGCACCGTAAGGCGGAAGCGGTAAGTGATGCCCGCCGGTACCGTACCTGGATAAGTTATTGAAATATTTCCAGCGTCGGTTGTAAGCGTTCCCAGCATCACCGGCACGAATCCGGGGAGGGCAGGAGCGATAGCTTCCAGGCGATAGAAAGTAGGATCGTTGGTGGTGGTAAAAGGAAGATCGAACTGCGCAGGCGTTGCGATACACACGTCCATGACGGAGGCGATAGTAACGGTCGGAGGCTCTTCGTAGATCAACGTCACTTCGGTTTCCGCTTCCGGACAAGTTGTGTTGCCGTCATTCTTCGACACGACCCATCTTAACAAGCCCGTTTCACCGGGGTTGCCATGGAATGTCACCACGGCATTCGGATTGTTAACCTGGCCGGCGGGAATCTCTATATTCCAGTCATCTGTCACCCATGTGCCGGTTAAGGTCGTGTCCGTTAACGGTACGGCAGACATGGTAAACTGACGGGAACACTGTACCAGCGTAACGTCTGTTACTTCCGCCGTGGGCCGGGTATAAGAAACCACCGAAACAACGGACGAATCCACACACGGCGCATTCCTCGCTTTAATTACCATCTTCACGGTAACAGGGATGTTTTCCGGGAGATTAATAATGTTCCGTTCGTTCGGCGCTCCGGCCGGGATTGTCAAGCTCGCTCCATGCGGATCGCCGACTATGCTCCAGATTACGTCGTACAGCGTTTTATCCACAGGCGTTCCTCCCTGGTTGCGCAGCCGGTAGGTGCTAACGAAGGGGTCGCGGCAGGCAATCGCCGGTACAACGATATTCGCATTAGGAATGGTAGCGTTCACGATCGTCACCGTATCTCTCACGATACATTGGCCATTTTTTACCTCTACGATCGGTTTGATGGAATCACCATCGATCATGGGAGCGGTAACGGTAATAGTCTGCGTGGCAGCCAGGCTCGGCAGCCATCGAATATTATACGCTGTATTGGCCGCGCCGGCGTCCAGTGTAACGGACTCACCGGCACAAAGTACCGTATCGCGCCCCAGGTTCACCACCGGCGGCACGTCTACGTGTATAAGGATCGTATCCTTACGGGTACAGACACGGGGCTGCCCGTTGTCGCCCATACCGAATTCAGCCTTACCCGATACGATGTATTGTGATGTAACATCGGGCCGGATAAGAATCTGATTTTTCGGCTGCGGGCCGGATGGCCATGGCAGGATATAGTCGCCCTCAAACACAAAGTCTTCATACCCCATCTGCGTGGGCGTCCTCAGATCCTGCGCTGTCAGTACCAGGGTTTCGCCACGGCACAAAGAGTCGCGAGGTACCCTGATCTCCGGAGGGTTCAGCACCTGGATCATAACCATATTGCCAGGTGTATAACACTGGGCCTGGTTGGCGGCGCGGTTGCCCGCTTCAATCACCATCAGGCGGTAATACCATAATTCCCCGGCTTGCAACAACCCTTCGGGAATCGTCAGCACCGGCGTATTCAAACCAGTATAACCCGCGGTAGCGGGGATTACGGTCCAGGCGCCAGTCGTGCCCGCGCGGTATTCCCATTGGTATTCGGGATTGGTGAAATAGTTCGCGGGCGTGATTACGGAAGTAACGGTCAGGCCGGCGCCGGGGCACACCTGGTCACTCGTTTTTTCCGTTCCGTCGATATAAGAATAAATATCCGGCGCGCAGAACTCAAAGGCGATGTCGTCCACCGCGATATCGTTACCGCAACCGCCGGGGTTTTCGTTACGGATCTCCACGGTCACATTTGTTACACCGGGCGGGAGCGTTACAGTGCCGCCGTATTTCTGCCAGCCGGTGAGGCGATGGTCGCCCGGGTTGTTACGACGGAGGTCCATCGATACGTCACCTGTATAGAACGAACCGATCGGGAGGCCGGTGGACGCATTTCTTACGATAAAAGTCACACCGGCATATCGGTAATCATCATTATAACTGGCGCAGGTATTATTTAACACCTGCAGTGAGTTCAGGTTGATGAACCAGGCGGAGAAGTTGTATTTGGCGCCAGGACAAAGCCCCGTTACCTCTCTTTTATAGAAAGTTTTCTTTTCATGTGCGGAGTTGGCGATCAGCATGCCGCCCAAGCGGCCATCATTGGTATGATCGTAGATATCGCCCCATTCCGGACGCCCCCCGCGGATGGCGTTGTAATAAACGGTATAATCGTTGTCTTCCAGCGGCCAGTTGTTTGTATTGGCCGAGGTATACGGATTGCCGTTGTAATCATATTCAATCGTTCCTGTTGTTACCTGCCGGCGGGGGCCGCCAGCCGTGAAGTCCCCGAAATCCTCCAGGAAGTTGGACTGTGGCTTGAAGCTGCCGTAGCATTCCGCCATGGAACAGTCGGTCACGACGATATTTTTGGAAACGCTACGGACATAGTTGTTGCCGTTTACACGGTCGTACAACGTAGCCGTCACCTGGTAGGTACCCACCATAGTGATATCGAGCATGATGGACCGGGCGCGGGTATCGCTCCAAAGAATGGTCGCCGGTTGCGGCCAGGAAAAGCGGTGCGTGTAGGCCGGGCCGGTTGGAGGCGTAATGACCCACACGACGCTGTCCGGCGTTACAAAATCCGGATCGTTCCATTCAGCTTTGTTGTCGCGGAAAAAAGCGTGGATGGAGGCGTACCTTTCCAGTTGGGAATCGAAGCACACCGTGGCGGGCGCGGTCATCTTCGGATCCCAGCGGCTCGATTGGCCGAGTGCCATGGAGGAGGCGGATAATAATATAAATAGAATGCGTAAAAATCTTCTCATTGTCGCAAACAATTATGTGAATGAAATACCGGTACCCTGCATGTGGGCAGGGGAGCGGAGGTGTCAGTGACGGCGGACCGGACCAACGACTTGATAATTTGTTTGAAACAATGAGCTGCGTTTCTTACCGCGCTCTTTTTCATAGGCGTACTGGATCGATTTCATAGGCTTCGGTTAAATTCAGTCAATACCGATATGGACAAATTTTAAATATTCTGAAATTAAAATTAATGATAATATGGTTACATACAAAAATATAAATTTATCTGAACTCGCAAAATAGCTATTAAATATGGTTAATAGAGTATTGGCTGATTGAAACTCAAATCTTTATTACGGTGGAAAAAATGTTAATTTATTTTTATGCGAAGCGACAATATTTTAATTTTTTTAGCTCCTTTGCGCTTTTTGTAAAATAAATATTTACCTTTGCAGACCAAATTCGTAGTAAGATGCCTAAAGTAAAGACTCATAGCCGTGCGAAGAAGACGTTTACGGTGACCGGCAGCGGAGCGATTAAACGCCCGAAAGCATACAAAAGTCACCTGTTGACTAAGAAGTCCAACAAAAGAAAACGCTCTCTCAGAGGAAGTAGCCTGGTGGCAGACGCCAATCTGAACCTGGTAAAGCGTATGCTTGTGCTTCGCTAGTTCTATCAATTTTGTTAAACAAGTTTTAAAAAGCATAACATGCCTCGTTCCGTAAACGCAGTTGCGTCCAGAGCCAGAAAGAAAAAGATCCTTAAACAAGCCAAAGGCTTCTATGGTAAACGTAAGAACGTATATACCGTAGCTAAGAACGTACTGGAGAAAGGGCTCACGTATAGCTATGTAGGTCGCAAACTGAAGAAAAGAGAATATCGCACCCTGTGGATCGCGCGTATCAACGCCGCCGCCCGTGCCGAAGGAATGACCTACTCTCAGCTCATTCACAGACTGACCGAAAAGAATGTAGGTCTCAACCGCAAAGTTCTGGCTGACCTCGCCATGAATGAGCCTGAGACTTTCAAATCTCTCGTAGCTTCTGTAAAATAAGTCGATTCTAAATCGCTATAAACGAACCGGTTACATTGTAACCGGTTTTTTTATGCCCACAATTTCGGGATTACATCCGCTGTTAAAGAACTTTCGATACCCACTACTTCATAGCCATCCTTTTAGTCCTGCTACTTCGGGAGAACTTTCTCTGCTCAGATTTACCTGAACCAGCTACACCGTAGCCACTTTTATGCTGCAACTCCGGAATAACCTCCGTTGTTAAAGAACTTTTCATTAACCTACTACTTCGCAGCTGTGTCTATTCCAACTACTCAGCGCGTCAAACCTTAAACACCGCATACCCATCTTTCCACGCGAGATCCGGTACCTTGCCCGCTTCAAAAATCCCATACACCGCCGAACCGCTCCCGCTCATACTCGCATACAAAGCCCCCGCGCCATACATCCTTTCCTTAATTGCAGCCACCTCCGAATATTTCGTAAACACCGGCCTCTCAAAATCGTTCGTCAATCTCCCTTTCCAACTCGCCACGTCCGCCCAGTCGATCTCATCCAACCCCACATCTGGAACACCCGGCCGCAATTGCCCGAACGCCCAACCCGTGTTCACGTGAATTCCGGGATGCACCAGCAAAAAACCGTACCCCGACAAATCCAGTGCCAGCGGCTCCAGGATTTCCCCGCGCCCGCTGCCCAGGCTCGCCCGGTTACGGATGAAATAAGGGCAGTCGCTCCCCAGCCGGGCGGCATAAGCCTCCAGCCGGGCCTCGTCCAGCCCCAGGTTATACTTTGTATTCAATAACAACAATGCAAATGCCCCATCCGCCGATCCGCCGCCCAGCCCCGCACCCGTCGGGATCACCTTGTGCAAATGCATCCGGACCGCGGGCAGATCCGGAAAATCCGTCTTCAGCAGCTGGTATGCCTGCATGCAGAGATTTCTGGCCGGATCGCCGGGGATTTCCATCCCGGATTGCGTGAAATCCATAGCCGGCGCGGAAATCATTTCCAGGCCGTCGCGGACGGGCAGGGGATAGAAAACAGTTTCCAGCTCATGAAAACCATCTTCCCGCTTCCGCAAGATGTGCAGGCCCAGGTTGATTTTACAGTTGGGAAAAACGATCACTTCCGGTTATTTGCTTTTACGGCTGTTGATCTCGTCGCGGATGGCAATGGCGCGGATGTAGTCTTCCTGCTCCAAAACCTCCTGCAGCAACGTGTTCAGCTCCTCGATATTCAGGGCTTTGAGATCATCTTCGGCACCTTTCTCGTGCTCCGAAATGGAAGGACTGCCGGCTGGCTTGGAGGTCTTCTTGCCGGCGGGATCGTCCAGCAGAATGCCGGCGCTGTTGAGGATATTCTCGTATGTATAAATGGGGCAACCGAACCGCACGGCCAGCGCCAGCGCATCGGATGTCCGCGAATCGATTTCGATGGTATCGTCGTTATTGGAACAAATCAGCTTGGAATAAAAAATACCTTCCTGGAGATTGCTAATCACGACTTCATGCAATTCAATATTAAATGCATTCATGAAGTTCTTCATGAGATCATGGGTCAACGGCCTGCTAGGCTGCATTTTCTCCAGCGCGACCGCAATGGCTTGAGCTTCAAACCCTCCGATCACGATGGGGAGCCTTCTCAACCCGTTCACTTCACCAAGTACAACGGCATAAGAATGGGTTTGTGTAATACTGTGCGACAGTGCGACTATTTCCAGTTCTATTTTTCTCATACGGTCATTATGCGTAAGCGCTCACAATTAAACGTGTATAAGACGTGAAGTTAGAAAAATATTCGATATAGAAAAAGCGTGACTGCCGCCGTTCGCGCAGGAAGCCGGTTTTATTTTTCCGGATCCCGCTGCGCGAAGCGGCGGCAGTCAGCTTATTATCATCAGTTTCCTTTATATTTCTTTACAGCTTCGGTCAATTTCGGCACTACTTCGAACGCGTCGCCCACGATACCGTAATCCGCGGCCTTGAAGAACGGTGCTTCAGGGTCTTTATTGATCACCACGATGGTTTTGCTGCCGTTCACGCCCGCCAGGTGCTGGATGGCGCCGGAAATACCGATAGCGATGTAGAGGTTGGGGCGCACGGTAAAGCCCGTCTGGCCCACGTGCTCATGATGCGGCCGCCAGCCAGAATCCGCAACCGGGCGACTGCAAGCCGTGGCGGCACCCAGCGTATGCGCCAGGTCTTCCACGATACCCCAATGCTCGGGGCCTTTCAGACCGCGGCCGCCGCTTACGACGATCTCTGCTTCGGTCAAAGGCACTTCCCCGCTCACGGTTTCCACTTTCACAGTCTTGATTTTGAAATCGGCGTCGCTCAGCCCGGCCGCGAAAGCTTCCACGGATGCGCTGCCGCTGCCGGGGCTCAGTGAAAATGAGTTGGGCATGACAGACACGATCTTCTTATCGGTGGTGATGCTGACGTTGGCGAACGCTTTCCCGGAGAACACGTTCTTCTTCACCACGAAGCCCGCCGAATAATCCGGCAGCCCGATGGCGCCGGCCACGAATCCCGCTTTCAGGCGGGCGGAAAGCTGCGGCGCAATGGAACGCCCGGCGAAATTGTGGGAGAATACGATCACGGAAGCGTTTTCCTTCGCCACGGCTTCGGCGACGATTTTGGTTACCGCTCCGGCCTCAGGCTCGTTTAGCCGCCCGTCGGCAACATGCAATACTTTGGAAGCGCCGTACTGGCCCAGGGCGGACAGTTCCGTGCCGTCGATTTCGCCAACGGCTACCGCAACGGCGGGAATCCCCAGCTGTTGTGCGATTTTTGCGCCGTATTGCACGGCTTCAAGCGCTGATTTCTTAACTTTTCCCTGGAACTGATCGGCAAATATGATGACTGACATTTTCTTCTTTTTTAAATTTTTTGAATGATGGAATAGGGGATGGGGGGGTTAAATCACCTTGGCTTCCTCATGCAGCAGGCGGGCGAGCTCCTCCACCTGGTCGGCCGGAATCATTTTCACGCCCGCTTTGGCCGGCGGCAACTCGAACGACACGATGGCCGTTAAACTATCTGCAGCGGCGGGTTCCACTACTTTCAAAGGCTTGGTGCGCGCCGCCATGATGCCCCGCATATTCGGGATACGCGCTTCGGCCATGCCTTTCTGCGCGCTGAGCACCAGCGGCAGGCTTACTTCCACGACTTCCTCGCCACCTTCGATCTCGCGTTTCAGGGTGGCGGTGCCGCCGTTCACGTCGAGCTTGCTGGCGATGGACACAAAGGGCAGACCCAGCAGTTCGGCCACCATGCCGCCTACTGACGAGCCGTTATAATCGATCGTTTCCTTTCCGGTAAATATGATGTCGTATTGCTCCTGCTTCGCGATTTCGGCGATTTGCGAAGCAATGTAAAAACTATCCTGGCTGTCCGAATTCACCCGAAACGCCTCGTCGCCGCCCAGTGCCAGCGCCTTGCGGATCACGGCTTCCGTGTCCGCGCCACCTACGGTGATCAGGTGAACCGTGGCGCCCTGCGTCTCTTTCAGTTCCAGCGCCCTTACCAGCGCGTACCATTCGTCGTACGGGTTGATGATGAACTGCACTCCCGCCTCACTGAATTTCGTGTTGTTGTCCGTGAAAGCTATTTTTGCAGTTGTGTCGGGCGTTTTACTGATGCATACTAAGATCTTCATATTCCGTTTTTTCTGGTTTTGGTGAAAAATGCAGTATTACAAATATATGGGATTTAAGGGTTCAGCCATCAGATACCACCCGACGTTTAACATTTGCTTAGAACATCTTTTGCATGGACAGAATCGCACAAATTAAGTCATTTTTAGAAAGCTCCCCGGCCGACAGCTTCCTGTTGCACGCCCTGGCGCTCGAGTACGTTAAAGCCAGCAACGACGCGGCCGCCCGGGAAACTTTCGAGCGCCTCCTCGCGGCGGATCCCAATTACGTGGGGTCTTATTACCACCTCGGCAAAACCCTCGAACGCCTCGGCGAACGCGCCGCCGCCTCCGCCGCCTACGAAAAAGGGATGGAAGTAGCCCGCCAGCTGCGGGACATGCATGCTTACAACGAACTCCAGGCCGCGCATGAAGACCTTTAACCCTTTCGATCCCGCTGCTTTCCGCACCGCCCTGCGTGATTTTATGGACCGCGAATCGCTGCTGCCCGCGGGCGCCGCCGTGCTCGTGGCCGTAAGCGGCGGCGCCGATTCCGTGGCGCTTGCGCACCTGTTACATACCTCCGGCATCACCATCGAAATCGCGCATTGCAACTTCAGGCTGAGAGGTAAAGAATCCGACCGCGACGAAGTCTTCGTGCAAAAATTCGCCGCGCAACTCGGCGTTCCATTTCATGTCACGCATTTCGACACCAACGGGTATGCGTCCTCCTCCCGCATCGCCATCCAGGAAGCCGCCCGCCTGCTGCGATACGGCTGGCTGGAAGAACTGCGCACCCGGCTGGGCATTTCCGTTCTGGCAACGGCGCATCAAATGCAGGACAGTGTGGAAACGCTCTGGATGAACCTTTCGAAAGGAACGGGGATTTCGGGCCTGCACGGGATCCTGCCGAAGCAGGGCGCGCTGGTGCGGCCGCTGCTTTTCGCCACGCGGGAAGACGTCGCCGCTTACATGGCGGCGGAACAGCTCGCTTTCGTGGAAGACAGCTCCAACGCATCCGATAAATACACGAGAAATTATTTCAGGCATCACGTGCTGCCGCCGCTCCGCGAAGCTTATCCGGATATTGTCAGGCAAACAGGCGTTTCCATCGAACGCTTCCGCGAAGCGGAAATGCTTTACCGGCAAGCGGTGGAAGAATACCGGAAAAAACTGGTGGAACAAAAAGGGGAGGAATACTTCATTCCTGTCCTGAAACTCAAACAGGTAAAGCCTCTCGCCACAATTGCCTATGAGCTGTTCAAACCTTTCGGCTGCAATACGCACCTGGCGGCACAGGCCGCGGACCTGCTGGATAGCATGCCCGGCAAATTCGTGACCACGGCCACGCACCGGATCGTCCGCGACCGGAAATGGCTGATCATCACACCGCTCCAGGCGGATATTTCCGCGCATTTTCTGATCGAAGAAGGGCAGCGGGAAATTCAAATTCCGGGTTTCCGCATCAGCATCCGCATAGCCAAAAACGACGGCCGGGGGATTCCCGCAGACGGGGGAACAGCTTACATTAATCTGGCCGAAATCCGCTTCCCGCTGATGGTCCGTAAATGGAAACAGGGTGATTACTGCTACCCGCTGGGCCTCAACAAGAAGAAAAAATTGAGCCGCCTTTTCATCGACCAGAAACTGTCTTTACCCGCCAAGGAAAAAGTATGGGTGCTGGAATCGGATAAAAGGATTGCCTGGGTAATGGGCATACGCCTCGACCACCGTTTCCGCGTAACGGAACATACAGAGCAGATGCTGGTGATTAAGATGGATTCGGTTTCCTGATCAGGGATTGAGCAGCTGCCGGAGGAAGATCTGCAACACCTGCGGCTCGATGATGATCGGGAAAATCAAACCCAGGATGGCGCCGAAAAAGTGCGCGCGGTGATCGATACCGTCGCCGCCGCGCTTCGACATGTACACGGAATAGATCAGGAAGAGCACCGCATACACGATAAACGGACAGGGGATCAGGAATACGTATATGGTTTGCCAGGGCGCGAATAATACGCATGAAAACAATACGGCGGACACGGCGCCGGAAGCACCGATCGACGAATAACCGCTAAAATCTTTATACTTAAAATAATTGTAGAGATCCGGCAGGATAAGACCCAGCAAATACAATAGCGGGTAGTACCACTTGCTGCCCAGTACCATCGCGAAAGCCATTTCTATCGATCGCCCCACGAAATAGAGGGACAGCATATTGAACAAAAGGTGCATGGTATTGGCATGCACGAATCCCGAAGTAAGAAAGCGGTACCATTCTTTAAAATGATATACCCGGTAGGGGAAAAACTCAGTTTCGCCATGTCCTCCGGGCGGGAGAAAGTAGTTATGGATACCAGACAGGTTATGATGATGATGATAAGGGTAATACTCATGGTTTGCGCGGTAATTAATCTGTAAATATAATCATTGATGATGATACTTCTCATTATTGAGAACGGTATACGCCCTGTAAAGCTGTTCCGTCACGATAAGCCGTACGATCTGGTGCGGGAAGGTAAGGGCGGAAAGGGATAGCTGGAGATTGGCGCGCTGGAGCACGGCGGCGTCGATGCCGAAAGCGCCGCCGATCAGCACGATGAGCTGTCGCGTGCCGGCGTTGTTGCGCTGGCGGAGGAAATCGGCCATCTGGAGGGTTGTCATCGTTTTGCCACGCTCGTCGAGGGCGAGAAGGAAGTCTTGCGGCTGCAGCAGATCGAGGATGATTTTCCCTTCCTGCTTTTTTAATTCGGGAATGGAAAGACTGGCCGCCTGCTTCACGGTTGGGATGAGCCGGATATCAAAATCCGTATAATGCTGCAATCGTTTCCGGAAGATTTTAATTCCGTCTTCTATATATGCGTCGTTTTCCTTACCTATGCTCCAGAGCTGTATTTTCACGGGTTTCAGCGTTTTGATCCTGTCTTCAAATGTAGTTGTAAAATGTAAATCGCTGAAAAAATTACGGAGAAAGATTTGCAGAAATAAAAAACTTCCCTACATTTGCATCCCGTTCAATACTAACGGAATGGCTGCGTAGCTCAACTGAATAGAGCATCTGACTACGGATCAGAAGGTTTCAGGTTTGAATCCTGACGCGGTCACAAAAAGGAAGGTTTTCAAAGCGATTTGAAAACCTTTTTCCGTTTTACACATTTTCTCCCTTTTCAGCCATTCACCTGCAATTCGATATTGATGGAAGTACCTTCGTTTTCGACGGAATGAATATCCATTTTCCCTTTCAGGAAATGCACGCGGTTGCGGATATTGGCGAGCCCGGTGCCGGGGTCCTTCTCTTTGGCCGGCACATCGAACCCTTTGCCATCGTCCTCGATTGTGATAAAAAACACCTGCCCGTCCTGCGTGCATTGCAACAACACCTCCCTGGCGCCGGCATGCCGGATGGCGTTGGCCAACGCTTCCTGTACGATCCGATAGATGGTCACCTGCGTTTGCACCGGCAAATCCGCCGCCACGCCGTACGCCTGGAAACGGATATGGGTAGCGGGGGAGGACAGTGACTCGCATAAATCGCGGAGCGCTGTTTCCAACCCGAATTTAAGCAGGTTTTCCGGCATCATGTTCCGCGCGATGCGGCGCAATTCATTCACAGAATGGTCGAGCTGGCCGATCACCTGATACAACGCATCACCTTCATTTTCCGCCGCAATACCCGATAACTTGATCTTCATGCCCGCGAGCATGCCGCCGAGCCCGTCGTGCAGATCGCGCGCCACGCGCCGGCGCTCGCGCTCTTCGCCTTCAAGCATTGCGTGCGAGGTGGTCAGCTCCCCGCGTTGTTTCATTTCCTGTAATTTTTGCCACGCCAGCTTTCGGCCGTTGCGGTAATGCACAAAAATAAATCCCGCGATGACCACCACCAGCACGGAAGCAGCCGCCATCAACCAAAGGGAAAGCCGGGAATTTTCTCCTGCCAGCTGCGCCTGTTTTTTTTCCGCTTCCAGAATAGCGATTTTCTCTTTCTGTTCTGCGTTGCGGTAACGGATTTCCATCGCGCCGATCTCCTGTGTCAGGCGGCTGGCATGGAAGCTGTCGCTCACCGTGCTGTATTGTTTTTGCCAGGCGTAAGCCGCACTTTTGTTCCCGAGCGCCGCCCAGGTATCGGCCAGTCCCGCGTAGAGCAACAGCCTGTTCGTCACGATGGCCGTCATCTCCGGCTGCCGCATCAGGTGCTCCGCCACGCGCAGGGCTTCGCGGTATAAACCGAGGTTATGAAGTGCGTAATATTGTTGCAATTGCAGCCGCTGTTTTTCATAGACTTTATGCAGTTTATCGGCGTACACGCTCCCTTTGGACAGGCTTTCCAGCGCCTGTTGCCATTCCTTCGCTTCATTGAAATACAAACTCTCCGCCGCGTAGTAATCCACCCAGTGGTCCGATTCCGGCCAGGGCGCCAGCAGCTCCCGCGCATGCGCGAGCATTTCCGGCGCTTCGTTGTTGCGGCCCGCCAGGCTCAGGTTTTCCGACAAGGCGATGTAGGTGACGATGCGCTGTTCGGCCGTTTCAGGACCGTTGCCCATGATGCGCGCACCCGTGCGCATGTAGCCGTCGGCCACATCGTGTTGCCCGTGGTTGCGGAACACATAACCTATGCCCAGGTAGTGTTTGCCGATCAGGGCGCTGTCGCCCGTGCGGCGGGCGAGGGGAATGGCTTTATGGAGCAGCAGGTCGGCGAACTGCGTGGGGTCCTGCGTCAGCATACGGAGCGCGCCGTAGCGGTGGACGGCTTTAGAGCGGATGGTAAGGGCCAGGTTGCCGGGGAAAGGCGCCAGGAGGGAGTCCGCGCGGAGATAGAGAGCTTCGGCGCCGGAGGGGTCGGTACGCGAGCGGAGCAGGGCGGCATAGTACGGGTAAATGGCCTGAAGCAGGGGAGAACGTCCCGCCCAACGGAACCCCTGCCCGAGGAAATGCGCGGCCTGCAAGGTATCTCGCAGGGAAAGGTGCTCCGAGAGCTGGAACGCCAGCACCGCCCGGGCGCTGTCGGTGCCTGCAATGGAAATGGCCTCCCGCATACTATCCTGCCATTGCCGGCTGTTCAGTTGTTGTGCCCTGAGGGATGTGCCGCCCGCCCACATCAGCAGGCAAGCCAAAAATATTCGCATCATACGATTACATTCCACCCACGAATCTACACATCTATTCCGCACCGCCCAATACCGGTTTCCCGGTAGTACTTTCCACCCGTGTCAGGCGATTGCCCTCCGGTCATTATCCGTTAATTTTTACACCGTCAAAGATGAACCCCGAAGTATTTCATGCAATTTAACTTTCACGCTGAGCACGAATGTCAGCCAACAACCACCGCCTGGAACTCTTTCCGGGCGATAATCCCACACACAGACATCAAAAAATATACGGATTTGTAAAAATTATTTGCGCAATTGTAAAAAATTCCTACCTTTGCATCCCGTCAAGCACGGAATGGCCGCGTAGCTCAACTGAATAGAGCATCTGACTACGGATCAGAAGGTTTCAGGTTTGAATCCTGACGTGGTCACAAAAAGAAAGGTTTTCAAAGCGATTTGAAAACCTTTTTTCGATTACGGCTATCGCAAACAGCAGCGCCCGCTGGACGATATCCGGCGGGCGCTGACTTTTATCGGAAGATGTATGATGACGGATTAATTGTATACCGGCCTCTGCAGCACAATTTCATTTCCCAACATATACAGGAACTGCACATCGAAGTCGTTTTCATGGTTAATGGCCCGTAAGCCGCAATGCCTGTCGCGTGTGAACGCGATCTCCGTGCCGTCTACCACCACGCTGATCTTGCAATAAGGGCCTGCCAGCGTAATCTGCACCGGCAGTTCGAAAATCCGGCCGTCGTATTGCATGCGAATGTGATATTGTTCGGTTGTCATAGCGATGTGGTTTGAAATTTTTTACAATCGGCTATCCCTTATCCAAGGAACATCCAGTATAAGCTCATCAACAAGGATGCCAGCAATTGCCACAAAATTGGCAATGCCATCGCGATCAATACGAAAATTACAATCCACGAAATGGAGGAGGAGGAGAGCGTCCAGCGGGCGGTGCGGGTATGCGCCTTCGGCGAATGTGCGTAAATCATGCGCTTTAAGTTTACGGTGAAGTAATCAGCTTTGATTCACTGGAGCGTAACAGTCGTTGCAGTCAGATCTTATTAAATATACCCCTTTTTTTCCGCTTTTTAAAGGTAAAAAAAAGCGCCCTTCAAAATCAGGACGCTATCTGATAACTATTATAAGTATGTATTTTAATTCTATATCTTTTTTGTGGAAGGATTTCCCCGTTTTCCAAACAGCTATGCAAAACGATGGACATTCTTACATCAGCGCCACACCTTTAACCATCGGCGGCACGACTTCTTCCAGCAATAGCAGTACGTCGGGCATGCTCACCATCGTCATCACCCGCTTCTGCCCCAGCGCAATATTCCGGTCAGTCGCCAGCGTTTTCCAGAGCTTCAGGTATTCCGTCTCTGTATTCACCGATAGCAGCAGTTTATCGTCTATAAGCCCCTCCTGGTACCCCGCCACGATGATCTGCCCGATCATGGCCGCGGCTTCTTCCAGTCTGGACCGGGAAGCAGTGTAATCTTCCCGCAGTACCGTTTCCAGCCCGCGCAGGATTTTCAGCATGGCCGAGGCCTTCATTTCACCGCGGCGCACAGTCACCTTTTCGCCGGAACAGGGATCGATTCCCTTCTCCGCTGCCGACCATTCCGCCCGCAGCAACTGCAACTGGCTCTCACGGTCTGGCAGGCCCTTGTCTTTGTAATCGGCGTTCACCCGGTCGAGCAGGGTGCGCAAAGCCGCGTCGGTATCGTAATCCCTACGGCTGTATTTTTCAGTAACGGCGCTCAGCGCGCCCAGCAGCGCGGCAAGGTCGTGCCGGATCTGATGATGGAACCTTTGCATTGGAGGAGGTTATTCGAATTCGACAATTTGCTGATCCTGGCCGGTTTCTTCGTTCCGCACCGTGCGCACAAACACGCCTTCTTCCTGGATTTTCGCTTTGATGGTAAACACGGTGGCATCGCTGCTGCCATTTTTTACGATGTTGGTTTCGGGGTTCACCAGCAGGTTTTCCATCTTGCTTTGCGTCACCATCGTATATTCTTTTATCCGCGCCACCACTTCTGTAACCATCTGGGTAAACATCTCGTTGCCGGGATACTGTTCCTTGTAAAAAGCCACCAGCGAATATTGCTCCAGCCGCGCATTGAACATCTCCGCCAGGCAAACCTGCGCGATATTCTCCGGCTTGGAAGGTTCGCTGTTTTCTTTCAGCAAGCGGTAGAATTTGTCAGCCGGCTCTTCCGCAGGCACGTTGGTGGCGATGGCTTTCCGGCTTTTCTTCGACCGGATCGCGAAGGAAGTTTCGTAATTGGTAGGCTGGCGGAATATGGGAATATCGAAGATATCGTCTTTTACATTTCCCGGATTCTGGCTGAGCTTGGATTTGGCGATGAGCAGCGTCTGTATGGCGGAATTGACGCGGTTGTTGACATATTTTTTGAAGTCTTCGGCCGGCATCGTGAATGCCATAGCATTGGAGAACTTGGCGGAGGAGATGAGCACGGGGATGGTAAGCTCCATTTCCGGGATCTTGAACCGGGGAACGGAAAAATGTTTCAGGACATCGTCCTTGGAATATGCGATCGCCATGTCTTTCGCCACACGGTCTGCATGGTCGCGGGCGCGGGTGATTTCGGAGAAAATAAAACCGACGTAGTCTGCCAGGGTGATATTTGACATGTTGCTTGAAATTGAAAGCTACGAAAACGGAAATGGGCGCCCTTGTTCCGCGAACCCGGAAAAGGGCGCCGGTATATGTTTATGCGGAAAGCATTCCGAGAATTCTTTCCAGGCCGGCGGGCATTTCGTCCTGCACGGCTTTCACGTTTACATTCAGTGCGAATTCCTTTTTCACTTCCACGCCGGTAACGGATTTGCGTTGGTAAGAGGCGGAAACCTTGAAGTTCACAGGTCCCCAACCTACTTTCAGTTCGGCGTTCACTCCGATATCTTCGCTCACTTTTGAAGATTCGACGGAATTCAGTTTAGCGTTAAAATCGATGATCACGTGCTCTATGCGCAGGCTCGGTACGGGGAGCATGGCGATGAGGGGCACTTTCACATACACTTTCTTTTTTACCTCTTCGCCTTCATCGTTCACGTCGCTTCTTTCGTGGGTAAAATCGACCATGATCAACTCTTTTTCTTCGCTGCCTTCGGCTTTGGTGAAGCCAACTTCGTTAATGAAGTTCACGGTAGCGAGCGCGGATGCCACCTGGGCGTCAACAGCCGCCTGGAGCGGGCCGCCGATCATTTTCTTGAAGTCGATGGCATTCAGCTGCGACACGAGGTCGGTATTGATGCCTTTGGCCATGGGCGCCCGGCTGGAAGAAACGGCCCTGGCGAGTTTGCGGGTGGAGTCAGCCGCTACGTCTGCCGCGGCGGTTACGGCGGGGGTGGATGGGGTTGCAGTGGGTGCAGTAGCGGGCGCTACGCGGGGCCGCGGGGTAGAACGGCTTTTAGGATTAATCTTTGCCATTGTTTTTTGACATTTAATTATTGAATAAATAGAAGGTAGCGGTGGGGTTATTCGGGCGAAACGCCCAGTTCAGCCAGGAGGGAAGCCGGCAGCTCTTCCTGCACGGCCGAAACCTGCATGTTCATTTCGAAATGCTTTTGCGTGGTACCGCTTTTCTGATAAGCGGGCGCGGCTTTCATCGTTCCGTTCCGTTTTTCGATATGGATCATTTTTACGTTGAAAGACATTTTTGCTTCGGAGATGCGCAGCGACTGCACGGGCACCAGCGAGATGAGGGGAACGCGGATTTGGCGGGTTTCGCCGTTGCGGGAGTGGCTGAAATCCGCCATGGCGATTTCCCGTTTGCCGGGTTCGGGCTCGTAAAAACTGATTTTGCGGACCAGTTCTGCGGAGGCCAGCGCGGAGGCGGTTTGCGCTTCCATCATGGCGCGGAGGGGTGCGGAAATCAATTGCTGCAGGGCCAGCTGTGTAACGGGCAGCTCCTGAGCGGAATCGTTCTTCGGGGTCATAACATGTTTTTCAAGGAAGCCTGGGGTTACTTCAAATTCCTTTCCTTTTGATGCGGTAAAATTTTCCGGGTGAAACAGGTAAGCACACAGGAGTTGGGGCTCATTCACATTACTCGGGTTCTACGATACGATGTGTGCTAACGCCGTATTTCGAATGCAAGTTTAAAGAGGATTTTTTAATCGCGCAAAAATAAAACCTACGAGAAAAGGAGCGGCCATGGCCTGAAAGCGCTACCGCGGCCGTCCTTCTTTACCGGGCAGGCAGCACTGTTATTTCAGCGCCTGCATGCCAAGAGCTATGTCCGGAAACAAAATACAAACCGGCTGAACCTGCCTGTGCACGTTACTTTCCGGCGAAATCGGATTTGCGATCCTGCGCGGAGGCAATGGGACGTCAATAACAGATCACGGCGCGCATGGTCAGGGAATATGTTTTGATTGTACTCTCCGGATGCGGGGTTTTGCGGGATTCCACAATGCCAGATAAAAAATTTGTATCTTGGCCGGGAATGTTACTACAACTGTTCAAAAGACATGAGAGACATTAGAGAGACGTATTCTTTATAACCCGCTATGCATGGAAACTAGGATCCCTGGCCAACGATCCCTGCTGAAGGACATCCTGCAACGTTGGATCCATACCGGCACCGCCGGGGTAAACAATCCCCGGGTACGGCGCGGTATCGTCATTATCAACACCCTTTCGCTGCTGACGGCGTTCCTGATCGCCGTGGTGGCATCGTTGCTCTATTGGTATACAGGTTCTTTACGGATACTGGTACCTGCCGGTTTAGAGTGCCTGTGCTGGGTGGGCGTCATCTACCTCAACCATCGCGGCTGTTATTCGCAGGCCAGCCTGGCCACGCTGGTGATCCACTGTACTTTCGCCGTATATTTCGGGTCGATGCTTGGCAACGCCATGCCCATCGAAATGATCACGGCATTCCTGCTGACTTTCCTCATCGGTGCGTCTTTCATCGTATTCAAGCATAAAAACCTCCGCCTGGTGACCCTTTTTGCAGCACTGGCGCTCCTGCTGGCGGTGGAAGCAAATCATTATTTCGGGATCGTGGAGCCTATCTACGTTGTGCCTGCCAACATGCCGATCGTGAAAATGGCCTGTTGGGCTGGGATGCTGGCATTGATGGGATATGTCACTTACTTCATCATCCGCCAGAACGATATGTTCCTCCGCGAAAATGAACTTCTGATGGAAGCCCTGAAGGTAGCCGATGCGGCCAAGACCAAATTTCTCCGTGAAACCAGCCACGAGATCCGCACGCCGCTCAATGCTGTTTTCGGGATCGCGCAGCTGTTGAACGAAAGAAAGATGCAGATCGGCGACCCGGCGCTGCGGGAAGAGATCGGGTATTTGTATGCCGCGAGCTACCTTTCCCGGGAAATCATCAATAACGTACTCGACCTCGCCAAAATAGAAGCCGGCATGCTCGATGAACCGCATCCCGCGCCGGTATTGCTGCGCGAAAGCATCGAGGCATGCGTGGCCATCAACCGGTATGTGGCCAATACCCGCGATGTGCGCATCCAGCTGCATATCCACCCGGCGTTGCCGGAATGGATCGCCACCGACCGGATCTTCCTCACCAAAATCGTCAACAACTTGTTGTCCAACGCCGTGAAATTCGCGCCGGCGGGCTCGCTGGTGGAAGTACGGCTGGAAAGGAAAGGCGAACGGCTGATGGGAACGGTGAGAAATGAAGGCACCATCCGGCCGGAGAAGCTCGCCGATATGTTCCAGCCTTTTGTGGCGGAGCGGAACGGGGAAGTGGAAGGCACCGGCCTCGGGCTGCAGATCACCCGCCAGCTGACGGAGCGCCTGGGCGGGGAGGTTTCTGCCGAAAACCAGCCCATGCACACGGTATTCCGGTTTATGCTGCCGCTCGTTGGCGCGGAAGGCGCGGAAGGCCCGGAAGCCACCGGCCCCGTGGCGCGCCGGGCCGCGCGGTTCGACGGCTATACAGTGCTGGTGGTGGAAGACGATGTGATCAGCCGTCACGTACTGCAACGCTACCTGACAGACGCCGGCGCCGTGGCGTTTATGGCTGAAAGCGGGGAAGAGGGCCTCCGTATGCTGGGCGTTACCATTCCCGATCTCGTGATTTCCGACAGCCATTTACCCGGCATCCAGGGCGCGCAGGTACTGCAATATATCCGCAACACGCCCGCGCTGCGGCATCTTCCCGTCATCATTGCTTCCGGTGATGCATTCACCGAAGCCCGCGAGAGCATGCTGCGCCTGGGTGCGAGCGACTATCTCGTTAAACCCTTCCTCTACGCCGACCTCCAGGCATTGCTCGAAAAACATCTTCCCGCGCGCAAGCCGCAACCCGCATAGCGAAAGGATTTCGCCCGATACCGTTGATTTGCCGAAATATTTCTATTTTTAGTGAAGACACATTTTCTCCACCCGACTATCACTAATAAAAGTATGTTTTACCTATGCAAATCGGCGGTTTCCGCCTCTATGCGCGAATTGTATTTAATTTGGCGCTTCATCAACAACGATATCTGGGATACTGTCATCCCGTGCATGATTACGTTTATCGCCGCCTGGGTATACGTGGGCAGGCCGATGTCTGAGTTTCCGCAGTATTTCTTCTATTCGGCGGTGTATACGCTGTTGTATATCCTGACTTTCTGTATTGCCAACCAGGTGAATTCCGTGGAGGAAGACCGGATCAATAAGCCGGACCGGCCCCTGGTGCAGGGGCTCGTCACCGAGTCCGAAACGCGCCGCCGCCTGGTGGTTTACAATATCCTGTTCCTGGTGGTAGCGGCTTTCCTGCATGTGCTGCCCCTGGCCCTGGCCTGGATGGTGGTAACGCAGATGCTTTGCAAATGGGGCTGCAGCAACCATTGGTTCACCAAAAACGTCGTTTGCATTTCGCTGGGCACGGTAACACTGCTCGCGGCCGAATGGAGCATCGTGGGCGAAGTGGGCGCCAAAGCCTGGTGGTTCATCATCACCATCAGCGGCTGGGCCGGACTTGGGTTGCCGGTGCAGGACATGCGCGACCAAACCGGCGATGCCATCATGGGTCGGAAAACGCTGCCGCTCGCCGTGGGCGACCACATGGCCCGGGTGCTCCTCAGCATCTGGTTCCTCATCGGTTCTCCATTCGTGTACTTTTCCATATTCTGGTCGCAGGTATCTGTGGGTGAGATTTTCAGCAGCGTACTGCTGACGGGCATCATTATCGCGCAGGCGCTCTGGCACTGGGGGATCGCGCTGCGGCTCTGGCTGTACAAAACGCCCAAAGCCGACGACAAAACATACCACTGGTTCGTGTACCTCTTCATCGTCACCATTCCCATGATCTGTCTTTTCCCACACTGACGAAAATCAGGGCGCAACTGCCCGCCGTCATTCCCGGCGCATGCGCGGCCATGTACATTTGTGTTATCAATTCAAAACGATTAAAACACGAAACGATATGAAAAAGAATCTGAAAGCAGCAGCGATACTTGGCGCCGGCATGATTATAGGCGCGGCATTGGGGGTTTTATACGCACCCCACAAAGGCGCGAAAGCCCGCAGAAGGATTGCAAAATGGACACAAGAAAATAAGGACCTGCTGATGGCGAAGCTCCGCCAGCCGGACCTGAAGCATCACTAATTATTTGGGGGCTTGTTTTAAACGGGATCGCCGGCCTGCATTGGTCGGCGATCGTTTTTTGCGTGATTCCGTCAGGATGCGGCTGCCGCTTTTTTACGCGTAGCGCTTTTGGCGGTGGTTTTCTTTTTAGTGCCGGATTTGGAGGTGGACTTTTTCGGACCGGGTTTGGATGCGGCTTTCCGGGTCGTTGCTTTCTTTGCGCCGGATTTGGCGGTGGATTTTTTGGGTCCGGGTTTGGAAGCGGCTTTCCGGGTCGTTGCTTTCTTTGCGCCGGATTTGGCGGTGGACTTTTTCGGACCGGGTTTGGATGCGGCTTTCCGGGTCGTTGCTTTCTTTGCGCCGGCCTTTTTGGGTACTTTGCCGCCTTCTTCCCGCGCTTCGCTCAAACCGATGGCGATGGCCTGCTTCGGGTTGGTAACCTTCTTGCCGCTACGGCCGCTTTTCAGCGTGCCTTCCTTCATCTCATGCATGGCCCGCTCCACCTTGTCCTGGCTCTTTTTACCATACTTTGCCATATATTTGGTTTTACGGGAACCGCCTCAAAACGCAGGCCACCATCGTGGCACATCTTTTTCCTAATCATACAAAACAAACTTATGACCCGATATTGTTACCTCTTCATCTTTACCGTTTCCATGCTTATGAGCGCAGGCGCCGCCGCGCAAGGAACCTACAAAATCAAGCTGACGAATCTTGAAAACAGGAAAGGCGACGTCTACATCGGTTGGTATGTTAATTCTTCCGACTTCATGAAGCCGAAAAAGGCCACCATCGCGAAGATCGTTCCGGTAAACGGGGTCAGTGAAGTGACGGTTGTCTTCCCTAAAGTCCCCTCGGGCAAGTATGCCATCAGCGCTTTCCTCGACGAAAACGGCGACAAGGATCTCAACCTGAGTTTCATCGGTAAACCCACCGAGAAATACGGATTCAGCAACGACGTGCGCCCCGCCATGCGGCCCGCTTTCTTTAACGAAGCGGCGTTCGATGTAAACGGCAACGACGGGGAAATGACGATCGAACTGAAGTAACGATTGTAGAAGGATCGCCCTATCCTGCGCAGGATTGCCGCAACCAACCGGCGGATTTTATTGTTGTAATGGGATAAAATTTATTTTCCTTTATGCGATATGCCGCTTCCTGGCTTCTGATCCTTTGCTCCACGCTTGCCGCCGCCCAAACGCCTGCGAAACAGATCACGGACAACCAGCACGTCTGGCTCTCGGTCAATTCCACCATGCGGTTCAGTGAACGCTGGGGCGCCATCGCTGATTTTCACGTCAGGCGCACCAATTACATCGCGGATCCCAGTTTTTATTTCGTGCGGGGCGGCGCCAGTTACTGGCTGGCCGATAACCTTTCGCTGGTAGCGGGATACGGGCACATGTGGCTCGCATCTACCGTCAACGGCAAAGCCGCCTTCGCGGACGAAAACAGGGTGTACCAGCAAATTTTGTACAGCAGCCGCATCAAAACCGTGAGCGTGCTCAACCGTTTCCGCAACGAACAGCGCTGGCGCGAAGTGCTGGACAATGGCAAATCCACCGGCGACTTTTCCTTCTCCAGCCGGCTCCGGTATCTCATCAGCCTGGGGATCCCCGTATCTAAAAACCCCAAATTCCCACAGATCAGCATCGCCAACGAGCTGGCCGTCCAGTTCGGGCAATCAGTGGTGTATAGTGCTTTCGACCAAATCCGCCTTTTCGGCGGCATACGCCAGGGTTTCGGAAGGGGCTGGTCCTACGATCTTGGTTACATGCTCGTTTACCAGCAGGGTGCCGGCGGCAATTCCTATAACCGGAACCATACCGTCCGCCTGTTCTTCTATTATACGCTGGATACGCGCCGTAAGCCTTCGGCCGTCCAGGATACGCCGCATCATTTTGAGGATGAGTGACGGGGATCACAATTTGTTGGCGGGACTGTGGCCGCCGTTTCCCCGATACGGTATTTCCTTACCTTTACTGCGTTTCCGCAACAAACCCGAGCAACACATTGTTAATTTTATTCTAATCTGATTCATATGACGACAGTAAAAGCTTATGCCGCCCAGGACGCTACGTCAGCCGTGGCCCCCTGGCAATTCGAGCGCCGGGATCCCGGTCCGTTCGACGTAGAATTCGACATCCTTTATTGCGGCGTTTGCCACAGCGACCTCCATCAGATCCGCAACGAATGGGGCAACTCCATTTTTCCCATGGTTCCCGGGCACGAGATCGTGGGCCGCGTGACGCGCGTGGGCGATAAGGTCACCAAATTCAAAGCCGGCGACCTAGCCGCGGTAGGGTGCCTGGTCGACAGTTGCCGGAAATGCTCCAATTGCAAAGACGGCAACGAGCAATATTGCGAAAACGGATCTTCCGGTACGTATAATTCCTATGAACAGGATCATGCCACGCCTACCTATGGGGGGTATTCCAAAATGATTGTGACCGACGAGGCCTTTGTGCTGAAGGTATCCGAAAAGCTGCCGCTGGCCAACGTGGCGCCGCTGCTTTGCGCAGGCATCACCACGTATTCGCCGTTGCGCCACTGGAAGGTGGGCAAAGGGCATAAAGTGGCCGTGATGGGGCTTGGCGGGCTTGGGCACATGGCCGTGAAGTTCGCGGCGGCTTTCGGGGCGGAAGTGACTATGCTCAGTACCAGTCCGAAGAAGGAAGCCGACGCCAAATCACTGGGCGCGCATAAATTCGTGCTCACCACCGACAAGGAACAGCTCAAATCGGTACGCAATTATTTCGATTTCATCCTCGACACCGTTTCGGCTCCGCATGATTACAATCTGGCGCAGAGCCTGCTCCGCACCAACGGCGTGCAGATTTGTGTTGGCGTTCCGCCGACGCCGTTGGAAATCGCCGGGTTCAGCCTGATCGGCAACCGCCGGAGCATTGCAGGATCGATGATCGGAGGGATCGCCGAAACGCAGGAAATGCTTGATTTCTGCGCTGCGCATAATATCGTTTCCGATGTGGAAGTGATCGATATGCAATATGTGAACGAAGCATATGAGCGCATGCTGAAAGGCGATGTGCGCTATCGTTTCGTGATCGATATGGCCACTTTGTAATGGGATTACAGAGCAGCCCGAAACCATCCCCCTGGTTTCGGGCTGTTTTTTGTCAGCTCCCGTCATGATTCCGGCCCGTTTGACGGGAAACTGGGATCATTGCGCCGGGTGGGATCCCCAGGTATCTTTGTTCAAAACCTCGAATTTTTCATGGAAGTAAGATACATCGACGCCGCTACAGCCGTAGCCAGTATTCAATCCGGACAACGCGTATTCGTTCATGGCAGCGCCGCCACCCCCGAACTACTGGTGAAAGCCCTGCAGGCACGCCATGCTGAAGTTAAAGGCGTGGAGCTGGTGAGCATCACCACCCTCGGCAACGTCAATTTCGACGCACCCGAATGCAGGGAAAGTTTCTTCTTCAATTCCCTGTTTGTGTCCGCCGCCACGCGCGCGGTGGTGAACAGCGAATCCGGTGATTACGTGCCCATTTTCCTCAGTGAAATCCCGCAACTTTTTTACCGCAACATCCTCCCGCTGGATGCGGCGTTCATTCAGGTCTCCCCGCCCGATGCACATGGTTATGTAAGCCTTGGCACTTCCGTCGATATCGCGCGGGCCGCGGTGGAGACTTCCCGGTACGTGGTGGCGCAGGTAAATCCCAATATGCCCCGCACGCATGGCGACGGTTTCATCCACATCAGCAGGATACACGCCATGGTGTGGCATGATGCCGCGCTGCCCGTGGTGGATTACTCCGCCGGCGTGACACCCGCCGTGGAAAGTATCGGCAGGCACGTAGCCGCGTTGATCGAAGACGGCGCCTGCCTGCAACTGGGCATCGGCACCATCCCCGACATGGTATTGCGCAACCTCTCCGGGCATAAAGACCTCGGACTGCATACCGAAATGATGTCGGACGGGGTGATCCCGCTCATCGAAAGCGGTGTTATCAACAATTCCCGCAAGAAACTCAATACTGGTAAAACCGTTACCTCTTTCATGACCGGAACGGAGAAGCTGTATAAATTCGTGCACGACAACCCTTCCATCCGTGTGATGGACATCGGCTATGTGAACGATACTTCCGTGATCCGCAAAAACCCCAAAGTGGCGGCCGTCAACAGCGCTATCGAGATCGACATTACCGGTCAGGTGTGCGCCGACTCCATCGGCACTTACCAGTATTCCGGGATCGGCGGGCAGATGGATTTTATCCGCGGCGCTTCGCTGTCGGAAGGCGGCAAGCCGATCATCGCATTGCCCTCCGTCACTAATAAAGGCATTTCACGGATTACGCCCTTCCTGAAAGAAGGCGCGGGCGTGGTTACGACACGGGGGCACATCCACTGGGTGGTAACGGAATTTGGTTCGGTGGATCTTTTCGGCAAGAACCTGATGCAACGCGCCAAGGCGCTCATCGGCATCGCACATCCGGATCACCGGGAGGGGCTGGAGAAAGTGTATTTCGAACGATTTTTGAATGGAAAGGGTTAATCCGGCGGTTGCAGCCGCACGCCGCTCAGCCAGCCCGCCATGAACTGGAAGATTTCCGGGCGCTGAGGTTCATTGTGCATTTCATGATACAGACCATCCCATTCTTTATACGTAATTAGTTTTTCCGGCGCCAGCCTGGAAAACTGACGGGAGCCGTCCACGCTCGTGAATGTATCCGCATTGCCATGCATGAGGAGCGACGGAATTTGCAGCCGGTTTGCATGCCGGAGGCACCAGATCCCGTTGCTCACCAGGATGTGCATGAGCCGCAAGCTCGCGTAGGGATGGCGGAGCGGGTCCTGTTCGAATTTCTCCACTTCTTTTTCGTCATGTGAAATTTTCCGGATATCCAGCGGCGCTTTGACGCGCAGGTGGGGCAGGAGAGAAGCCCCCGCGCGGAGGATCCCCCGCTGCACCACGTTGGGATTTTGCGGCAATAGCAATGCCGGCGCGGAGATCACGGCCGCCTGCGCATCCGGCTGGCGGTGGAGCAGCAAGCCCGTAAGCAATCCGCCGCCCATGGAATGCCCGTATAAAATCATCGGCGCGGGATGGCGGTCCCATGTTGCCTGCAGGAATGCTTCGAGGTAATCGAAGATGGCTTCCAGCGGGAGCGCGTCGCCGCGCTTGCCATCGCTTTTACCGTGGCCGAAATGATCGATCCCGGTTACGAGGTATCCTTCTTTATTGAAAAATTCCGCCAGCGGCGCATACCGTTCCACATGCTCGCCGATGCCATGGATCACCACCATCACCCGTTGATAATGTTCCGGCTGCCAGGTAACGCCGTGGAAGTTGCGGCCCTTGTACGACCAGGTGAAATCATGTTTCATGTTTCAATATAACCCCCAATATTCAAATTTGTTGGAGGAATCATTGACGGGAATCATTTGTTTAATTCCAACCATAACCGTAGGTTTGCATCGCATTTGGTTGCAGACCCCTTTCCGGGGCGCGCATTAAAAGGGAATCCGGTGCAAAACCGGAGCTATCCCCGTAGCTGTAATCCTGCATTCGTTTTTACCGGCATCACTGCATGCCACTTTCCAAAAGAAGGGAAGGCAAGCCGGTAAAGCAGGAGAGCCAGAAGACCTGCCTCATGTTTTTACCATTCAACGCTTTCGGGTGAAAAGCCAGGGATGTAAAGCCTTTCATGGCATTATATTCTCATTTTAAGAACCCTTTGTGCGCGTAGGGATCGTCGTGCGCATGAACAGGCAAACGTATTTGCCTGCATAGCACGCTTTTCCCGGATGGTTGTTTCGGAAAAAACAAACCTCTATATGAAACAACATGTACGCATTGTGCTCGCACTGGCCGCTATGGCTATGGCAGCCGCCTGTAACAAAAACGACGATGCAAGGCCCTCCGGCCCGAAAATCCACGTCGCCCAACCGGAACAAACCATCGCTGTTGGGCAGTCCGTGGAACTGAAACCGGAGTTCACGCAAGACGCCGGCATCACCTTCCGCTGGACCGTCAACAACGAACCCGTCGGCACGAATGCAACCTACACTTTCAAACCCGCCGCCACCGGCGATTACAAAATCACTTTCGTTGCCAGCACTACCCACGGCGCGGATTCCGCCAACTACCGCGTAACCGTGCTTGGCCAATACGGCAACGGATTCTACATCCTGAACGAAGGCTGGTTCGGCACCGAAACCGGCAGCGTGTTCTTCCACACCTATGGAGAAGACACCGTTCGCCCCTGGCAATACAAACTCGTCAACCCCGCCAAAACTCTCGGCGGCGTGATGAACAACCTCCAATACGGCACCATCCATAACGGCAAATTATACATGGTCGTGAAAGCCGGTGGCCCCCTCGTGGTAACCGACGCCTACACCCTCGTGGAAACCGGCCGCGTCAATAACGTGGCAGGCGGCAAAGGCATGAGCTTCCTCGGGCTCGACGCTACGCGTGGCCTCATCGGGGCCGGCGACGGCATTTATCCCATCAACCTCAGCACCCTCGCCATCGGCGCTAAAATCGCCGGCGTATTCGGCGCTACCGGCAACATGGTAAAGTCCGGCAACTACGTGTTTGCGCATAACAGCACCGACGGCATGGTGGTCCTCAACGCCACCACCTACGCCGTTATTGAAAAGCCTTTCAAAGCCACCATCGGATTCGTCACCGGAAAAAATGGCCGGATCTATGGCGCGAAGGACTCACTCCTCATGTCCGTACACCCCACCACACTGGCGAAAGACTCCCTGAAAATGCCCTTCCGCGCCGTGTCGCCCTTCGGCGCCTGGAGAAGCGTGCAGATGACGGCCTCCACCCTCAACGACCACATCTTCATCATCCAGCCCGGCTCCGGCTGGAGCTATGGCACAAAATTGTACCGGTACGTAGCGGGTAACGCCGCATCCATCAACGAGCCTTTCATCACCCTGCCCGACGACCAGTGGTTCTACGGTTCCGGTGTGAATTACGATCCGCATACCGACGAGCTCGTGGTAACCACCATCAACGGCGCATTCTCCGGGCGCATCAACAAAATCGCGTTTTACAATGCGCAAACCGGCGCCCTCAGGAAAACAATCACCTACGAAGGCTGGTACTTCCCGGCCATGACCGTATTGCAACCATAAATATGAAATCCCTCGTGAAAATCCGCTGCGCCGGTGCCTGCCTGCTACTCGCAGGCAGCGCCGCCGCGCAGCAAATCCCGGATTCCAACCGTGTGCGCGACCTGCAGGAAGTGCGCATCTTCGCGCCACAGCCCGCCCGCGAGATATCGCCGGGGCAAACGCTACAGGGCGCGCAGCTGCAAAGGCTCGGCGCACAATCGGTTGCCGACGCCATCCGGTATTTCTCCGGGTTGCAGATCAAGGATTACGGCGGAGTGGGCGGGTTGAAGACGGTGGACGTCCGCGGGATGGGCACCAACCACACCGCCGTGTTCTACGACGGCATCCAGCTCGGCAACGCGCAAAACGGGCAAATCGATCTGGGGAAATTCTCGATGGACAACATGCAGGCCGTTTCCCTTTACAACGGGCAGAAGAGCAATACCTTCCAACCCGCGAAGGATTACAGCGCCTCCGCCGCCATCTACCTCACGCCGCTAAAGCCCGAATTCAAAGACGGGAAGCGTCATTTATTGAAAGGCATCGTCAAAACCGGGTCTTTCAGCCTGCTCAATCCCGCCATGCTTTATCACCAGAAACTCGGCAAACGTACCGCACTGTCGCTGAATACGGAATATGTATACGCCGGCGGGCAATACAAATTCCGGTACCGGAAAATCAACGGGTACGACACTACCGCCATGCGCAAAAACGGCGACGTGAACGCCTTCCGCGCCGAGGCCTCCCTGCATGGCAGCATGCCCTCCGGCGACTGGAGCACCCGTCTCTATTTCTATGACTCCGAACGCGGTCTGCCGGGATTCGTGGTGAACGGGGTGTTCGGGCACACCGACCGGCAGTGGGACCGCAACATCTTCTGGCAGGGCCAATTACGGAAAGATATCACCAAACGGTACAGTGTTCTTTTCAACGCCAAGTACGCCAACGATTACACGCGGTACGTGGCATCGGATCCCAGCTGGCTCCTGCTCGACAATACCTACCGGCAACAGGAAGCCTATGCCTCGCTCGCGCAGCAATTTACGATCAAACCCTGGTGGACGGCGGGTTTGTCGGCCGATTACCAATACAACCTGCTCGACGCTTCGCTGAAGAATTTCTCTTATCCCAAGCGGCATACGGTGCTCGGGGCGCTCAGCAGCTCGGTAACCTTACCGCGCTTCAGCGCGCAGGCCGCCCTGCTGGCAACGCTGATGAATGAAAGCGTAAAGCTGAACAGCGCCTCCGAACCCAAAAGAGAACTGACGCCTTCGCTGGTACTGTCGTGGCAACCGTTGAAAAATGAAGATTTCAGGCTGAGGGGATTCTACAAGAACATCTTCCGCATGCCTACTTTCAACGACCTGTATTACACCGAAATCGGTAACTCGCGGCTGGATCCGGAATACACCATCCAATACGACGCCGGCTTCACCTGGAACAAACCGCGACCCGGCAAAGTCCTGGAAAACTTCTTCCTGGAAGCGGACGCTTATTATAATGAAGTGACCGGCAAAATCGTGGCCATGCCTACCGTTAGCCAGTTCCGCTGGACGATGGTGAACCTTGGCTTCGTTATAATCCACGGGCTCGACGTCCGCGCCGGCGCTACCGCGCTGCTCCGCGGCCAGGTAATGGTTTCGGCCCGGCTGAGTTACACTTTCCAGCAGGCGAGGGACTGGACCGACCCGCATGACAGTTTTTACGGCGACCAGATCGTGTACCTTCCCCGGCATGCCGGCTCGCTGATCGCCAGCGTGGATTACGGGAACTGGGGGCTGAATTACAGCCAGCTGTACACCGGCGAACGATACAATGCCAAAAGAAATATCCCCGAGAATTACATGCAACCCTGGTATACCAGCGATTTGTCGCTGCGGAGGGCTTTGCAGGTAGGGAAAACGGACATCACCCTCACGGCGCAGGTCAACAATCTTTTCAACCAGTTCTACGACGTGGTAATCAGCTACCCGATGCCCGGCAGGAACTATAAAGCGGTGCTGACCGTGCAACTGTAAATCAAAACATCTGAACCATGCAACGAACATTGATACGCCTGTCCTTTTGCCTTTGGTTGATGACATTGGCCTGCCGGAAGGGCGACCATATCGTACCGCCCGTGGTAACGCCTGTGGATTCGGCGAAGGTAGACGGCTACCTGGGCTTTTACCTCCTCAACGAAGGCAACATGGGCAGCAATAAATCCACGCTGGATTATTATGATTATACAACCGGCCATTACATCAAAAACATTTACGCCACCATCAATCCTAATGTGGTGAAGGAATTGGGGGATGTGGGAAATGATATCCGGATATACGGCGGCAAGCTGTATGCTGTCATCAACGTATCGAACAAGGTGGAAGTGATGGATGCCCTTACCGCCAAACGCATCGGCCAGATCGATATTCCCAACTGCCGCTACCTGGCTTTCGCGAACGGGAAGGCCTATGTCAGCTCTTACGCAGGCCCGGTGTTGATCGATCCCAACGCGCCCATAGGCTTCGTGGCCGAAGTAGATACCGCTACGCTCCGGGTTGGAAGAAAAGTGATTGTGGGTTACCAGCCCGAGGAAATGGCCGTAGTAGGGAATAAACTGTATGTCGCCAATAGCGGCGGTTACCGCGTTCCGAACTACGACCGCACCGTGTCGGTAATCGACCTCGAAACATTTACCGAAACCAAAAAAATCGACGTCGCCATCAACCTGCACCATGTGAAAGCCGACCGTGATGGCGATGTGTACGTTTCCTCACGCGGGGATTATTACACCGTCAAACCCTCGCTGCATATCATCGACACCAAAACCGACCAGGTGAAGAAAAGCCTGCAGCTCGCCTCCAGCAACCTCTGGATGCATGGCGATACGGCTTTCATTTACGGTTCGGCATTCAGCTACAACACCCATGAATGGACGATCTCATACAGCATGCTCCATCTGAAAACGGAGACCGTGCTGCCGGGGAGCTTCATCACCGATGGAACGGACAAACAAATCAAAATGCCTTACGGCGTTGCGGTTCACCCCGTCACCGGCGATATCTACGTTACCGACGCGCGCGATTACGTTTCGCCCGGCACCCTGTATTGCCTGGACAAACAAGGTAGAAAGAAGTGGTCCGTCACCACCGGTGACATCCCCGCGCATTTCGCTTTTCTTCCCGTACGCTGATTATTGCAAACAAAAAACAACCTTACATATGAAAAGAAATTTACAGTGGCCTGCACTGGCGCTCCTGTTGGGCGCAGCCGCCTGTTCCTCCAACGACAAAGAAATTGTAAAACCGATGCCTGTCATCGATATGAAATCTCCTGCGGGCGGCTTTACGCTCGACCAGCGCCAATGGCTGCGCATCAAGCCGGAAGTTTCAAATGCGGAGGGCGCATCCTATCTCTGGTTGCAGGGAGAAGATACGCTGTCACGAGAGCGCAACCTGTTGCACATTTTCGGCGAGCCCGGCGAAAACACCCTGCAGCTGAAAGTGAAAACCGTGGCGGGAGAAGCCATCCAGTCCGTAAAGGTGACGGTCAACGCCCAGGTATATACGAACGGCGTGTTCAAGGTGCACGACTTCCAGCCCGCGCCTGCGCAGTTCACCAATAAGCTGCCCCTCTGGGCGGAAGGCGATACCGAAGCTATGATGATCGCCAAAGCGGAAACAGCCCTCAAGAGCGGCAGCATGATCTGCCTCGGCGGGTTCGGCGGATATGTGGTGATGGGCTTCGACCATACCATCCTCAACGTACCCGGCGAATACAACTTCCAGGTGTTAGGGAATGCATTCAACAACTGAGCGGAGCCCGGTATCATCCAGGTAGCGGCGGACGCGAACGGCAACGGACTGCCCGACGACGAGTGGTACGAAATCGCCGGTTCGGAGTACAACAGCCCGAAAACCGTGCACAATTACGAAATCACCTGGCATAAGCCCGCCGCCAACCACGTGCCCACGCCCAATACGCAGTACGCCTACATCACGGACATGAATTACATTAAATGGACCGACAACAAAGGCGGTTCGGGATACATGGAGAAAAACTCCTTCCACTCCCAAAACTATTTCCCCAACTGGAAAGGCGAAACCATCACCTTCAAAGGTACTATGCTTGATCCGGACAGGATCAAGGACCAATCCGAGACAGGCTCCATGTTCATTAGCCCGGCTTACGATTTCGGATATGCCGACAACTGGGCAAATACGGACGAAAAATCCGGCATTAAACTCGACTGGGCGGTAGATGCCAACGGCAAGCCCGCAAAGCTGAAAGGCATCGATTTCATCCGGGTACACACCGGGATGCGCGCGCAGGGCGGCTGGCTCGGCGAAGTGTCTACCGAGGTGAGCGGCGCCAAGGATTTAAATATCAGATAATATTTAACAAATTGTCCCGGTGCATTCTGCCGGGACAATCTTTCAATTTTGCGTAGATTTGTAGCCCATGGTAATAGATCAGGCTACATACAATCAGAAGAAGATCCACAGGCAGGTACTGATATTCATTATCAAAATACTGGTATATGCCGCAGTGGTGTACGTTAACCTTACTCAACGGGAGCTTTTCAAAAAGTACGAGGTAATCGGGAGCATTTCTAATGCACTGTCGCTCTTTCTCGGCGCCAACCTGTTGATTTCCATTGGCTGGCTGGTGATGATCAGCTGGTATTTACGGAAGAACCACCTCAAAAGGCTCACCCGCGACAACTTCGTGCTCGGCATCAACCGCATCAGTTCGGTCCTCAATACGGTGATGGCCCTCGTGTCGGTCATGGTCCTTTTCGGCGTCAATCCTTTCAACATGTTCGTGAGCGTGAGCATCGCGGCGGCGGCTTTTGCGCTGCTGTCGAAGGACTACGTAACGAATATGATAAACGGCCTGATCATCATGTTTTCCGATCAGTTGTCGCTCGGCGACCAGATCCGGGTAGGGGATTTCCGCGGGAAGGTGCTTGATATTACGCTGATCAACGTGGTATTGCAGAACGATGACGACGACCTGGTGCTGATCCCTAACTCCGTCATCTTTTCCACCATGGTGCTCAACCAGAGCAAGCAGAATATCAAAAAGCTGACCATCGAGTTCGAGCTGGATTTGAAATACCAGTCTTCGCCCGACGAGCTGGAGCAGTCGCTCAAATCCGTGCTGCGGCCATTCGCCTCCAATATTACCGAGAACAGTTTTTCGCTGAAGATCCTGGAGATCAAAAAAGACCTGGTGCATTACAAAGTGCAGTTCCTCATTCCCCGGCCGGATAAGGAAACGGAGCGCAGGATGCGGCGGTTGCTGATCAATATGATCCTGTCATTTTCAGGAAGGGAAGTGAATACGACTGAAAACGGCGGTTGATTGGAGGGCATTTGTTATATTGGGCGCCTTAAACCAGCTCAATATGATGGAAGAACTGACAGCCGGCATCGGCTCCCGCGTACAACATGCGCGCTTCGGGCCGGGCGTGATCATCGGGGTGAAATACGCCCAGTACGTTGTAACCTTTATCAATGAGGGAGTGTTGGAGGTCGATAAGACGGACCCCAAATTCGAAGTGCTCTACTCCGAAAACCGCACCGCAGAAATTGAAACTGCCTCCGAACTGGAAACCTCCCTGCTCAAAATTCTCCGCCTCTGGAACGGATTCTCCGAAATTGTACCGCTGGGCGACCGCTGGACCGGCGGCACCCTCACGCTCACGCCTAAAGACACCACGCAAAAAGGGAAAGATGTACCCATTGAAGTCTTCTTCCATAAGATCGTTATGGTCCGCGACCGGCTCCGCGTGCTTGAGCAGCAGATCAACGCGCACAAGCTCCTGAGCGACGAAGACAAGGTTAATCTTCAGCAATATATCACGCGCATTTACGGTTCGCTGACCACTTTCAACGTGCTGTTCCGCGACAAGGAGCATTGGTTCACGGGAGATAAAAGCGGGAAAGACGACTGATCAATTGAAATTTTACTTCAATACAGCCGGCGAAACAATCTGCCGGCTTTTTTATGCGCAAAACCCCATTTGTGTAAAAACATCAGGAAATCTATACTGCGCCCATATTTCAGGGAATCAACACGATATGCATGCAGATAATCCGAAAGGGTGGGAAGCTGGAAAATATATGTGTAAGAAATACAGGAAATGAAATGGCGTGGAAAAGATGGAAAAATCAAAACGTATAGCCGACACAGAAGACCATGCTGATGTCTGAAGTACCGTTTGCGGCGACGGATGGACGGCTGTCGTAAGAATTGTAAAAAGTGATGTTGATGTTGAAGTCGGAAATGATTTCCCTGGCGAGCCGGGTTTCTCCTTCGAGGCGGGTGCGGCCGTGCTGGTTGATGCCGAAGAACAGGGTTTGGGTGGTGGACAGGCTGATGTAAGACGGGTTGGTGTATTTGAAAGCGTTAAAGGAAAGCGCCACGGGTTCTTTGAGGTTATTGCTCCGGCGGCCGTCGATATACCTTTCCTGGTTGAAAACAATGCCGGTGACCACCGACGCGTGTATCCAGGGGTTCACCAGTACTTTGGCGCCCATGCCCACGCTTTGCGCGAAGCGGCGGACGAGGCCCAGCTGCATATTGCGCTCGTATGTCACGGCAACCGCCGGGAAAAAGAAAGGGGTGAGGTCGTACAGCCCTGGGTGTCGATCCTGGTTTGGGAAATTGCCGGCAGCTGCAGAAGAAGTAAGGCGGCGATGATATATAAGCGGGTCAGGATACTAAAACGGTTTGTACTATTACAAGCAGGCCGCGGTAAATGTTCAGGGACAATGCGTTGGAAAAAGAAAGGCGGCGCCCTTCGTAAGGCGCCGCCATATTTCAGCAGATAATATCTTGGTATTCGGTATTCGGAAAAGAATCAATAGTAAGCGGGCTCTTCTCCCCGTAGCGTGCATTCGATCTGGTGTTTGACAGGAGCACTGAAACCTTCCAGTTCGATGTTGGGCCGCTCGTCAAGGCAAATTCTGATCTTGCCGTTCTCCCTCACCATCACTTCCTCGATCGGCTCCAGCAATGCGAAAAGCATGCGGCGACCGCTTTCTGCGATCTGGTTCATAATGGAATCCTCCAGGTTAATGAACTCGCGGTTTTTGTAAGAATAAGATACTGTAACCATTTGCAAAGTTTTTCAATAGGACTATATCAGTCCTAAAAATACGACAAATTATAAATTGTCAAAATTTTACATGAATAATTTCTATAAAAGTCATACATATAGGAGGTACGTACAACCACGTAACTGCTCAAATGCGGAATTTAACCTTCGATATGCCAGAACCGTGCCGGTAATTGCCGTTTAGCATAAATGCCCGCGGCCGTTCTCCCCGGAACCCTTATTTTTATGCCCATATCATTACCTCAAACCTGTATATGCAGTCCATCCGTTACTTTTTATTGATCTGCTTCCTCGCGGCCGCAACCGGCGCCCATGCGCAGGACGTCCAATGGAACAAGGCCGGCGACGCCTTCTATCTCGAAAACGAGGGTAACATCGTTTCCGTGCGGCTGCCTTCGAAGGAACAAAGCACCCTCATCCCCGCATCCGCCCTCCGGCCCGCCGGTTCCAACAAGCGCCTGGACGTTAAAAGCTACCAGTTTTCCGCCGACGAAAAGCAGGTTCTCATCTACACCAACGCCAAACGTGTGTGGCGATACGACACCCGCGGCGATTACTGGCATCTCGATATCGCCTCCCGCCAGCTGCGCCAGCTCGGCAAGGGCCTCCCCGTATCCTCGCTCATGTTCGCCAAATTCTCGCCCGACGGGAAAAAGCCGCCTATGTGAGCGGGCATAACATCTACGCCGAAGATCTCGCCACCGGCAAAATCGAACAGCTCACCAAAGACGGCGACCGACGCCTCATCAACGGCACTTTCGACTGGGTGTATGAGGAGGAATTCGGCTGCCGCGATGGTTTCCGCTGGAGCCCCGACAGCAAAAGCATCGCCTACTGGCAGATCGATGCGCGCCAGATCCGGGATTTTCTCATGATTAATAATACCGACTCGATATATTCCTTCAACATACCCGTGGAATATCCCAAAGTAGGAGAGAGTCCTTCGCCCTGTAAAGTGGGCGTGGTGAGCCTCGCCTCCAAAAAAACCACCTGGATGCAGGTGCCCGGCGATGCCCGCCAGCACTATATCCCGCGGATGGAATGGGTGCCCGGCAAATCCGAGCTCATCATCCAGCAACTCAACCGCAAGCAGAACAGCTCTAAAATCATGCTGCTCCAACCCGCCACCGGCGCCGCCAAAACCATCATGACTGAAACCGATGACGCCTGGATCGATGTGAAATCGTACTGGGATGACGGCGATATCACCGGCTGGGACTGGCTGGAAACCAATAAAGCATTCGTATGGGTGAGCGAAAAAGACGGCTGGCGCCATCTCTACCGCATCTCCGCCGATGGTTCAAAAGAAACCCTGCTCACACCGGGCAATATGGACGTGATCAAGATCGCCCGCATCGACGAAGCCGGCGGCAAGATCTATTTCCTGGCATCGCCCGACAACGCCACGCAGCAGTACCTTTTCCAGGCACCCCTTGCCGGCGGCCCCGCCACGCGGATCACGCCCAACGACCAGCCCGGCACGCACGATTACAACATCGCGCCCGGCGGAAAATTCGCGCTGCATTCCTTCAACAGCCACAGGCAGCACCCCGACCAGGAAATCCTGACACTCCCGGCGCACCAGGGCCTCAGCGACAAGGATTTCTCCTCCGTCTCCAAACCCGTTCCCGGCAGGGGCCATGCGCTACGCTTCTTCCAGGTGACCACCGCCGACAACGTGACGCTCGACGGATGGATGCAACTGCCTTCCAACTTCGATTCGACAAAAAAATATCCTGTCGTGTTTTATGTGTATGGCGAGCCTGCTTCCTGCACGGTGAAAGACAGTTGGGGTAACGGCGTCAATCCCCTGTATGCCGGCAACATGGCCAACGACGGGTATATTTACATCTCGCTCGACAACCGCGGTACGCCCGCGCCGAAAGGCCGCACCTGGCGCAAGAGCATTTACGGCAAGGTGGGCATCCTCAACGCCCGCGACCAGGCCATGGCCGCCACCGAAATCCTTAAATGGAACTATGTCGACAAGGAGCGCGTGGCCGTATGGGGATGGAGTGGCGGCGGTTCCATGACATTGAACCTGCTCTGCCAGTACCCCGAGATTTATAAAACCGGTATCTCCATCGCTGCGGTCACCAACCAGCTCACCTACGACAATATCTACCAGGAAAGGTATATGGGCCTTCCGCAAGAAGACCGCGCGGCCTTCATCGCCGGATCTCCCATCACCTACGTGAAAAACCTGCGCGGCAAGCTGCTGTATATCCATGGCACCGGCGACGATAATGTGCATTACCAGAACGCGGAAATGCTTATCAACGAACTGGTGAAACACAAAAAGATGTTCCGCCTCATGAGTTATCCCAACCGCTCGCATGGCATTTACGAAGGCGAAGGCACTTCCGAACACCTGTCTGCCACCTACACCGAATTCCTCCGGGAGAACTGTCCTCCCGGCGCGCGATAACCGCTTTTTGACGAAAATCACCTGTCGCTAACCGGCAGATGATTTTTCTTTTTCGGAGATAACCGTTTAACTTGCGGGCTAATTTCAAACCGGAACATGTCTAAAACCGCAATTACAGGCCTCGTGGCCGTCATCATCGTCATCATCGGCACTTTCCTCCCTTGGGTGAGTATCATCACCGGCGGGCAGGAACTTGTATTTACCGGGCTGCAAACCGAAGGTTCCAGCTTCGGGGAGCCGGGCAAACTGAGTATTTTCGTGGCGGTGCTGACCGGCATCCTGTTCCTCATCCCGAAAGACTGGTCGCCTAAAATAAACCTCTTCACCAGCGCCTTCCTCGTAGCCTGGACGTTTCGCAACCTGCTGCTGTATTCCCGCTGCGAAATGGGCATCTGCCCCGAGCAGAAGGCCGGGCTTTACATCTGCCTCGCCGGGGCCATCACCGCATTTATCTGCGTGCTGATGCACCGGAGAACATTCGTCAAAAAGTAAACGGATCATTACCGACATAAGAACAGCCGGCGCGGGAATTACCTGCGCCGGCTGTTGCTTTATGGGAAATGCGTTAAATGACGGAACTGATGAGGTAAGACGCCAGCACCACCACGCTGCCCGTCAGCAAGTACCGCATGGTGAGCGCGATGATCCGCTGGCCGGTGATGCGGGATTTCACCCAACCGAAAACCACCAATGCCAAAATACTGATTACCAGGCTCGTGCGGCCTGCTACCGAAAAATCTTCCTGCATCAGGAAGGGAACAAAGGCGATGAGCCCGCCGAGGAGGAAAAAGCCCCCGGTCAGCAAAGTACTACGGATAGCATGGCGCAAACCGAAATCGCGCAGCGGCACTTCTTCGGCTTGAAGGGTCGCTTCCCATTGCGCCTGGTCTTTCTGCATTTCATCGGCGATGTGCGCGATAGTAGGGTCGGAGAGATCGAGGTTGCGGAGCTTCGCAGCTTCTTCGGGTGTCATCACACCTTCATCTTCTTCGCCCCGGTTAGCGCGGAACACCGCAATCATCATGAGCAGTGTGGCCACGCCGAGGACGATGAAATGAAGGGTGTAGAATGCCTGTACCGTGAGATTCTTGGAATAAAGGATTTGCGTGGTGAAGAGCAGCAGCAGCACACCATCGGGGAACCCGATCATGAGGTCTGTCCGCCAGCCCGAACTGCGTATGGCTTTTTGCGTTTTTGTCATGAGAGCGCTTCGAGGCTTTGCCGGATGATGCCCACGCAGTCGTTGATCTGCGCGGCGGTGATGGTAAGGGGAGGTGCGAACCGGATTTTATCGCCGTGTGTGGGCTTGGCGAGCAGGCCGTTTTCCTTCAATGCGAGGCAGAGGTCCCACGCGGCGTCGGGATTATCATGTCCGATTTCGATGGCATTGAGCAGCCCTTTGCCGCGGACGATTCGGATGTAGGGGGAATCGATGTCGCGGAGGCCCTGGCGCAGGAGCTCGCCCATTTCACGGGCATTGTCGGCCATGCGCTCGTTGCGGAGCACTTCCAGCGCGGCGATGGCCACTTTGCAGGCCAGCGGGTTGCCGCCGTAAGTGGAGCCGTGCTCGCCCGGTTTGATGGTGAGCATTACGGCATCGTCGGCCAGTACGGCCGAAACCGGCAGCATGCCGCCAGAAAGGGCTTTGCCGAGGATGAGGATATCGGGGCGCACGTTCTCGTGGTCGCAGGCGAGCATTTTACCGGTCCGGGCCAGCCCGGTCTGGATTTCGTCGGCCAGGAAAAGCACGTTGGCATCGGTGCAGTATTGCTTTGCGGTGGAAAGATAGCCTTCGTCGGGCACTTTCACGCCGGCTTCGCCCTGGATGGGTTCCACGAGGAATCCGGCCACGGCAGGGTCTTGCAGGGCGCGGGCCAGGGCGGGGAGGTCGTTGAAGGGGATCACTTCGTAGCCGGGCATGTAGGGGCCGAAGCCGCGGCGGGCCACGGGATCGGTACTGAAGCTCACCACGTTGAGGGTACGCCCGTGGAAGTTTTCGGCGCACACAATGATCTTCGCCTGGTTTTCAGCAATGCCTTTTACGGCGTAGCCCCAGCGGCGGGCGAGCTTGAGGGCGGTTTCCACGGCTTCCACACCGGAATTCACCGGCAATACCCTGTCGTACCCGAAGTACCGGGTGATGTAAGCGGAATATTCGCCGAGGAGGTCGCTGTAAAAAGCGCGGGAAGTAAGGGTGAGGCGACTGGCCTGTTCCACGAGGGCCGCAACGATCGCGGGATGGCAGTGGCCCTGGTTCACGGCGGAGTACCCGGAAAGAAAGTCGTAATACCGTTTCCCGTCCACATCCCAGACATGCACGCCTTCGCCCCGGGTGAGGACCACCGGGAGCGGGTGATAATTGTGCGCGCCGAACTGGTCTTCGAGGTCGAGGAAATGCTGTGCCTTTTCACTGATCGTATAATTGGGAACCATACGCTAAATTACTTATTCTTCAGCTGATTCACGAGATCGATGTAATCCTGCATGGCCGCATCCTTCGTTTTGCCCTTGAGATTGTTCCACGCATCGTATTTCGCTTTGCCGACAAAGTCGAACATATTGGCCGGAGGTTCCACGTTGATATCGCCTTCGGTCGCCTGTTTGTACAGGGAATACAGTTGCAGGAGAATGTCGTTGTCCGGTTTGGCGTCAAGGGTTTTGCTGGCCGCTACGGCCGCTTCGAAAGTTTGTTGCAGTGCCATGGTCGTTATTTTAGCTTTAAATGTAAAGAAATACAGGCAAAAGGTGGTTTGCCGCTTTAAAGAAGATTAAAATTTAATACCTTTGCGCAAATAATTAATTACGGATTGTCGACCGCGGAAAACGAATGAATTACGCGTAGCATGCGGTGGGATGGTTCGTAATTTGTCTTTTATATGAAGAATATCCGGAATTTCTGCATTATTGCGCATATTGACCACGGCAAGAGCACCCTGGCCGACCGTTTACTGGAATTTACAAAGACCATCTCCGACCGGGACATGCAAGCCCAGGTGCTGGACGATATGGACCTCGAGCGGGAGAAAGGCATTACCATCAAGAGCCACGCCATCCAGATGAATTATACCGCCAAAAACGGCGAAAAATATACATTCAACCTGATTGACACGCCCGGTCACGTAGACTTCTCCTATGAAGTATCCCGCGCGCTGGCCGCCTGCGAAGGCGCCCTGCTGCTGGTAGACGCCGCCCAGGGCATCCAGGCGCAGACCATCTCCAACCTCTACCTGGCGTTGGAAAACGATCTCGAAATCATTCCCGTCATCAATAAAATCGACATGGCAGGCGCTATGATCGAGGAAGTGAAAGACCAGATCATCGACCTGATCGGCGTGAAAGATGAAGACATCCTCCTGGCCTCCGGCAAATCCGGCATTGGCATCGAAGAGATCCTCGAATCCATTGTAACCCGCATTCCCGCGCCCTCCGGTGATCCCGAAGCGCCCCTCCAGGCGCTTATTTTCGACTCCGTATTCAACTCCTTCCGCGGTATCATCGCATATTTCCGCATATACAACGGCTCCCTCAAAAAAGGCGACAAAATCCGCTTCGTAAACACAGGCGAGGAATATGAAGCCGCCGAAGTGGGCATCCTCAAACTGGGCCTCGAACCGAAGAACGAAGTGTTCGCCGGCGACGTAGGTTATATTATTACCGGCATCAAAAACGCCAAGGAAGTGAAAGTAGGGGATACCATCACGCTCGACGGCCGCCCCTGCGACGAAGCCATTAAAGGATTTGAAGAGGTGAAACCCATGGTATTCGCCGGCATCTTCCCGGTGGTGACCGAAGACTTCGAAGAGCTGCGCGATTGCATGGATAAGCTCCAGCTGAACGACGCATCGCTCACTTACGAGCTGGAAACCTCCCAGGCGCTGGGCTTTGGTTTCCGTTGCGGCTTCCTCGGTATGCTGCACATGGAGATTATCCAGGAAAGGCTGGAACGCGAGTTCAACCAGACCGTGATCACCACCGTGCCCAACGTAGGCTTCATCGCTTACGACAACAAGGGCGTGAAACTGATCGTGAACAATCCTTCCGAGATGCCGGAACCCACGAAGATGGACCGTATCGAAGAGCCCTGGATCCGTGCGCAGATCATCACCAAGCCTGACTACATCGGCAATATCATGACGCTCTGCCTCGGCAAGCGCGGCATTCTCCTCAATCAAAGCTACCTCACCACCACGCGCGTGGAGCTGATGTTTGAACTGCCGCTCACCGAGATCGTGTTCGACTTCTACGACAAACTGAAATCCCAGACCCGCGGATACGCCTCCTTCGACTATACCCCGATCGGCTTCCGTGAAAGCGATATCGTGAAAATGGACATCCTGCTCAACGCGGAGAAAGTGGACGCCCTCAGCGCCCTTATCCACCGCAGCCGGGCGCAGGATTTCGGCCGCAAGCTCTGCGAGAAACTAAAAGAGCTCCTGCCGCGCCAGCAATTCCTCATCGCCATCCAGGCCGCCATCGGCGCCAAGATCGTGGCGAGGGAGAATATCTCCGCGATGCGTAAAGACGTAACCGCCAAATGTTACGGCGGCGACATCTCCCGTAAACGTAAACTGCTGGAAAAACAAAAAGAAGGCAAGAAGCGCATGCGCCAGATCGGTAACGTGGAAGTACCGCAGGAAGCGTTCCTGGCCGTACTCAAACTGGATGACTAATCCCCCTGAACATATCATTTGTTCCTGGAGCGGCGGAAAAGACAGCTGTTTTGCGCTGATGACCGCCGTAAAACAAGGCCACAAGCCTGTTGCACTCCTGAACGTATTAAACGAGAACGGGCAGATATCCCGCTCCCACGGCCTGCCGCCATCTATATTGGAGCAGCAGGCCGCGGTGCTGGGGCTGCCCGTTTTGCTGCAACCTGCTTCCTGGCAGGATTACGAAACGCACTTCGTGGAATCCCTCCGGCAACTTAAAACCGCCCATCAGGCTACTGCCGCCGTTTTCGGCGACATCGACCTGCAGCCGCACCGCGACTGGGAGGAGAAAGTCTGCGCCACCGCGGGCCTCAAAGCCTTATTGCCCCTCTGGCAGGAAGAACGGAAAGTGCTGGTGTACCGCATGCTGGAACAAGGCCTCAAATGCATGATCGTTTCCTGTAACGACACGCTGGGCGCCGGTTTCCTGGGGCGGCAGATGGACGATGTGCTCATCGCCGACCTGGAAGCGGCAGGCGTGGATGTATGCGGTGAAAACGGAGAATTCCATACGCTGGTGACGGATTGCCCGCTGTTCTCGACGCCGTTGCAGGTACCACCTGCGGAGAAAGTGCAGCACGAAAACTATCATTTCCTGCAATGGAAAATGGACTGAATAATTTCAGGGAAATAAAAAAGCGGCCCGGGTGCAATACCCGGGCCGCTTTTTTATGCGGTAGCTTGTCCAGCTATGCGATCGTGGTGGCTTTTTCGCGAACGAACACCGGTTTCAGCACTTCGTAGGCGCCGAAGAGGAGGGCGCTGTAAAATACGTTGCCCAGGATGGTGTTGAGCGCGAAACTTCCGAACAGGTCCTGTTTGTAGAAGGGGATGGCGGACCAGTAGCAGGTCAGCAGTCCGCCCAGGGTGTGCGGGTACATGTCGCGGAAAAGGAAGGTGCCGAGGTTGGACATCAGGAAGAAAATGACGCCTGAAGCCACCGCGCCGAGGAAAACACGGCCGGCGGTTACCTTGCGGATGCGGGTGCCGATGAAGGTCACCAGCATGAACCCGGCGTATACAAACAGCATTTCGCCGCCATATATGCCCTGGATATTGGTAAAGAAATGAAAGAAAAGATCGCTGACAAACAGGGATACTAGCGGCACGGCGTAAGCATACTTCTTGTCTTTCAGCATCACACCGGCGAAGAGCGCGCCTGCGCCCATGGCGGTGAAATTGTAGATCTCGAAGTAGTTGGTCACCAGCCGGCCCAGTACGCTGACGAAGATCAACACTGCCACCAGGATGATATTAGATAAAGTTTCTTTCTTCATAAATACGCTCGTTTGCTTGCTACAAATATAGAAAATTATGGAATAGCCGCCTTGAAAATCACCAGATCGGATTGGCAAACAACTTTGTACGCCGTGCCATATGGGGCGAAGAGCGTTGTGCCTTTGGAAAGCGCCAGGGTATTGCCACCGGGGCATGTAACGGAACCGTCGCCACTGAGTACGATCCAGGTTTCGGGGGCTTCGGCGGTGTGGCTATACGTTTGCCCGGGTTGCAGGGCGATGCGGCTCAGCACGAAATCGGGGGCGGGAGTGGGATAGATGCGTTCCAGGCCTTCGTGGATGAGGTCGCCCTTGAGGATATTGGGATGTACAGCCTCGAAGCGGGTGTGCTTCAGGAGCTCGGGCACATCGATGTACTTGGGCGTGAGGCCGCCGCGGAGCACGTTGTCCGAATTGGCCATCAGTTCGGCGTTCTGGCCTTCGAGATAGGCGTGGGGGATGCCGGCGTCCTGGAACACGGCGTCTCCCGGTTGGGCATACACGATGTTGAAGAAATAAATGGAGAAGATGCCGCGGTCGAGGTTTTCGATTCCTTGCGGATCGTTGTCGATGGCGCGGCCCGCCCAGAATGCGGGGTCTTCCTTTTGGAGGGAGCCTTCGCGGTAGGCGGGGAGGATGCGATCGGCCAGGGGGCGCAGGAGCGTGTTCACCTCTTCCTGCGGTAATTCCATCACTGTTTTATACAGACCGAAATATCCGTCTTTTTCGAAAACGGGAAGGAGGTGTGCAAACTCGGGAATGGAGGTAAGTACCTGGCGGAGTTTCGTTTCGGGCAGGAAGCCGTGCAGGAGCCAGAACTCGCTCAGGGCCACCATGATCTCGGGTTTATGGTTGGCGTCTTTATAATTGCGGTTGGGGGCGTTCAGGGGGATGCCGGCTTCATTCTCGCGCGCGAACCCTTTCTCTGCTTCCGATTTGGTGGGGTGCACCTGGATGGAGAGCATATCTTTCACGTCAAGGATTTTGAAGAGGTAGGGCAGTTCGCCGAAACGTTGGGCAGCCTTGGCGCCGAGGGCGCCGGCGGGGTCTTCGGCGATCCAGGCGTTGAGGGGCTGCGGCTGCGCAGCCTGGAGCAGGGAAGGAGCGCTCTGGTGGGCGCCCATCCAATACTCGGCGCTGGGTTGATCGGTTACGGGCTGGCCCAGCAGTTCGGGGATATACCGGAAACCGCCCCAGGCGTAATGTTGGACTTTTCCTGTCAGGTAGAATACATTCGGATCTCGCATACTTTTCCTTTATTAAACCGTAAAAATAGGCAAAAACGCATGTCTTGCGACCATACACTTGGGAAATTGGGAGAACAACTGGCCGCGGAGCACCTGGAAGCCAACGGTTACGCGATCCTGCACCGCAACTGGAAGGCGGGGCGGAAGGAGATCGATATTATTGCGTATAAAGATAAAATGATCGTTTTCGCCGAGGTAAAAACCCGCAGTTCAAAGTACTTCGGGACGCCGGAGGAAGCGGTGGGATGGAAGAAGGAAGCCCACCTGCACAAGGTGGCCGGGCATTGGCTGGAGCGCTACGGTCAGACGGTCAAAGCTATCCGTTTCGACATCCTTTCCATTTACATCCTCCCTGGCCAACCGCCGGAAATCCTCCACCTGGAAGATGTGTTCTGATAGCGGTGAAATTGACTTGGAAGTTACGACCAGGTAGATTAAGGCAGATTACACGTAGATTACACGTAGATTACAGGTAGATTACAGGTTGATTAAAAGACAGGTTTGAAATAGATTGTCAGTAAGTTTGACCCGCCGGGAGGATCCAGCGCAGGCTCGTACTGTAACCGTACTAAATGGAAGAATCAACTTGCTTATGCAATCGATTTTCCGCCGCCCCGCTTAACTTGGAGTTAACAAAATTGCCATATGAAAGAATTTAAATAGTTGTATATTTGGGCATCCAATCTAACCGTCTCCTGTAAAAGAACCACCAATCAGCCAAAATGGTTCTGTATGCATTACTGGAGTTTTTTATTTTTCATCCATACGCACCTGACCTACCCGCCGCAAACGGTCGTTAACGACGATCAACTACGGTTACAGGTCCATTCGCTGGAAAAACATACCGGCATGATTCCCTGTACGATCTTTAACGGGTACAACCAGCCTGTCAGGATCATACCACTGGAAGGAGGAAACCGCAACGGTGTGTACACCATCCGGCTCCGCACACTGCCCGAAGGCGATTACGCGCTGCAATGCGGTGAATACCAAATACACTTCCGGCTCAGCCGGCCATGATATTATCATTACTATCATCATCCCCCCAAACAGAGATCCTCCCCCTAAAAAGGGAGGACTTTGTATTTTAACCCTTCCGCCAAATAAAAAATCCCCCCGGCCGAGAGGATTTTCCTATCATAAAAATTCCTTTACAATCCGTCTACCAGCACCTCGTACAACTTCACCTTCAACTCTTCCAACTGCACATTCTGCACCAGCTGCCCGTCCTGCGCATACGAGATCGTTCCGCGCTCCTCTGATACAATGATCGCCAGGTTATCGCTATGCTCCGTGATGCCCACCGCGCTCCGGTGCCGCATCCCGATCCGCGTGGGCAGGTTCGGGTTCTCCGACATGGGCAGGATCACCTTCGCCGCCAGGATCTTGTTGCCGACGATGATCAGCGCGCCGTCGTGCAGCGGACTGTTCTTCTCGAAAATGCTCTCTATCAGTTTGGCGCTCACGTTGCCATCGATCGCGATGCTCGACGCCGTGTCGAACTTCACGCGGTAGGTGGTGGAGATCACGATCAATGCGCCCGTCTGGCTCGCGGCCATATGCCCCGCCGCCACGATGATCTCGTTGATGATGTTTTCTTCCTCCTTGTAGCTTTTGAAACGGTCGGGTAGGAACAGTTTGGTTAAGAAAGAATCCTTGCTCAGTGGCGTCTTCTTTCCCAGCACCAGCAAAAACTTCCGGATTTCGGGCTGGAAGATGATGATGATGGCGATCAGGCCGATGTTGATGAAATTTTCTAGAATATTGGTGAGAATCGGCATCTGCAGGGATCGCACGGCAAAATACGCTGCATATACCATCAGCAGTCCGATAAAGATATTGAAAGCGAGGCTGCCTTTTAGCAGGCGGTACAACTGGATGACGAGAAAAATCACAATCAGCAGGTCCACTACATTCAGCCATCGAAACTCAAATCCGTAAAATTGGTAAACATCCTTCATAGCTGTAAAAATAGAAATATTTGGCAACTACGCGCCTTCCATGAATGAAACGATGCGAACCGCTTCCACGGCCGCTTTCACATCATGCACCCGTAAAATGTGCGCCCCCCGCTCCAGGGCGGCCGTATGCAGTACGGTAGTGCCGTTCAGGGCTTCGGCGGGGGTGGCTCCCAATAATTTATACACCATCGATTTCCGGGACACGCCTATGAGGATCGGGGCGCCGGCGAGGTGGAGCATTCCCATCTCGCGGAGCAGCTGGTAATTGTGCGTCAATGTTTTGCCGAACCCGAACCCCGGGTCCAGGATCACGTCGTGGATGCCGGCGGCCCGGCAAGCTTCCGTTTTGCGGATGCAATAGTCCAGCACTTCCTGCACCACGTCTTCGTACTGCGGGTTCGTTTGCATGGTGGCCGGCGTACCCTGCATGTGCATGGCGATATAGGGCGCCTGCAGTGCCGCCACAACGGGGATCATTTCCGGGTCCATATCGCCGGCGCTGATGTCGTTCACGATAGCAGCCCCCGCCAGGATGCACTTTTCGGCGACGGAAGCATGGTAGGTATCTACCGAGATCACGGCTTCGGGGAATTTATACAAAATGGCGTGGATGGCGGGCACCAGGCGCGCGGCTTCTTCGGCGGCGCCTACTTCCGGGGCGCCCGGACGGGTGCTTTGCGCGCCGATATCGAGGATGGCGGCGCCGTCGGCCAGCAGGGCTTCTGCCCGTAAAACGGATTCGTGCAGCTCACGGCTGCGGCTGTCCGAATAAAAGGAATCGTCGGTGACATTGATGATCCCCATCACGAGGGGGTCCGCCAGGCTCAGCAACTTTCCCCGGCAACGGATGGTGAAATCTTTCCGTAATGATGTACTTTTGAAACGCAAGCGGCTATGATTATTACAGTGATATATCGCCCGAATTTACGCAATTTAAACCAGCAATTGAATGACATACCAGCAGGTGATCGACAGCAGTAAGGACATTTTCATCAAGAAGACGAAAGACTACGGCACTTCCTGGCGCGTGCTGCGCCCCATTTCCATCGTGGACCAGATATTCATCAAAGCCCAGCGCATCCGCACCATCCAGGAAACCGGCGTGCAGAAAGTGGCCGACGATATCGCCGGAGAATTCCGCGCCATTGTCAACTACGGCGTCATCGCCCTCATCCAGCTGCAATTGCCTGCCGACGATATCTATACCGACCTGCCCGCCGAAAAGGTGTCGGTTTTATATGATGAACAAGCCGCGTTCATCCGCACCGTGATGGAAGCCAAAAACCACGACTATGGCGAAGCCTGGCGCTCCATGAGCCAGGAATCCTTCGTAGACCTCATTCTCACCAAGCTCCTCCGTATCAAACAAATATTGCGCAACGATGGTAAGACCCTCATTTCGGAGGGGATAGACGCCAATTACGTCGACATCGTCAACTATGCCGTTTTCGCCCTCATCCTGCTTGAAGAAAAGCATTAACATTCCTATCTTTAACCACTATGAAACCAATCATCTCCATTTTTCGCATCGTTGTAGGGGTGCTGTTCATCTTTTCCGGACTGATCAAGGCCAACGATCCGTTGGGCCTCAGCTACAAGATGGACGAGTTCTTTGAAGTGCTGCACATGCATTTCATGATCCCCTTTTCCCTGACCCTTTCCCTGGTCATGAACGCTTTCGAGATCATCGCTGGCTTCGCCGTGCTCATCGGCTACCGCATGCGCTTCTTCTCGTTCCTGCTTTTATTACTGATCATCTTCTTCACTTTCCTGACCGGCTTCGCCCTCTTCAGCGGCCTGATCCGCGAATGCGGCTGCTTTGGCGACTGCATCAAGCTCACGGCCGACCAGTCGTTCTGGAAAGATATCATCCTGCTGGTGATGATCCTCGTGATCTTCATCTACCACAAACGCATCCAGCCGCTCTTTGCGCCGAAAGTCAACGCCGGCATCATGATTTTCGCCGTGCTGTTCCCGGTAGTGTTGCAATGGTACACCTTGTCGCACCTGCCTATCGTGGATTGCCTGCCTTATAAAGTCGGCAACAATATCCCTGAAAAGATGAAAGCCCCTCCCGGCTCCACGCCCGACGTGTACGAAACCGTGATGATTTATGAAAAAGACGGCAAACAGCAGGAATATACTACCGAAAACTATCCCTGGCAGGACACGACCTGGGTGTTCGTGGACCGGAAAGACAAGCTCATTAAGAAAGGCAACGCCGAACCGCCGATCAAGGATTTCATCCTGAACGACTTCAACGGCAACAACATGAACAGCGGCATACTGAACGAGCCCCTGCCCATGTACCTCTTCCTCGTCCTCGACGTAACCAAAGCCGGTAAAGGTTGGGAAGCGAAGATGCAGGCGTATGAAAAGCAGGCGGCGGAAGGGAAGATCGTGCTGATGGGCGTAACCAGCTCCAGCCAGGCCGCCGTTGAGCAGTTCAAGGCCAACCGCGGGATTCATTTCGATTTCCTGCAGATGGACGGCACCGCCATCAAAACGGCTGGCCGCAGCAATCCCTGCCTGATCATCCTGGAAAAAGGCACTATTAAAGCCAAATATCATTATAACGATATCCCGTAAGCACTATGCTGCGATTCTTCTTCCGTAAAACGGGCTACGGCCTGCTCGTGCTCTTCGGTGTGGTGGGCGTCGTGTTCCTGCTGTTCAACGTGCTGCCCGCCGATCCGGCGCGGATGACGCTGGGCCAGCGGACCGACGTGGCCAGCCTGGAGAACGTACGGAAGGAACTGCACCTGGACAAGCCGGTGGGCGTACAGTTTCTTTACTATGTGAATGATCTGTCACCCATCGGCGTGCTGTCCGACACCGAATATAAGGAAACCCCAGGCGCGCTGGCCCTGTTCCCCGTCGGGGAATCCAGCGACCTGGTGTTGAAAACGCCCAACCTCCGCCGCAGCTACCAAAGCAAGAAGCCCGTTTGGGAGATCCTCACGGAGGCCTTGCCGGGCACCCTGGTGCTGGCGCTGGCCGCGATGATCTTCGCTACCGTGGCGGGCATTGCGCTGGGGATTATATCCGCCGTGAAACAAAACACCTGGATGGATACCGGGGCCGTATTCGCGAGCGTGACGGGCATTTCGGCGCCGTCGTTCTTCGCGGGGATCGTGCTGGCGTACCTTTTCGGGTTTGTGCTGGCAGACTGGACGGGGCTTCATATGACCGGAAGCCTTTACGACATCGATCCGTTCCGGGGCCGGGTGCTGAACCTGGGTAACCTGGTGCTGCCCGCGCTCACGCTGGGCATCAGGCCGCTGGCCATTATCGTACAGCTCACGCGCAGCGCCATGCTCGACGTGCTGAACCAGGATTATATCCGGACCGCCTACGCCAAGGGGCTCCGCCGCCGGGCGGTGCTGTTCGGGCATGCGCTCCGCAACGCCCTCAATCCCGTGATCACCGCCATCACCGGCTGGTTCGCCGAGCTGCTGGCCGGGGCGTTTTTCGTGGAGTATATTTTCGGGTGGAAGGGGATCGGCAAAGTGACGGTAGACGCCCTGGAGAAATTCGACTTCCCCGTAGTGATGGGCGCTGTGCTGTTTACCGCCGGCGTTTTCGTAATCATCAACCTGCTGGCAGACCTCCTCTACAGCCTCATCGACCCACGCATCAGACTAACTAATTGATTTACAGCTTCGGAAAAAATTTTCCTTTTATTTTGTAACAAACGTTTTTGGCAGTCGTCTTCTTTTTGTAACACCGAAGGAACCGCCTCCTTCTGCCATTCTAAAAACCAATATGACATCCAGCGCATTTCAGTCCCTCATCCTTCCTTTCAGGCAAAAGCTTTACTGCTTTGCTTTCCGCCTGCTCGGTAATGAGGAGGATGCGAAGGATGTTGTCCAGGATGCCTTCATCCGGGTGTGGAACAACCGGGAGAAGATGCCGGAGCTGCAAAGCCTGGAGGCCTGGTGCATGCGGATCACGCGCAATGTGGCGCTCGACCGGCTGAAGAGCCGCAAATACCGGATCACCGACGATCTGGACCGGGCGGGCGAGGTGCCGTCGGTCCACCAGACGCCGCACCAGCACGCCGAAAAAAGCGACATGATGCGCCGGGTGCACGCGGCCATCGCGAGGCTCCCGGAAAAATACCGGACGGTATTGCAGCTCCGGGATATGGATGGATTAAGTTACCAGGAAATCTCCGACATGCTGGAAATCGGCCTGGCGGAAGTAAAAATCAACCTGCACCGCGCGCGGAAAACCGTTCGCGAGCAGTTACAAAACCTGCAAGTATATGGAATACAATGACATCAGGGCATTACTGAACAAGTACTGGGCCTGCGAGAGCACGGAAGAGGAGGAAGCGGCGCTGCGCGTATTTTACGCCGGCCATGAGGGAACGTTGCCGGCAGACCTCCAGGAAGCGTCCCCGCTGTTCCAATACTTCAACGATTGCAGCGCGGTGCCCGACATGCCCGAACTGTTTACCGACAAACCCGCACCCTGGGACGAGCCCCAGCAACCCGCCATCGTCCGGTCTATCTGGCAGGGCTGGATGAAATATGCGGCGGCGGTGCTCGTAGCGGCCGGATTATTGTATTCAGCAGACAGCTTCCGCGATAAGCAGACCGGCGGCGCGATGGTTTTCGCAGATACCTATTCTGATCCGAAGCTGGCGTATGAGCAAACGCAGCGCGCGCTGCAGCTGCTGTCCAAAAACCTGAACCGCGGCAAGAACGAAATGCAGAAAATCGCCTATTTCAACGAAGCCACCAGCATCGTGGAAGGCAAAAATTAAACGCCCATTCTAGTATGATTATAACCTTGATTGATTCACTAATTTTTTTCACATGAAACGTCTCATTCCACTGGTCGCCTTACTATGCCTATTGTGCAGCAGCCAGCTGGCCCTGGCGCAAACCACCATCGACAAGTTCTTCCAGAAGTACCAGAACGACCAGTCTTTCACCGTCATCAACATCACGCCGAAAATGTTTTCCATGTTTTCGAAAGTGAGTGCCGACGACCCGGACGCCAAAAAGGTATTGTCCCTGGCCAGCAAGCTTAAAGGCCTGCGCATCCTGATCAAGGAAGACACCAAAGACGGCCAGCGCCTGTATCGCGAAGCCGCCCAGTTCCTGACATCGGGTATGGAAGAACTGATGAGCCTGCGCGACAAAGACACCGACCTGAAGTTCATGGTCCGCGAGAACACCAAAGGCAACATCGCCGAGCTGGTGATGCTCGTGGGCAGTACGAACGAGTTCCTGGCGCTTTTGCTGATGGGAGATTTCTCCATCGAAGAGATTTCCGAGATCGCGGGCAACATGAATATCGACGGGTTCGAAAACCTGGGCAAGCTCGACAGCAAGGGACCGAAAGGACCCAAAGGCAAGAAATGACCTTATGAACCGGACAAGCCGCCGTCTTCCATCCGCGGCCGCTTTTCCTCCCATCCATCCTTTACCTGAAAAAACAAACATCCATGATTCGCTCCATTATCGCCGCCACCGCATGCATCTTGTTTGCCACCACCGCCAACGCGCAGCGTAAAACGCTCCGCCAGTTCATGGTACAGCATTACGACGTAGCGTCTACCCATAAAATCGGCCTCGGCTTCCTCACGTTCCGCGTAGTCAGCTGGTTCATTCCCGACCATGCTTTCGACGGCAGTATGAAAGACATTAAATGGGCATTGAAAAAAGTGAGAAGGGTAAGATTCTATGCGCTCGATATGGACTATGGCACATTTTCCAGCGAAACGATTAACGGCCTGAAACAAAAGCTGGAGCTAAACAACAAGTTCGAACTGCTGGCGGAAATCCGTCACAAAAACGCCAATGTCCACCTGCTCAGCAACGGCAAAAATGAAGACAGGATCGATAATTTAGTGGTGCTTGTACAGGAAGAAGGAGATATGATGATGATGCACCTACGCACCAAACTCACGATGGACGATCTTTCCAAAATTGTTCAGGCGATTTCCAATGATGTGAAGGTCACGGTTAACGGATGATCACTTCCGTCACTACTTTTTCCCCCAGCATATCATTCACCAGTCCGGCGATCCGGTCTTTGGAATAATTCAGCTCCTGCTTGAGGGGTGCTACCGTAGTAACAATCACCAGCTTGCCATCGTACAGGTGAACGCTTTCAGTGTACCTCGCGATGGTTTTACCCACCACCTGCTCCCAGTTTTCCTGGATACGCACCTCCATGAGGCGCGGTTTGAGACGGCTTTTATTGAGATACTCCCGCAGGGCGTCGCCCATGCTGACAAGATTGTTTCGCATAGCGCAAATGTAGCGACATTTTTCGGGGACGCCATCAACTTTCCGGAATCAATCCATGTTCGCGCAGTACTTTTTGTTCATCACCGGTAACGTAAGCGAATATCTTGTAGTCGCCGGAAACGGAAGTCAATATGTACCACACGTCGAATTCGATCCGTACCGTTTCACCTTTCTTATCGTAAGTGGAATCCCAATGTACCCTTGCGATGCAATGGGTATCATTGATTTTGGTGACATCGAGGCCCGTCATTTGCATGGATTTGGTGCCGATTTTCCGGTAGTAATCATAGCCTTCTGTCATCGCTTTCCGGAAGGAGTCATCGTTTTTTCCGCCCTGTACGCCCACTGGGGATGATTCCACGAAATAATCCGCGAATGCGCCGGCGAAGGCTTCCACGTCTTGCGGCTTGCCCGACAGGCCATCCATGAATCGTTGTTCATATGCCTGGAAAAATGCCTTGATCTTGTCCATGGTGATAAGGTTTACCTGCAAGCCGCAATATCCGGGCCATGCCAACTTTCCCACCCAAAAATTCTGTAACGGCCGTAGTATAAAAAGCCCGGGGGATTGCGTAAATTCCTGTTATGAAACATCTATTTGTACCCCTGTTGCTGCTGCTGGGCCTGCATGCGTCCGCACAGCAGTCTCCCGCGAAATTAACTATTGAATTGCGTTACCTGCTGGCATTGCCGGAAGGATATGATGCAGATACCTCCCGGCGCTGGCCATTGCTGATTTTCCTGCATGGTTCGGGCGAACGTGGGATGGATCTGGAGAAAGTGAAAATGCACGGGCCTCCCAAACTGGTGGAAGCCGGTAAGAAATATCCTTTAATCGTTGTGTCGCCACAATCGGACCAGGGCGGCTGGGATCCAGGCATGTTGCACAAACTGCTGCTCGACCTGAAGAAAAACCACCGGGTGGACGCCGACCGGGTATACCTGACGGGCCTCAGCATGGGAGGATTCGGCAGCTGGGAGTTCGCGTCCCGGTATCCCAACGAACTGGCGGCCCTCGCGCCTATCTGCGGCGGCGGGCAACCGGAAACGGCCTGGAAGATGCGTTACGTGCCCGTGTGGTGCTTCCACGGCGCCAAAGACAACGTGGTACAACTCAGCGCCAGCGCACGCATGATCGACGCCCTGAAACCTTATCAGCCGGGCGTTAAGTTTACCGTGTACCCCGAAGCAGGGCACGACAGCTGGACGGAAACCTATAACAACGACAGCCTCTATACCTGGCTGCTGGCGCAGCGCCGCCACCGCTTCCGGCAGGTGGATGTAGACGCCGGCAAACTGGGGAAATTGGCGGGCAGGTATGTCCGCAGCGGCAGCAACGATACTGTAGTGGTTACCGCGATAGCGAACGGGTTGCAGCTGAGCGCCGGGCAGCACCGCGAATCAGTGAAAGCGGCTTCGGAAACCCTCTTTTTCTGGGACGAAAACGCACCGGTAGACATGATATTCAATAAGGAAGGATTCTTATTGCGCGCATGGGAGCAGGAGCAGTATAGAAAAGTGAAGTAGGGGGCAAGCGGAAAGAAAAACGTACCTTTGCGCCTTCGCTAAAGCCAAGACGAAAATGAAACTGCCTGAAGATCTGAAAGCACGCAGCAACAACAGCTGCGAAATGTGCTCCGCCACGGAAGGACTGTCCGTGTACGAAGTTCCCTTTTCCCCCGAATCCCGCCGCGACGCGGAGATCGTTGCCTGCGACAAATGCCGCGCCCAGCTGGAACGTAAAGAAGCCCTGGATCCGCAGCACTGGCAATGCCTCGCCACCTCCATGTGGAGCGAAACACCCGTCGTGCAAGTAGTATCGTGGCGGATGCTGAACCGCCTCCGCAAAGAAGCCTGGGCGGCGGAACAGCTCGACATGATGTACCTCGACGACGAGCTGCTCGCCTGGGCGAAAGCATCCGGCGAGCATGAGAACGACGATGTGGTGGAATTGCATCTCGACAGCAACGGCGCCGTGCTCCAGCATGGCGACACGGTGGTGCTGACCAAATCCCTGGATGTGAAAGGCTCCACGCTCAATGCCAAAATGGGAACGGTAGTGAAAAACATCCGCCTGGTGGCAGAGAATACGGAGCAGATCGAAGGGAAGATCGAAGGACAGGTGATCGTGATCCTCACGAAGTACGTCCGCAAGCAAAACGCGTGAAGCTGATTTCACAAGCATAGGAAAGGCGCTCCAGCACGGAGCGCCTTTTTTCATGTCTTTGGATACGCGTGATTTATGTCAGTTGCCCGATGTAGAGGCGGGTGGTGTACATGAATTTCACCAGGCCGTTTTTGGCATATTTGGCGAAGAGGTCTTCCAGCTGGCTGATCATCGGCGCATAGAGGGGATGCCCGGGCTGGGGGGCGTAGCTGGCAGACAGCATTCTTCCTTTGAGGCCCGGGAGGTCCAGTTGCTGTGCATTGCTGAAGGTGTAGGCCTGGTATACTGAAGGAGAGTAGAAGGCCGACAGCTGCGCGGGGCCAACGTTACGGTGGTTGGTTTCCCGGTAATCAACGGCGTTGGCTTCCAGCAGGGCGTCGTACTCCTTGCCGAGCTGGTCCTGGATGTCGCGCTCGTTCCACATGAGCACGGTGCATGCTCCCGGCCGGCCGATCCTCACAAATTCATTCCTGGCGGCACTGCCATGGAACCAATGAAATGCCTGCCCGGCCACGATGAGATCTGCGGATCCGTTTTCCAGGGTGGTCTTTTCCGCCGTTCCGGCAACCGCCCTGAACCCCGGGTACCCGTGGAGCAGACGCTCGGAGGCTTCGCGCATTTCTGTATTGGGCTCTACAGCCACCACCGCGTTGCCGTTTTCCAGGAACGGCAGGCAGGAAATACCCGTTCCGGAGCCGACATCGGCAACGATGGAATCTTTGGTCAGGCAGCCTGCTTCTTCCAGGCAGCCAATGATGGCATGCGGGTAATGCGGTCGGTACTTGATGTAATGTTCAGCCCTTCCGCTGAATCTTTCGGTGTTTTTCATGTGTGATGGTTATTTCCGGGCTTCTTCTCTTGTCTGAAATTTCCCTTGTTAAACCTACTGTAACAATTAAAAGTTCGGGTTGTTTGCTGTAATATTATATCATCGTCATTTTTCAACCGCTTTCAACATGAAAAGTACCATTTTAACCCTGAACGCCCTGCTATTTTGTTTGCTAGCCCGCGCGCAATCCGACGCAGAGGTTACCAAAGCCGTACTGGCGGCCGACAGCCTTTTCTGGCAAAGCTACAATACCTGCAACCTGTCCGGAATACGGCCCATGCTGACGGACGATGTGGAGTTTTACCACGATAAAGGCGGCCCTACCTTCGGGGCAGACGCGATGATGAAAAGCTTCACCAACGGCCTTTGCAAGCCCGGCAACGATTTCAGCCTGCGCAGGGAAGCGGTGCCGGGTACGGTAATGGTGTTTCCCTTACGTAAAAACGATTCGCTTTACGGCGCTATCATCTCCGGCAGCCATTATTTCTATATCCTGAAGAATACGCATGAATACCGCGACGGCCTTGCGAAGTTTACGCACCTTTTGCTTTTACAGGAAGGAAGGTGGAAGATGGCGCGGATACTGAGTTTCGACCATGGCCCTGCCCCGTACGAGAATACGCGAAAAACACTGGAAATGAAGAAAGAAACCTTACAGGCTTTTTCGGGGAAATACAAAGGGCCGGAAAATGCGCTCACTATTTCAGCGGAAAATGGCTGGCTGGTGCTGCATACGGCGCGGGAACCCATGTCCCTTTTCCCCGAGCGGCAAGACGTATTTTTTGCAAAAGAACGGGATTTGACGTTTAAGTTTACCCGTGATACACAAGGGAAAGTAACGGGGATGGTTGCATGCGCGCACCACGGCATGGGTGACGCTTACAACATCAATGGATATACGCAAATGCAATATCGCGTGCCGCATGGTGAGAAATGGGAATCGCATCCGGGGGAATAGGTTACAACAAAATAATTATTCAGGAACGGAGCCGCTTCCAGAAAATGATCGTACCGGTAAGGCCGCCGTGGGGTTTAAGCGCAAAATCGGGAATGACGCCGCTTCGCTGGTAGCCGGATTTTTCGTATAAACCTGCGGCGCCATCGTCTTCCGCCGTATCGAGGGTGAGCAGGGTACGCCCGTGTTGGAGCGCCAGCTGCTCCGCGAAAGCCAGCAACGCGCGGGCAATGCCCCTTCCGCGATAGGCGACGCCGGTCATCATCTTGGCGATCTCCGCGCGGTGGGGCTGGTTGGGAGGAAGATCGAGCAGGAGGGTCACCGTCCCGGCGAGTTTACCGGCTGCATCAAATGCACCCAGGACGATCCGCCCTCCGTTGGCTGCCGCCGCCAAAGATCCCTGCCAGAAAGCCCGCGCTTCATGCTCCGGCAAGGGATGCATAAAACTCACGGAACCCCCATGGGCCACCGTTTCCATCAACAAGGCGGATAATGCGGCCAGCGTGGTTTCGTTATTGGCGAGCGGGCGGATGCGGAAGTCGGCAGGATGCATGGCGGAGGGAATTTCTTTCCCCAATTTAATCAAAATCATCACTCCGTTCAACGAAAAAGCGAAAACCGGACGCGAAACCGGCCGGTTTTACTAATCGTTTGGCGATTACGGCGGATATTATCATGCCCTGTTAAAACACCAAATTAGTGCCTGCGGAAAGCGCCGTACCGCTGGAGGTACCCGTTTTCACCAGTTCGCCGTTGACGAACATTTCTACTTTCAGCGTAGACTGCGCATTCGCGCCAACAGCGCCTACTACGCAGGTGCCGCCCCTGGCGGAAGCAGGCACATCGATCACCGGGCTCGCCCAGGTAGTACCGCCGATACTTGTTACTGTGGTGATGGACTGGTCGTAGCCATATATGGCGGAATACAATTGCACGCCCGCGCTGGCGGTAGCTTTGTATTGTACTTTCTTCGCGGAACCGCCGGGTACGGGGTCCTTATCTTTCCCGCCGCAGGCGGCCAGGCCGATCGAAAGGGCTAACAGCGGCAAGCAGAGCAATTTCAATGATTTCATATAAGCGTTTGTTTTAAATGGTAATGGTTAGCAGCGCCGCGGCGCATGGATATACTGCGCATCACAAAAGTAAAACCAGTCCCGGCCTGGTTCAATACCTTCATCCGGGTGAAATTTCCTACCTGTTTCCCGGTAGTTTCGGAACGGGATGCCTCGCCGTTGCGAATAATTGATATTTTTGAGACGCGGGATGCATCCAGCCCGCAAACGCCATGTCTTCACAAACCATTCAGATCGCCATTGCAGACGACCATCCGCTGATAACCGAGGGGTTGCAGAAACTGCTGGAAGCGGCCCCCGGCATGGAGATCGCCGGTTGCTTCGGCAGCGGCCGCGAATGCCTGGAATTTCTTCAATCTTCCCACGCCGACATCCTTCTGCTCGACATCGCCCTGCCCGACACGAGCGGCCTCGACCTTTGCCGCGACATCCGGAACATTTCCCCCGCCACCCGCATCCTCGCCCTCAGCAATCACGCTGAGCGCAGCATGATCCTCCAGATGCTCCAACAAGGCGCCTCCGGCTACCTGCTAAAGAACGTGGCGGCCGACGAGCTCATCCGCTGCATCCGCGAAGCGCATGAAGGACTCCTCACGTTCAGCAAAGCCGTCCGCGAGATTATGGCCAAACCCTCCGCCACGGAGCTTCGGGAGATGCCGCAGCTCACCCGGCGGGAAAAAGAAATCCTCCTGCTCATCGCCGACGGCAAAACCACGACCGACATCGCCGCTATGCTGCATCTCAGCCCGCTGACGGTAGAAACCCACCGCAAAAACCTCCTACAGAAATTCGGTTCGCCCAATGTGGCGTCCATGATCCGGCTGGCCGTGCAGCAAGGGCTTATCCAGGCATAAAAAAAGGAACGCCCGGAAGCGTCCCTTTTTCTTGCTTATCATACCAACCGCGTTATTGGCCTAATAATTCTTTTAGCTTCCCGTCGAGCTGGTCTTCGCTTTCCTTACCACCGCCCACGAGCTTCCAGATGATCTTGCCCTGGGGGTCGAGGAGGAATTTGGTGGGAAAACCGGTGATGCCGTATTTCTGTACGAGGTCGAAATCGCCTTTACCGTAGTTGTTCAGCACATGCAGCCAGTTGATCCCATCCTTTTCCACGGCGCCTTTCCAGGACTTTTCCGCGCTTTCGAGGCTTGGCGATTTTTCATCAGAAACACCTACGATTTCAAAACCTTTCGACTTGTATTGATCGTAAAGCTTGCGCATATGCGGGTGGCTTGCGCGGCAGGGGCCGCACCAGCTGCCCCAGAAATCAACCAGCACGTACTTCCCTTTGAGGGACGACAGCGAGAAGTCTGTTCCCTGAAGGTCTTTCTTCGTGAAATCAATCGCGGGCATGCCGATGGCCGTGGCGCGGGTGCTTTCGATCTTGTTGGCGATCAGCTTTCCGTAGAAAGTCGATTTCCAGGCGGGAGCGAGCTTTCCGTAAACCTCGGCATACGCTTGCGGTGTATATTCCTCATAGAGGGTGCTCAGCAAGTACATGCTCACGAAGGAACCCGGGTGCTTTACGATATACTCCCGCTGCAGCTCCTTCCTTTTCGCATCCAGCGCATTCCCTTCCTGCCTGCAGGCGGTGGAACGCGCGGTATCGCCGCCTTTGTAAGCCAGGGCGCCTTCTTTCGTCAGCTCCCATTTCTTTTCAATCAGCGGCAATTCCCGGGCATGGAACTTCGCGAATTCCGTGTTCAGCTTGCCGCCTTTGGCAATCGCCATGAACGATTTTTCGGAAGTTCCCTTGATAACAGTGCGCCCGTCTTCCAGCACAAATTCCAGTAAAGGGCCGGGAATGAACATACCACCCTGCGACAACTGGAAACGGCTGGCCGGGTGGTTGTTCAACATCACCGCCACTACCGGACCTTCCATCTCCCCGCTGAAACGGAGCCCGCCGTCGGGGAGGCGCTGGGCCGTATCCGAACGCCTTTCGCCTTTACGGACATAACTCAACGTGAGCTTATGCCCTTCCTGGCCGGCCATGTACACGTCTACCGTATACTTTTGCTGCGCGGAAACCTGCAAGGCAGCCGCCATCGCAATGACAGAAAAGATTAATTGCTGCATGACTGTTTATATTACATGGACATTGCCTTGATCACTTTCTTTTCTCCCGCGGGCTGGGCCTGTCCGGAGATGCCTTTCTCGATCGCCTGTTTGATCATGGCTTCCGCTTCGGGACTGTAACCGGTGAACTTGGTCACGATCTTGCCTTCGCGGTCGATGAGGTAAAGCGTGGGGATGCCGGAGAACTGGTAAAGCTCCATCGTTTTGTCTTTGTTGTCGCTCAGGAGTTGCTCCCAGGGCATATTTTCATCCGCCATGGCCTTTTCCCAGGCTTTCTTGTCCGTATCGATGGAAATGCTCACTACTTCGAGGCCTTTCGCCTTGTATTGCTCATGCAGTTCTTTCACTTTCGGGATCGCCTGGCGGCAGGGGCCGCACCAGCTAGCCCAGAAATCGACCAGGAGATATTTTCCCTTGTATTTTTCCAATCCCTGCAGCTTGCCGAAGTTGTCCGGGTAGGAGATGGAAGGCGCGGGCTGTCCGGGCTGGAGCTTCATCATCTGCGCGCGGTTTTTGATGATGGTGTTTTTGAGGTTTTTGGCCTCACTCAGCCAGGGGTACAGTTTGATGAGATGATCCAGCTGGCGCAGGGTGGATGCGTATTGCGTGGTGTCGTGCGGGCTGCCTGCGCTGCGGAGGGCATAAATCAGCACGGGGCGGTCTTTATACACTTTCATCAGCAGATCTTCGCGCTGGTCATTGTCTTCGCGCAGGGGATTATAACGGCGGCGGTCCTTCCAGTAATTCGCCCAGGCGGAATCTCCGGTTTTTTCCTTATGCTGCTTGGCATAATACTCCTGGTTGTATTCGTCGACCGAACGGAGGTAACCGTTGGTGTTATTCAATTCCATCTGGTTGATGAAGTTGTTGTCGGACGAGCCATCCACGAAGTAGAAGTGCGGGATTTTCACTTTCATCTTTGCCGTGTCGTACCCGCGCGAAGCCACTTTTACATCGGCATCGCTCCAGAAGGTGATATGATCCCAATACATCACGTTCAGTTTGTAAATACCCGGATGGTCTTGTTTGATGCGGAAGGAGTAGGTGAGATCAGGACCGAGTTCCACGGAATCCACGACGGTGGGTTTGCCGGTGCCATTGTCGCGGCTCAGCCATATTTTGCGTGGCTGGCCTTCGGGCGTGGCGAATTTCACTGATCCTTTTACCGTGATTTGTTTTGGCAGATTGGCTTTCTGGGCCATGAGCGCCGCCGGACTCATCAGCAGCGCCAGTAAAGCAGGTTTCAACATTGCGTTCTTCATTCCTGTTAGGTTTATTTAACTAATAATCGTCGTTCTGTTGGAGGGTGGGATTGAGGGTGAACAGTCTTTCCGGGATGGGGAAGATGACGTGGCCCGCGGGTTGCTGGAACCCTTCCAGCCAGGGGATCGCCTTGCCGAAGCGGCGCATATCCTGCCAGCGGTGGCGTTCTCCCACGAATTCCCTCCTGCGTTCCAGCTCAATCGCGTCCAGGAAGGCGGCGGCATTGGCGAAGTCGCCATTGGCGGCCAGGGAGGCTTTGCGCTTGGCGCGCAGTTCGTTGTAGCGCGTCACGTCCACCGTGCCTGTTCTGGCTTTTGCTTCTGCGGCAATGAGAAACGCTTCGCTGTAGCGGCAGATGGGATAGGAGGGTTGCAATTCTTCCGGGAACTTCACCAGGAACCAAACGGTATCGGTAATGCTCGAGCCTTTCATTCTCGTGAAAAATGGCTTCCTGATATCGGTGTTCTCGTAAGATTTCACGAGGTTCGAATCAATCCAGATGTTAGCACCACCTGCGCGGCCGCTGCCAGGACCATATACGCCCGGCAGCCCTTGTTTGGTGTTATTGACACCGGAAGAAACTTCCGCAACGGCATACACCATCTCTTTGGAAGCGGTATTGTATTTGAAGATCTCGTCGAACTTCTCATCAAGCAGGGCGAATTTTCCCGAGGTGATCACGGCATTGGCCAGATTTTCAGCTTCGGCAAACTTCCCGTTGTTCAGGTAAAAGCGCGCCAGCAGCAATTGTGCGGCTTGCTTACTACCTTTCAGGGGCTTGCCTCCGGCATCAGGCAGCAACTCCACCGCCTTTAACAGGTTAGCCTCAATCTCCGCTTTTACTTTCTCTTCGGATTGCCGTTCGGGGTAGGATAAGGGATCCTCCGTTCCGTCCATGATCGCTACTTTTCCGAACTGCTCATTCAGCAACATGTAAGCATAGGCCCTCAGGAGGTAAGCTTCGCCGGCAATCGGCCGCAATGCCGCCTCACCGGTATGGGCACTGTAGTACCGGATCACCACGTTCGCATTATTGACACAGGCGAAGGGGTAACGGTAGGCGATGGTCAGGGAGTTGTCGGTTACGGGAATATTGCATAACTCGTAGCCTTGCAGGCTGGTGGTCTGCACATCATCCCCCATGATTTCGGTGAGGATGTAATAATTGTAGAATGCGTTGTTGGTCAGCGCGAGCCTGGCGCCATTAAGCACCAGCCCCACATTACTGCTGTTCACCTGGTCGGGCGACACCAGGGTATCGGGCTGCACGTCCAGCTTGTTGGCGCAGGAGGCCATTCCCATGATGGCGCATGCGGATATATGCAGGAAAAATGATTTCTTCATGATGTAAGTTTTAGAAAGACAGGTCTACGCCCAACACCATGCTCCTGGGATTGGGAAGGTTGGAAGAAACGATGCCGGAGTTGGAAGCCGCTTCCGGATCGAAGCCGATGTATTTGGTTATTGTAAACAGGTTCTGCGCGGCCACATACACTTTGCAGCGGGTAATGGTAGCCATGTCCAGCAACCTTTTCGGCAGCATATACGCCACCGTGAGGTTGCGCAGGCGCAGGTACGAAGCGTCGTAAATGAATTGCGTGGAAGGACGGTAATTCCAGTCCGCCGTTTTGCCGGCTCCATGAGGGCCTGCAACGGCGCGGGGAACGTCCGTCACGTCGCCGGGCTTGCGCCAGCGTTTGTTCACGACATCGAATTTGTTGGGCATCACGCCGAACCAGTCGAGATCGTAGTTGCGGAGGGATTGTTCGTAGTAGTCGTAGATCTTGGTACCCACCACATAAGAAAACAGCGCTTCCACGGACACACCTTTATACCCGGCCGAAAGCGTTGTACCGCCGGTAAATTTGGGAAGGGCGATGGGCACGAAGATGTAATCTTTTGCGTCCCATTTACCATCCTTATTCCGGTCTTCATAGATCATATCCCCCGTATTGGGATCGACGCCGAGAGAATTATACACCTGCACGGAGCCTACCGACTGCCCAACGCGCGCCTGCGATTGCGGGCCGCCAAAGATGAAGGTGCCGTAACTCAGCACGGAGTCGGAGAGGGCGATGATCTCGTTGCGGTTAAAGTTCAGGTTGGTTTCCACTTTCCAGCTGACGAGGGCATTCCGCGCACTGGACACGGCCAGCTCCAGGTCGAAACCTTTGTTTCGGATATCCCCGATATTGAATGGCAGCGACTGCGCACCGAACTCCCAGGGTATATTGCGGATGCTGAGCAGTCCGGTGGTAGATTTATTGTAATAATCGGCCGTCAGCGTAACCCGGTTGTTGAACATGCCGATGTCGATGCCCGCATCGAATTGTTTGGTTTCTTCCCAACGGATGTTCGGGTTGCCAACCTGGTCGCGGGCGCGGAGCGCGGGCTCACCGAGATTGGAGGTCGCCTGCATGAGGTGTTGCGTGGCGAAGTTCGCTACCGCGCGGATGTTGCCGCTGATACCGTAGCTGCTGCGCAGTTTTAGGAACTGGAACAACTTCTGGTCCTGCATGAACCCTTCCTGCGCCAGGTCCCAGCCTGCGGACACGGAGGGGAACCAGGAATACCGGTTGTCTTTACGGAGTTTGGAGGACCCGTCGGTACGTAGGCTTGCGCCCAACATGTACTTGTTATCCCAATCAAACGAAAGCCGGCCGAAGTAAGCCTCTGATGTTTCGAGGGAATTGCCGTTCAGTGAACCGATTGCGCCCGTACTGCCATAAGCGGAACCAGCGGCGCCGCCGGTGATCACATCCACCCGCGGGAACCCATTGAGGTCATAACCCCATCCGTTATTCTCGATGCTGTAGAATGTATATCCCGCGGTTCCTGTCAGGCCCAGCTTGTTCCAGCGGTTGGTATAGGTGAAATAGCTGTCGAAGTTGTAATTGAAGTTATCCGAACCACCCGTTTTCAGGTAGCCATTCTGGAATTTACCCAGGTAGCCGAGCGGCGACTGGTAATCGCGGTTGAAAGTGTTGTATTTGTTGGCGGCGAAAGCAGAGCGGAATTGCAGGTTCTTGTGCAGCTTCAACTCGGCAGCCAGGTTCCCGAACCAGGTCTGCGTGCGGTTCTTGTTCCTGTTCTCCATCATTTCGCCGAGCGGATGGTTCTGCTGTCCTATATAATACCCGAGCGAGCCATCAGCATTGCGCACCGGTTCCTCCGGCGTGTCCGGACGGGCGTTGAAGGCGCTCACGAGGGGGTAGGAGTTGTCTTTGCTCACCGACTGCGTCAGGTTGATATTCCCCATGAGACGGAGCCAGTTGTTCACCTGTTGCGACACGTCGATTTTGGCGGTATAGCGTTCGAAGCGGCCGGTACCGATGGCGCCGGTTTCGGCATAACGGCCCAGCGACATGTAATACGTGGATTTCTCGCCGCCGCCGCTCATGCTGGCCTGGATGTTATTCAGCGGTGCATTGTGATTTTTCACCCGGTCGATCCAGTCGGTGCTGCGGTCTGCCATTTTAAGATCGGCCACCTGGCTGCTCAGCCTGTTCCGCTCGTTTTGCAACTGGCTGATCTGCACGGGGGTGAGGCTTCCGGGGTTGGCCAGCTGGGCGTCGATGTCGGTAATCCGGTTGTTGCGTGAATCGTTGAATGCGGAAGCGTATTCCGAAGAATTGAGCATGCGGCGGGTGGTGGGCACGTTGTTGAAGCCGGTGTAGGCATTCACGGAGAAATACGGTTTCTGGCCGTGTTTCCCTTTTTTGGTGGTGATGATGATCACGCCGGAAGAGCCCCGTGCGCCGTAGATGGCGGCGGAAGCCGCGTCTTTGAGCACGTCGATGGTCTCGATGTCCTGCGGGTTGATGGAGCTGAGCGAGATGCCGGGCCCTTCCATCACCAGTCCGTCGATAACGATCAGGGGGTTGGCGTCCTGCGCGCGGGCGGATTGTACGCCGCGGATCTGGATATTGGGCGTGGAGCCGGGAGCGCCCGAGGTGGAAGCGACGAATACGCCGGGAATGCGGCCCTGGAGGGCTTTACCCACGTCGCTGACGATATTGTTCTCCGGCGCCAGCTTGCGCGAATCGATGGAGGAGATACTGGTGGTAACGGCGGTGCGCTGGCGCGTGCCGTACCCGATCACCACCGGCATTTGGAGCATCTGGGCGGCGGTGGTCAGCATAATAGGCCGCATTACGGCGGTAGCCGGTATCAGCACCGATTCGAACCCGATCGAGGAAATCCGCAACTGGGCGTTGGCGGGCACCCGCAATTCGAATTCCCCTTTATCGTTGGCGGTAACCCCGCCGGAACCGTTGACCACCCTGATGGTGGCGCCCGGTATCGGTGCCTTCGTCAGCGAATCGCGCACCGTACCCTTGATAACCTGCTGAGCGTAAGCGCCCATGCTTAACATACAGGCAAGGAATAGCAGATAGACATGTTTCATAATCACTACTGTTTGGAAGATGATTGGTTGAAGACTTGGTTGATTATTTCTACCGGTTGATTTTTAACGTATGCAAACTAGCCTCATGACCGCTCCAAAATAATCCGGCCACGCCATTCGGGAAGCCAAAACTGTACGTACCGGCTTGCGGCAGGTACATTCCGGCAATGTGCGGGGATGAAAAATAATTAGCCTGTAAAGCCCTGTTATAGCGTATCTTAGCTTCGTATGACACCCGCTAAAACATACAGGTACTGGATACATCTCGCCATCTGGATGGCCCTGATCTTGCTGTACATCTTCCCGATGCTGAAGGGGAATATCAATAGTCCGCTCGGCCTCCGCTACACCCTCAGCCGGTATTTCCTGTACGGGTTCCTCAATTTCAACCTGTTTTACATCCTGGCGTTCTTCGTGCTGCCCCTCCATGCCCGAAAAGGCGCGGGGCGCACGGCGCTGATCGCATTTACGGTGATCCTCGGCGCCTGCGTCATCAAATACGCCGTAGGGCATCTATTCCCGGACGAAATCCTCCAACTGGGCATCGCCATGATCGGGTTCAAGAAAACGTACCATACCTTCTGGAGCTATGGCCGCCTGAGTTTGCAGACAGGCCTGCTGGTGGGCTTGGCGGCGTATGCGTATTACGTGATCCTCATGTGGCGGGCCGGCGACCGCGAAAGCCGGCGCCTGGAGCTGGAAGCCGCCGCCGCGCGCAAACAGTTCTCCCAGATGCAGGTATCCACCGGCCTGCTCCTGCGCAAACTCAAAGCCATCAAATCCATGCTCGAAAACGAAGAGAAACGGGAAGGCGAAGGCGCTGAAGCCATCCTCCAACTTTCCGAGCTACTGCGCTACATGCTCTACGATAAGGGCGTGAAGCTCGACAAAGCCCCCCTCGACCGGGAGCTTTACTATTTTAACATCTACCTGAAACTGCATAACCGCCTCTTTCCCCGCCAGCAGGTGAGCCTGCACATGACCGGCCCCACCTCCGGCCGGTACGTGACACCATTGCTGCTCCAGACCGCAGCGGAGAAACTGCTCGCCCGCCAACACAACGGCCTCCCGGTAGTGCTCCGGCTCGATATCGGCAACGACGCGCTGGAACTCAGCTCCACCGCCAAAACAACTTTCCTGCAACGCCTCGCACACCTGCTGCCGGGTTCCGGTGAATTCCGCCGGTTTAAAACACCGCTCTATGCAGGACCGGCCTGACCGCTTTTACCGCCTCCGCGAGTTCGCCGCGTTGCTCGCGCTCTGGATGTTCCTCATGTATGGCATCTCCCTGCTGGGAATGCCGAAGATGTTCACGCCATCCACCTTCCGCTACCTGCATATCAACCGCGGGGTATTCGGCTTGCTGAATTTCGGGCTGTTCTATATCGCCGTCAGGCTGGTATTCCCGCAATTCCTTTCGTCGCGCAAATGGGGCCAGCTCCTGCTGAAATTACTGTTGCTTTTCACCGCGGCCACACTCATTAAATGGACAGTGGCCGACCGTTTTTTCCGGGAAGAAATCCTGCAGGGAGGTTACCGCAACGGGCAGCCTTATTACAGGGATTTCTGGAGATACCTGCGCACCGAAATCTGGACCAATGCCATGGTGGGCTGCGCCGCTCTGGCATATGTACTCTTCTTCGCATGGCTGGCGGAAGATAAAAGGCGGAAACAGCTCTCGCTGCAAAAACAGGACGCCGAATTCGCCATCCTGAAAATGCAGCTGAACGCGCATTTCCTCATGAACAGCCTCAACAGCATCTACAGCCTGGCGCTGGTACGTTCCCCCCAGGTGGTGGACGCCGCGCAAACGCTGTCGCAGATACTGGAATATATGACCGAACAGCCGCCGGTAGCGGGATACCGCACCCGATTGTCCGACGAGCTGAAATACCTGGAAGATTTCATCGCCATGCAACGGTTACGGACCGGCTGCCAGGATTGCGTGCGGATGCGGGTTACCGGAGATCCGCAGGCGCATGAGATCGCGCCGCTGCTGCTGGTGCCTTTCGTCGAAAACGCTTTCAAGCACGGTGTGGCCAACCGGCCGGAGCAGCCCGTGGAAATATCACTGGAATGCGGGGACGAAGGGATCGGATTTACCGTGCATAATTTCAAAACCCGCAAGCGGAAAGACCAGTCCGGCGGTATCGGCCTGGTAAACGTCCGGAAGCGGCTGGAACTCGTGTATCCGGGCCAGTACGATTTGTCCGTCAACGAAACAGAAAACGAATATTCAAGCACACTGCAAATACACTGGGACAATGGGCATTCAATGCATAGTGGTGGACGATGAGCCGCTCGCCGTACAGGTTATCACGGAATTTATCAGGAAAATGCCGGAGCTTTCGCTCGCAGGCACTTTCAACAACCCGCTGGAAGCGCTCGCCTTCCTGCGCAGGGAGCCTTCCGTCAAACTCGTTTTCCTCGACATCCAGATGCCCGAGCTTTCCGGCATCGAATTCATGCAGCTGCGGCAGCGCGGCGTAGACGTGATCATCGTATCCGCTTACGACGAATACGCCGTCGACGGTTTCCAGTACGATGCAGTGGATTATCTCCTCAAACCCGTTCCCTTCGACCGTTTCGTGAAAGCCGTGCAGAAGGTGACGGAGAAACATCCACTGCAGCCGCCGGTTCCGGCACAACCGGATTTTATCTTCATCCGGACCGACAAGCGGATCATCCGGCTTAACTTCAGTGAAATCCTGTTCGTGGAAGCGCTGCGCAATTACGTCGCCATCCAAACGGCCAGCCAGAAAATCCTCACATTGCAAAACCTCCGCAGCTTCGAGGAAGCCCTGCCGCCACGGCAGTTTATCCGCGTGCATAAATCCTTCATCGTGGCTATGAACAAAATCGACAGCGTGGAAAAGCAGCGGATTTTCATGGGCCAGCACATGGTTCCTGTTGGCGATACGTACGTTAAACAGTTCTACGAAGCGATGGGTATGAGCTGAGCCATAACTTTTCCGCGGCTCGCCTGTTAATAGAGAACGATGCCGACATTCCCTTTACAATCCGCAAAAGGCCGCAGCGTGATGGCCGCTTCGATCCTCGCTTCTTCCATGGCGTTTATCGACGGCACTGCGCTCAACGTTGTACTGCCAGCGCTCCAGGAGCAACTGCAAGCCACGGCGGCAGGGCTATTCTGGGTCCTCAACGCCTATTTGCTCATGCTGGCGGCGCTCATCCTTGTGGGCGGCGCGCTCGGCGACAGGCTCGGCCGGAAGCGGGTATTCATGACCGGGATACTCGTTTTCATCGCGGGGTCGGCAGCCTGCGGCCTGGCGGGCAATGTGGAGCAGCTGGTGCTGTTCCGCGTGTTGCAGGGCGGGGGCGGGGCGCTTATGATCCCGGGAAGCCTGTCGCTGCTGTCGTCTTCCATCAACGAAAACGAACAGGGAAAGGCGATCGGCACCTGGTCGGCTTTCACAACGCTGGTGACCATGGGCGGGCCAGTGCTGGGAGGCGCCCTCGCCGACGCGGGGCTGTGGCGGTATATCTTTTTCATCAACGTTCCTATCGGCCTGATTTCCCTGTTCATCCTCCGCCGGCATGTGCCCGAACAGCGCGACGAATCGGCTGCCGGTGGGATCGATTATATGGGCGGCGTCTTAACCGCGCTCGGGCTCGCGGCGCTGACGTTCGGGTTTCTCCGGATGCCGGAATACGGCATTTCGCACTGGCAATCGTGGGGAGCCCTTGCAGCCGGTGTTCTATTGCTGGCCGTATTCGTCCGGGTGGAGATGCAATCACCCCATCCCATGTTGCCCCTGCATCTATTCCGCAACCGCACGTTCTCCGGCGCCAACCTGCTCACTTTTTTCCTATATGCGGCCATGGGCACCGGTATGCTGTTCGTTTCGCTCAACATGGTGCAGGTACAGGGTTATAGCCAGCTGCAATCGGGGCTTACTTTCCTGCCGTTTACCGTCCTCATGATCCTGCTGGCAAGGCCCGCGGGCAGCTGGGCGGATAAAACGGGGCCACGGCCGTTTCTCGTTGGCGGTCCGCTGCTCGCGGGAACGGGTTTGTTCCTGATGTCGCTGGCGGGAGAAACAGGCGGGCCTTCCCATTACTGGACCACTTTCTTTCCCGGGATTCTTGTACTGGGGCTGGGCATGTCGCTCACCGTGGCGCCGTTAACGGCCACAGTCATGGGTGCGCTGCCTCCGCAGCTTTCCGGAACCGCGTCCGGCGTCAACAATGCGGTGACGAGAATTGCCAGCGTGTTTGCCACCGCCATTTTCGGGGCGCTGGCCGTGTTGCTGCTCGCCAAAGACGTGCGGCAGGGGTTGGAAGGATTGACGATGAATGATGGAGTGAAATCCGCCGTGGTAGCAGAAACGGTCAACCTGGGCAATGCGCATCCGCCGGGTGGCGTGCCGCGGGAGCTTACTTCAACCGTGAAAGCGCTTTACAAAGAAGGTTTTATCGCGGCCTACCGTAAAATACTGCTTATCTCGGCCGTTCTTGGCTGGCTGTCGGGCCTTATTGCCTGGTGGATGATTCCCGGGAAAGCGCAATTCCGGAAACGGCCGTCAGCCAGCGGCTGAAAGTGGCGCTGACCTCCGGAGTGCCTTTTCGGTAGGGCCTTCGAAAGACATGAGGTTTGTCAGCTCCTTGATTTTACTGACCCAGGCTATCCAACCCCGCCAGTCATCCATTTTACAAACCAATCTTTTTTGTCCCAATAAGGCCAGGTCCGACAGGTCCTGCACGCCTTTCGTTTCGGACTGCAGGCGCCGGATGGCCACCAGTCCCATGGCATGCAGCATGTGCACCGTTTGTGCGTATTCCTTCTTTCTCCCGGCCGGGTACGGCAACCGCAACAGCGCCTGGTTGAAGCGGGCGCTTTCGGCCATAAACCGCTTTTCCAACCTGCCGTATCGGCGATGAAGAATGGGAATTGTATAGATGCCCGCACGGATGTTTTCCCAGATGCTGAACACATCGCTGGTGAGTTGCATCAAACCCGCCATGGGAAAAGCGAGCGCCGTTTCCCCGGGAGCAGGGTAACAATCGAATGCCGTGTAGAACAGCAGCACGGCATGATAACTTTTGTGATAAGTGATGCGGAACAATTCCGCTTCGCTGATGTCCGCATCCTGCTGCCTGAGCGACTGCTCCCGCCAATAGCACACATCCCGGAATTGGGCGGATATTGCCGCAGGGTTGGCAGCTTGCGACAACAAGCGGAGATAAGCCTCCCGAAGCAGCGCCTCGCTTTCGTTACACGGAACAAATGCGTTGGGTTGGTTGGTCAGTTCGCTGATGCGGCCATTGCGTGAAGGGTTGTTGCAAATTTCGTCGAATAGCGGTGTAATGACGGAAAGCAACGTTTGCCGGATTTGTTCCGTCTCCGTAAGCTGCCGGCCCTGCATGCGGGCCAGGGCGCCGCAAACCACAAAATGAGCGATTTCCTGGTAATGGTACATGCGTTGAATGAGCGGCTGGGGGAGAATGGACGGCGCTTCCGGCAAGAGGCCCGACAGCGTTTCCTGCAACCGCCGCCGCATCGCGGAACGTTGCCGGCGCATCCGGATATACAACCGGAGCAAGTGAAAAGACGTTTCCGCCAGGGGTACTTCAGGGTATGTCATAACGGATAGGGATATAGGGATTCCGTCCTCCAAAATAACAATTTCCCTTATCTGCTGGTAGTAAAAATCATCGAAACCCGCAGCTATTCTCCATCAACCGCTCATTTTCAATACATAACGTTTATCCGCCGCCATATACCCGTAACCTGTATGCAATAAAAAGCCCCCCGGACTTGCCGGAGGGCAGTGTTCTCATGGTATGTCCGGTTAATTGTTCACCCAGGATTTGTTGTAAGCCGCCGCCACGATATCGTACAGGTCGCGCCAGCCGTCTTTGACAGAATTCACGCCCAGCGCCAGCTCCACTTTTGCAGGCAGTTTGATGATCAGCGTCTGGCTGCCTACGTCACCGCCGTTCAGGCCTTCTTCCTTATTGCGGTTCACATACAGGGCACCGTCGTGGCCGTAAGCCAGGCCCCCTTTTACCGGGAAGCGGGCCACCCATCCGAGGCGGTTGTTATCCATCAGCGCGCGTTCCTCGGGCGACAAGATATTGTCGGAATGGGTGAGGTAGACGATTACGCGGGCCATTTCCATCGTCGTCAGCACCCATCCGCCGCCGCCGCATTTGTTGGACCAATCCCCGAAATCGCTGCCGATCAACCGGTAGGGCCCTTCGGTCATCATCATCGACATTTTTCCCGTTACCGGCGCGCAGCCGCGGGCAGGGATGCCGGCTTTTGAAAGTACGTGCAGGTTCACCAGTCGCATGTATTCCTGGCTCATCCATAACTGGAAATCAGCGGCCGGCAAGGACAGTTCACGCTGCCGGAATTTCGCGGAATCATGCAGCTTGGGAAGGATCGCGCGGAACAATGCGAAATTGATGTTGGAGTATTCGTACGATTGAGGCGCCGTAATGGGCGAAGCCGCCGTTGTCATCAGCGAAGACCATTCCGTAGCGCTGCCGCGGATGCCGGATGTGTGCGTCAATAATTGCTTGAACGAAAGTTTTTTGATGGTGTCATGTACCGCCCAGGAAGCAGGCAGCCACGCGCCGATCTTCGATTCGATGGTAACGTCTTTCTGCAACATGTACTGCACAACGGTGGCGGCTGTCAGCGTTTTGGTGACGCTTGCGACGTTGATGAACATATCCAGGTCGGATTTGGCGCCGCCAACAGTGGCGATCCCATATTCCGCTGTGTCCGCCACCTGTCCGTTTTGCGTAATGGCGAACTGATACCCGCGCGCCCCGGCGAGTGCGGCTTTCAGGTTCTTTTTAAATTCAGCGGTACTGAAATACGCGTCGTTCGACTTGATGGGCATTTCTTTCTCGCAAGATGCAAGCCCGGCAAGGGTCATAGCGGATACAGCAAGCGTTTTGAAGGGTTTGATAACGTGTTTCATTTTTGAGGTTTTAACAGTGATGGCACCAAAGGTAATAGCGCACACTTCCGCGGGAGGCGGCCGTTTCATGAAACCTCCTTCCGGGTTAACGGAAACTGCGAATGGTTTCATGGCAGATCACGCCAGTCATCAAAAAACTCCTCCGCGAAAACGCATAAAAAAATCCACCCGGCAACATCCGGGCGGACGAACCGCATGCTCCGCACCGTTCACATTATGGCAAAGTGGAAAGGTTGACATTCGGCGCCACGCCCAGTGCAGGTCGTGAGAACGTTGAACCGTAGGCGGTAGACGTCGCGAAATACCCGCCGTTCCGCAGATAGAAGCTGCCTGACTCCAGTCCGCCCGCATAGTCGCGTCGCTGGTCGTTGGTACCGGTAGCGTCGATCGTGAAACGGCCTCGCGTCAGTTCCACCCAGGTACCGGCGGTATTGCGTATCCATTGATTGTTGTACCGCACTTTCCGCCCGAAGTAGCCGCGGGTGTCGATGAAGTTTTCGAGGAAAGAATGCGCGCTGGTGTACCACGAAACGGTGTTGGGCCGCTTCCAGGTGGCGATGAAGCGCCAGGCCGAAGTTTCCGGCGTATAGATCCAGGACGAATACAACGTGGCGCCGGTACCGTCGGGCTTGATCTGGGTGAGAAAACGGTATGTAGTACCGGCCGTCCAGTTGAAGAGCAGGTAGCTTTGTCCGCCCGTACCCTCGCCGCCAAAGGTATTGTCGACCACATTGGGGCCTTTGCGCACGAGGGTGGTGGTACCAACGGACGGATCCCAAACGGAGAAAAGGACCCTGCGCTCTGTAGCGCTGTTTACCTGGATGCCGAAATATCCGCCGGAGAAACCGTTGCTCATGAAGTAGGAGCCGATATTGTCTTCCCCTGCGGGGACGGTCATTTCGTTATAGAACCACTCGGCCGTGTTCCCTGCGGGAATAGTGTAGCCCATATGGACGGAGGGGCCGCGGCGGCTCCAGTAGTAATTGGCGGGATCATTGGCAAACACCACGTCGCTGGCCGTGGCAGCTCCGCTGATGATGACGTCTGACACATCGCCGAAATAGCTGCCCGTTTTGGAAATGCCCTTCAGGTCTACCCGCACATATCCCGCGGCGGCAATGGTAACGGAGCCAATGGCATGCGTGGCGTAGGAAGAGCCGGTAATGGTTTTGGTGAAGTTTGTGCCGTTCACCGTCACGCGGATATTGCTGGTACCTGAGGGCACCTTGGCGCGGAGGGACACGTTCAGCGTACCTGTTTGCGCCACGCGGAACCAGACGCTGGTAATGCTGTTGGCGCTGGTCCAGTTGCCGAGGCCGTTGCCGGTGATCACTTCCGCGCCGCCGGAGGCCAGCGTGGTTACATAGCCGTTTCCGGCCAGGGGCACGGAATAGGAGGAAGCCGGAGGGAGGGCAGACAGGGATTGATCGGGTCGCAACGCAATGGATGCTTCGGTTTTTTCCTTGCTGCAGGAACCGAACAGCGCGCTCAATGTAAGGGCGCAACCGCTCAGCAATAACTTGATTTTCATGATTTTGGCAATTTTGGGTTTCGGATAAGGTAATTGATAACTAAAGAGTAGCCGGGTTACCGGTTGGAGCATGCAACACATTAACAGGACAACGCCGGTGGCGAAAAGGGGCTATGAGGTCAACTATATATCCGGAAAATCATGAAAAACGGGCTATTCCCCGTATTCGATGATATCAGGGTATCATCCTCCTGCTCACCCATGCCAACCTGGACGTCAAAACAAAACACCCTCACCTCGCCGAAGCGGCCGCGGCCAGCAATGCCATTCACCCCGCTCAATTCGCTACCCTCCAGGATAAGCTCTCCGTTTTTCAAAACGGGTACCAGGTATATGGAACGCAGATCTACACTTCGAAGCTGTCCGCCAGCGGACGGAAAATGTACGATTCCGGACATTCTGACCTACTCAAATTCTCCCAAACCCGCTCCCAGAAAGACTCCTGAATTATGGCAAGGTGCTTGCCCCGATCCGGCATATCATTATCATATGGTCAGGAATTACATCAAGGTAGCTACTGGGCGCCTTCGCCAATTGATGCTGTTGCTGTCGCGCGAATTTCTCGTGCAAATCTGCAACGTGGCCGTCATCGCCATACCGGTTGCCTGGTACGGCTTGCATCAATGGCTGAACGGCTACCCTTACAGCATGGACTTGTCGTGGTGGGTATTTGCCCTGGCAGGAACTTTCACGCTTGCGATGGCTTTGCTGACCGTTAGCTTCCATTCGCTGAAAGCGGCGTTCACCAATCTCATAAAATCTCTTCAATCCGAATAAGCTATCCAACAGAATTTTAACACCTACGCCTGTCTTCGCGACAGGCGTTTTCTTTTGCCGACAGTACAGGACGGCCTCCTCCCGCCAGCGCCTTATATTGGGGAAAATTAACGCCAGATGTACCCGAAATACGCCATTCCCGCCCTTTGCCTGATGTTGACGGTCTTTACGGCGGTTGCACAGCAAAAAGCCCCTTCCGGTTTATTGTGCGACCTGCTCGCGTTCCCGGAGCTTCAGGTAGAAAACGGCTATCCGGTGCCCCCTGAATTCCCTCACCGCGGCGGCGCGCCCTTGCAGGAAGTGCGTATCGGTAACAGGCAACCGGCGTTCAGTTGGATCATTCCCGTGGCCAGCCAGCAATCTGCCTACCAGATAATCGTTCGGAGCAGCGATGGAAAAGAAGTATGGAATTCGGGGAAGACGGCTTCCCGCCGGTCGGTAGCCGTGGATTATGCAGGCACGCCGCTCGCCGGAGACGCGGTGTATTACTGGCAGGTGAAATTCTGGGACGAAAAAGACCAGGAAAGCGACTACGCCACCCCGCAACGCTTCCGGATGGCGAAAAACATAACGGCATACAATACGGCCAGGTACCCATTGCAGAAAACGGACCAGCAGCCGGTGACCATCCGGCAATCGGATAATACCTGGCGCGCGGATTTTGGGAAAGATGCATTCGGACAATTGCGGCTTACGTTGACGAGCAGCACCGGGAAGGATACGGTGATCGTCCGCATGGGAGAAGCCCTCCGGCCAGACGGCAGCATTCATCCCCGGCCCGGCGGCACGATCCGCTTCCAGGAGCATCGTTTGCCGCTGCTGGCGGGCACGCATACCTACCGGGTGCGCATCCGGCCGGATGCGCGCAACACGGGCGGGCAGGCCGTCCTCATGCCGGATTACATCGGCGAAGTGCTGCCGTTCCGGTATGTGGAACTGAGCGGGTATGAAGGAAATCCCGGGAAAGAAGGACTCGTCCGTTCGATAGTACATTATCCCTTCAACGACGAAGCCGCCAGCTTCGTGTCGTCGGACAGCACGTTAAACGCAGTATGGGAATTGTGCAAATACAGCATGAAAGCGACCACCTTCGCGGGAGTGTATGTAGACGGCGACCGGGAACGGATCCCTTATGAAGCAGACGCTTACATCAACCAACTGGGACATTACGCGGCCGACCGGGAGTTTTCGCTGGCCCGGTATTCCCACGAATACCTGTTACACCACGCTACCTGGCCCACGGAGTGGATTTTGCAATCGGTGCTCATGGCCTGGCACGATTATCTTTATACCGGCGACATCCGTTCCGCCCGGTATCATTATACCGATCTCACCGCCAAACTCCTCCTCCCGTTGGAAGATGCCAACGGCCTCATCAGTACTCGCACCCGCAAGCAAGACGCAGCATTGCTACGGTCCATCCATTTCAAGGGCGACGGCATCCGCGATATCGTAGACTGGCCGCATACCGGCATCCTGGGGCTGGGGAAGGCGGAAGGCGGTGAAACGGACGGGTTTGTATTCGAACGTTACAACGCCGTCGTGAATGCCTGGTATTTCCATGCGTTGCGCGCCATGTCGAAAATGGCGGAGGCGACCGGCAAAAGCGAAGACGCCAAAGCGCTGTCGGCAAGGGCGGAGAATGTGCGCAAAGCTTATCGCAAAACGTTCTTCGATCCCAAAAGGAAAATTTTCCGCGATGGCGACAGTACACAACATGCTTCCCTGCATGCGAACATGTTTGCATTGGCGTTTGGGTTGGCCGATGAAGCGGACCTTCCATCCCTTGCAGCTTTCATCCGTTCCCGCGGCATGGCCTGCAGCGTGTACGGCAGCCAGTTTCTCATGGATGCGGTGTATGACGCGGGTGATGAAGCATATGGTTTATCACTCCTCGCATCCCGCTCGGAACGAAGCTGGTACAATATGATCCGTGCAGGCAGCACCATCACCATGGAAGCCTGGGACAATAAATACAAACCGAACCAGGACTGGAACCACGCCTGGGGTGCGGTGCCGGCCAACATCATCCCGCGTCGTTTGATGGGAATCGAACCCCTGGAGCCAGGTTTTTCCGTTTTCCGGGTGAAGCCTATGCCCGGCGGTTTACAGCATGCGTCGCTGCAATTGCCGACTGTCCGCGGCAATATCAAAATGGCGTTCAGGCAGGAGGGAGGAACGTTTTTCCTCGACCTGGAAATCCCCGGGAATTCCGCCGCGGAGGTACATATTCCGAAAGCGTTTACCGGGAAAAATTACAAATTGCGGGTGAACGGAGTGGCCACCAAACCCTCGCGCAACGGGGCCTTCACATTGCGCAGCGGACAATATGCCATCGTAGCCGGCAAATAGGGGGTGTAACGTTTTCCGGTATGCATATGGGTACGATGATGTTGACACCCTTAATTTACGGAATTTCGGAAAAAGGGCAGGGGCGGAAAAAAGATGGACCTTCTTTTTCCGCCCCTGTGGCAATTTATGGAATAGTCAGGTTAAGCGACGGATGCAATTGACACGCGCCTGTTGGCCGGCCTGAAGTACCAGGAAATCACGGTGAGGATCACGGCAAAGAGCGAAGGGAATATCTGCGCCATTCCGTCACCGGAAATGATGTGGGAGATCACCGCGCCCGACATGGCGAAGAAAAACCCGGCATAGGCCCATTCTTTCACAATGGGGAATCCCGGCACGAGCAGGGCGATCACCCCGAAAATTTTCCAGACGCCAAGGAGGGAAACGAAATAGGCGGGATAGCCCAGGTGCATGATGCCGTCTACCGACGCTTTTACCTGCAGCAATTGGAAAATTCCGCCGGAAAGCATGCCTAATGCCAGCCAGATGGTGGCGATCCAGTAAATGATTTTGTGAGACTTTTTCATAATGATGCTGTGTGTAAGTGTGTGTGTGTGATTCGGTGGCCAGGTTAAGGAAGCGCGGATCAGTCGTCGAGCCCTTTGCCATCAAGGATTTGCGGGATATATTTCTCGACGCGTGATGCGCGGGTTTTCGCTTGTTTGGCGGATGAAAAATAGAGCAGGTATCCCCGTTGCCTCCCGGGCGTGAGGGTTTTGAAAGCCTGCCGGAGTTTGGCGCTTTTGTCGAGCGCGATCTGGAATTCTTCCGCCACAGGAAAGTCTGTGCTCTTTTTGTACTGCGGTTGCAGGCCCTGGCTTTCGACCTGCATCGCGTCCTGGATATAGCTTTTGATGACGTTTTTCAGCTTATTAATTTCTTTCAGTCCGGTAAACCGCAGCTGGCGGCCGATCTGTACGTTTTCCGTTTGCTGCACCAGCAATCCATGCGGGTCGCTCATGAGGGAACCTTTGAAGAACAGCAATGCGCAGTAATCTTTGAAACCGTGTATGAGCACCAGATTGGTATTTTGGTACACATAGCAGGGGTTGCCCCACTTCAGGGTTTCGGTGAGCTGGCAGTCGAGGCAAATGTTGCGCAGCGCATCAAATTCTTCCTGCCATTTGTCGGCCCGGCCGATGAAAGCATCCACTTTGGGATTCATGATTGCGTGTGCCATGGGGATTATTTTAGCTTGTTAACAACTTCCTGCAGTTTGTTGTGCGCCATATTGATGCCTTGTGCGAAAGGGAGTTTCAGCATCTGGTCGCGGTCTTCCACGGATTTGAAGACGATCTTCATCACCAGCCGGCTCGATTGGTCCGTCAGCCCTTCGAACTCCAGGTATTCCAGCTGCACGGGGAAGGGGGTGTTTTCCATTTCGAAGGTGCGGGTGATTTTTTTATTGGGGACGAATTCATGGTATACGCCATTTGCGGAGAACACGACGTTGCCCTGGGGGTCGCTGGTCTGGAAGCGCCAGCCGCCATGTGCGCGGTTTTCCAGCTTCATGACTTTGGTGCCCATCCATTGTTCCACGATTTCAGGTTCTTCGTAGGCTTTGAACAGCAATTCGAGCGGCAGTTCGAAGTCGCGGGTGATAACCACTTCCTGTTTGCCCTCTTCAGCGGAGAGTTTGGTTTTTCGTTCCATAAATTACTATTTTTTGGGTGTATAATTCTTCATGATGGCTTCCAGCTTGTTAAAGCGTTCTTCCCACATCTGCCGGAATGGCTCGATGAAATCGGCTATTTCCTTCATTTTTTTAGGATTGAGATGATAAATCACCTCCCGGCCGTTCTGCTGCGGCTCCAGCAGTTCGCATTCCGTGAGGATCGCCAGGTGCTTGGAAACCGTGGGCCGCGCCGTGTCGAAATTGGCGGCGATCGCGCCTGCGGTCATGGATTGGGAGGCTACCAGCAGCAGGATGGCCCGCCTGGTCGGGTCCGCGATAGCCTGGAAAACGTCTCGTCTCAGATTCATCGTGTAGCTATTTGACTACAAATATATACGTAGCTATTTAACTACACAAATTTATTTTGCCATATGGCTACATAATTTTTCATGATGAATAGAAGAGATTGAAAATCAATCTTATGCCGGAGAATAACGTTTGCAGTATGTATATAAAGCAGGGGTAATGAAGGGTTATAGAGTATTAACTACTTACATACCAGTAGGTTACAGTATACTCCCACGTACCCCATATACCTTTGATATACAGTAACCCTTCTGTATACCCGGAGTATCCCTTCTTTACCCATACAGTAAGGCTGGGAATAGAACGGTTCTTCCTGCCAGGAAGCCCATCTATAGGTCCTGTCGCGCCACAAATAGACGCAAACTATTTCATAATAGAATCAATCAATTCTGTTTATAACATTAACCATCTACTTTTACCCCTGAACATCGGCCCTTTGAAATTGTTCCTTTTAATACGCTAAACTCTTTTTAACATGGGGAAAGAATCCAACGACATCAGCAAATGTCCGTTCCACAACGGAAGCCTGAAACACACGGTAGGCGGCGGCGGTACCAGGAACCGCGACTGGTGGCCAAACCAACTCAAGCTTAACATCCTGCGCCAGCATTCGTCATTATCCAACCCGTTGGACAAAGACTTCAACTATGCCAAAGCTTTCGCTTCGCTCGACCTGGAAGCGGTAAAAAAAGACCTCACTGCCCTGATGACCGATTCGCAGGACTGGTGGCCCGCGGATTTCGGCCATTACGGCGGCCTGTTCATCCGCATGGCCTGGCATAGCGCGGGTACCTATCGCGTAACCGATGGCCGCGGAGGCGCAGGCTCAGGGCAGCAACGCTTCGCGCCCCTCAACAGCTGGCCCGACAACGTAAGCCTCGACAAAGCCCGCAGGCTCCTCTGGCCCATCAAACAGAAGTACGGCAACAAACTTTCCTGGGCCGACCTGCTCATCCTCACCGGTAACGTTGCACTGGAATCCATGGGCTTCAAAACCTTCGGTTTCGCCGGCGGCCGCGAAGACCGCTGGGAGGCCGACGAAGACGTATACTGGGGTTCCGAAACCACCTGGCTTGGCGGTGATATCCGTTATGCCGACGGGTCAGAAGGCGTGGCAAAAGAACACGGCGTCGTATCTTCCGACGATAATGCCGACGGACATCCCCATAAATCCCGCAATCTCGACCCCCCTCGCAGCAGTGCAAATGGGTCTTATCTACGTAAATCCCGAAGGCCCCGATGGCAATCCCGATCCCATCGCCGCCGCCAAAGATATCCGCGACACCTTCGGCCGTATGGCGATGGACGATGAAGAAACCGTTGCCCTCATCGCAGGCGGCCACACCTTCGGCAAAACACACGGCGCCGCACCCGCCACACACGTAGGCGCGGAACCGGAAGCGGCCGACCTGGCCCTGCAGGGCCTCGGCTGGAAAAACAGCTACGGTTCCGGCAAAGGCGCGGACACCATCACCAGCGGCCTCGAAGTCACCTGGACCACCACGCCCACCAAATGGAGCAATAACTTCTTCGAAAACCTTTTCGGTTTCGAATGGGAACTGACCAAAAGTCCCGCCGGCGCCCATCAATGGGTCGCGAAAGACGCGGACGACATCATTCCCGACGCATACGACGCCAATAAGAAGCATAAACCCACCATGCTGACCACAGACCTGTCGCTGCGTTTCGATCCCATTTACGGGAAGATTTCCCGCAAATTCCTCGAAAACCCCGACGCCTTCGCCGATGCTTTCGCCCGTGCCTGGTTTAAGCTCACGCATCGCGACATGGGGCCGCGCGCGCGGTACCTCGGTCCCGAGGTTCCTTCCGAAATCCTCCTCTGGCAGGATCCCATTCCGGAAGTGGACCATCCGCTCGCTGATGCAAAAGACATCGGGGACCTGAAAGCGAAAATCCTCGCTTCCGGCCTGAGCGTTTCCGAACTGGTGACCACCGCCTGGGCTTCCGCTTCCACCTTCCGCGGGTCCGACAAACGCGGCGGCGCCAACGGTGCGCGCATCCGCCTGGCGCCCCAAAAATTCTGGGCTGTCAACAACCCGCCGCAACTTCAGAAAGTACTGGGCAAACTGGAAGAAATCCAGCAAGCGTTCAACGCAAATGGCGGTAAGAAAATCTCCATGGCCGATCTGATCGTGCTGGCAGGCTCCGCAGCCGTGGAAAAAGCCGCGAAAGACGCGGGCCGCAACGTGACCGTGCCCTTCACACCCGGGCGCATGGATGCTTCGCAGGAGCAGACGGACGTGGAATCCGTTGGTTTCCTCGAACCCATTGCCGACGGTTTCCGCAACTACCGCAAGAGCAACTTCCCCGTGTCCACCGAAGAACTACTGGTCGATAAGGCGCAATTACTTACGTTATCCGCGCCTGAGCTCACAGTGCTGGTTGGCGGCCTCCGTGTACTCGGCGCCAATTTCGACGGTTCGAAATACGGCGTATTCACCGACCGCCCCGGCCAGCTCACCAACGATTTCTTCGTGAACCTCCTCGATATGGGAACAGCATGGAAAGCGACGTCCGACAGCCGGGAGATTTACGAGGGTACCAACCGCGCCACAGGACAGGCGAAATGGTCCGCCACGCGCGCTGACCTCGTATTCGGTTCCAACGCTGAACTGCGCGCCATTGCGGAAGTGTACGGCAGCAGCGACGGGCAGGATAAGTTCGTAAACGATTTCGTGGCGGCATGGACGAAAGTGATGAACCTTGACCGCTTCGATCTTCAATAACGGCAAACATTTCATACCATAACGCAGCAGCCTCCGCATGGGGGCTGTTGCTGTTTTTGGCCGGTACATATTTACCCGCGAAAGGGGTAGATGGCATTAAAACATGAAAACACAATCAACCAATCACCAGGCTGGTTGCCCGCTTCCGGAGCCCCGCACATCCCGCGTTCAACATGATCAACCCCACACTCATCACCGCCGAAACTGCCAGCAGGGATTCGAAAATAGCAGGTATGGGAATATAGAAAAGCGCCCCCACGCTCTGGACCGCCAACAACAATTCGTTCATCACCACGCCGGCGGAAAACATCAGCAAACCCAACCGCGCGGCGCCATACACCGGCAAAATACCCTCCGCCACCACAAGCCCTATCAGCAACAAGCTCACACCCACCAGCAACACCAGGTGCAGGTAAGTGATAACGACCGTCCGCGAACCAAAAGCCAGCGTACTCAGCGCCGGATCGGCAGAGGCGAGCTGTAACAGGATTTTCAGGGTGAAAGCCAGTCCTGCCGTGAGCAACAACGCGCCCGGGAGCCAGGACAATTGTGCTGCGATGCTTTGGCGGACCAGGAACAGCCCCCGCAGGAGGATAGCAAGCCCCACCACCTGCGCTACTGCGGTGGCCGCGATGAACAGCGCGACAGGTACGGGCAGGTTGAGCCACAGCACGGATAAACCGTATGCGGGCAGGCAGCTGTACGCGAACAACTTAAACATACCGCTTTCACCCGGCAGCACGATGCCACGCCCATGAAGGTAATGGATGAGCAGGCCCATGCAGGCGAAGAAGAACCAGCCGTTATATTGGAAATGCAGGTACCAGTAGATCGATCCGAGGTAAGCTTCCTGGTTGGCGGTATGCGTGGCCATGAGGTAACTCAGCGAAAAGGTGCCCCCGGTGGATATCACATTCCAGATGAGTGCGGCCTTGAACCAGCGGCTTCCCGGGAAGGAGGGGACGCTGCGCAGCGCGTTGAAATACAACCCTGCGAACAGGAAAGAAAGGAGCACCGAAGCCGTGGAGAAAGTGATGGACCACAAAGCATAACCCTGCAGCGTAAACGAGATCAGCATCCCATATGCGCTCACCAGCCAGGCCACCAGCAGCCGGTGAAATTTACGGCTGTACGAAGCAGGAACTTCTGCAGGGAGCGCGCGGAGCATCAACACCATCAGCATGAGCGACACCCAGCCGCCGAAGGCGAAGTGCGAATGCGCGTGCAACAGGTATTTCTGGTTGAAGAAAGGGAGGGAGAAAACGATCTTGTAACGCATCAGCAATCCCCATAACGACACCAGCAACAAATTCCCCAATCCAATGCGCACCCACGCCGCCACCCGCTTTTCACTTATTATAGTATTCATAGACCAGTTATATTGATACCACAAAAATACATCGAAAAGGACTGAATTATCCTTTATTAAACGGGAATTACCCCGTTCTGACAAGTATCATCAACCGGTCAGCATACAATAACCGCGGCTTCCTTCCGGTATGACAAAAATCATAAAAGATAATTGAGGATATTTTTGTCCTTTATTATACGATTCCTATCTTTGTGTCATAAATCTGCAAGATGCTATCCCGGGCATGCGAATATGGAATCAAGGCGGCGGTTTACCTGGCGCAACGTTCGAAGGAAGGACAGATGTCCAACGTCCGCGATATCGCCGAAGCCATCGGATCGCCGGTGGCATTCACCGCCAAAGTGTTGCAGCAGCTCGCCAGGAAAGGGCTCATCAGCTCCATGAAAGGAGCGAAGGGCGGCTTCTTCATCGAAGCCCAAACCCTCCGCCACCTCAACCTCTGCACCATCGTAAACGCCATCGATGGCAACGGCATCACCGAAAACTGCATGCTGGGCCTCAGGGAATGCTCCGAGAAAAATCCCTGTCCCGTCCACCATCAATACAAACACATAAAAGCCGGCATCATCAAAATGCTCAACGAATCCATGGTCAACAACCTGACCATCGACGTGGAAAAGAAATTGTCGGTACTCAAAAACTGATTTTAATAGCTATATAAAGGACAAATCAATCCTCTTTAACAAAGTCAACCTGCCAACATGTCGAAAAAACAGGGCAGCGCCGGAATGCATGGGTATTGTGGGATGGTGGCGCTGCTCTTTTTCAAACAGGTTCCGCTCAGTATCCCTGACCGTATCACCAACTAAATCCATATATATGCTCACAAAAAGCAGCGCCCGGATATTTTTTCTCGGGGGTACGATCGTTACGTTCGTCATATTCATCGGCTTATCGTGGCACTCCCTCAGCAATGAGGTTCCGCAGAAAACACATGAAGAGAATATCACGCCCTCGGTGATCGCCGGCAAGCAACTCTGGGAAAACAATAACTGCATGGGCTGCCATACCATCATGGGTGAAGGCGGGTATTACGCGCCGGAACTGACCAAAGTCGTGGAAAGAAGGGGAGAAGCCTATATCAAAGCCGTTCTTTCCTCCAAAACGCCCTGGCAGCCCAGGGGCCGCAAGATGGTGGCTTACGGGTTCAACGACCAGCAGGTGAAGGAGCTCACCGACTTCCTCAAATGGGTTGGCGAAACGGACCTCAACGGCTTCCCGCCCAAACCGAAATACAAAACATCCATCAACACGAAATAACGATATCCAATGAAATACAAAAGTCAACAGGTCGCCTACTGGTTCTTCGCGCTGGCCATGCTGCTGCTGGTGCTCCAGATCGTTTACGGCTTCATCATGGGATTCGCAAGGGTCGGGCACGACGTCCTCCACGATTTCATCCCCTTCAACACCGCCCGCGCCGTGCATACCAACCTACTCGTGGTATGGCTCCTCACCGGGTTCATGGGCGCAGCATATTACATCATCCCCGAAGAGGCGGAAGAAGAGCTGGTGAGCGTGAAATGGGCCTACGTGCAGCTGATCTCCCTCGCCCTCGTTGGCGTTGCCGCCATCGTGGGTTATCACTTCAACTACTGGGAAGGGCGCAAGTTCCTGGAAATCCCCCGGCCGCTCGATTACCTGGTGGTCGTCAACGTCCTCCTCTTCCTCGGCCTCATCCTCACCACCTTATTCAAAAGTAAAAAACGTACCACCACCTCGCTGGTCCTTACCATGGGCCTCGTTTTCGCCGCACTGCTGTACCTGCCCGGCATGATCTGGTTCGACAACCAGACCATCGACTCCTTCTTCCGCTGGTGGGTGGTGCACCTCTGGGTGGAAGGCGTGTGGGAGCTTATCCTCGGCGGTATCCTTTCCTTCCTGCTCATCAAGCTGACGGGGGTCGACCGCGAGGTGATCGAAAAGTGGCTGTATGTGATCGTGGGGCTCACCTTCATCTCGGGCATCCTCGGCACGGGGCACCACTATTACTTCATCGGCACCGGCAAAACCTGGCTCATCATCGGCGGGATCTTCTCCGCCCTGGAGCCCCTGGCGTTTCTCGGCATGGTGCTCTTCGCCATCGCCATGTACCGCAAGGGCGAAAAGAAACATCCCAACAAAATCGCCCTCAGCTGGACCATCGGCACGGCCATCGTGGCCTTCGTGGGCGCGGGGGTACTGGGCTTCGCGCACACCCTGCCGCAGGTGAACCTTTATACACACGGCACGCTGGTAACCGCCATGCACGGCCACCTCGCTTTCTGGGGCGCCTACGCCATGATCGTGCTCGCCTTCATCAGCTACGCCATGCCCAACCTCACCGGCCGGAAACTCTACGAATCCACCAGGGGCACCTATGCTTTCTGGCTCTCCAATATCGGCATGCTGGGCATGACGGTCGCCTTCGGCGTGGCCGGCGTGGCGCAGGTATACCTCGAACGGAAAATGGGCATGGACTTCGGCGACGTGCAAAACGAGATCAAAGTGCACTTCGTGGTGCTGATCCTTTGCGCATCGATGTTCGCCACGGGCATCATCCTCTACATCCTCGACTTCGTGCGGTACGGCCGCCCGACCACCGAAGCCCTGGAAGCCCCGCGCCCTGCCCTCAACTGAGAAAGATGAACTAAAACTTATACCATGAACAGGAATCAATTGTTGCTGGGAGCAATGGTCTGTATCGGCCTCCTGAGCAACTGTACGACGAAACAACAGACCGGCGGCAGGCAATCCGGCACTCCGCCTGCTGAAATGAAAGTATCCGGCGAAAGCCTCGCAGAACTTACGGCCCCGCCGCTGGTACCCAAGCCGGTCGGCAACCGCGAAGCCACCAAACTGATCGTTAACATGGAAATCGTGGAGAAGGAAGGGGAGATGGCTGACGGGGTGACCTACCTCTTCTGGACCTTCAACGGCACCGTGCCCGGCAGCTTCATCCGCACCCGGGTGGGCGACGAAGTGGAATTCCACCTCAAGAACCACCCCGACAACAAGCTGCCCCACAACATCGACCTCCATGCCGTGACCGGTCCCGGTGGCGGCGCCGCTTCCTCCTTCGTGGCGCCGGGCCACGAAGTGGTGTTCTCTTTCAAGGTGATCAACCCCGGCCTGTATGTGTACCACTGCGCCACCGCGCCCGTGGCCATGCACATCGCCAACGGCATGTACGGCCTCATCCTGGTGGAGCCGGAAGGCGGCCTGCCGCCGGTGGACAAGGAGTACTACATTATGCAGGGCGATTTCTACACCAAAGGGAAGAACGGCGAGCCCGGCCTGCAGCCTTTCGATATGCAGAAGGCGGTAGACGAGCACCCGGATTACGTGGTGTTCAACGGCAAGGTGGGTTCCCTCACGGGCGACAATGCCATCAAGGCCAACGTCGGTGAAACCGTGCGCCTCTTTGTGGGCAACGGTGGTCCCAACCTCGTGTCTTCTTTCCACGTGATCGGTGAGATTTTCGACAACGTGCATGTGGAAGGCGGCGACCTCATCAACAAGAACGTACAAACCACGCTGGTGCCCGCAGGCGGCGCGGCTATCGTGGACTTCAAGGTGGAAGTGCCCGGCACGTTCGTGATCGTTGACCACGCCCTGACGCGCACCTTCAATAAAGGCTCCCTGGGTATGCTCACGGTAGCCGGTGACGAGAACAAGCAAATTTATTCCGGCAAGCTAACGGAAGGAATTTACCAGCCCGAAGGCGGCACGATTCAAAAGATGCCCGGCGCCACGGCGCCTCCTGCACCGAAGGCCGCCAATATGGAAGAACGCATCGCGTTGGGCAAATCGGTCTACGCCAAAACCTGCCTCGCCTGCCACCAGGACAATGGCGCCGGTATCGCCAACGCCTTTCCGCCGCTCGCTAAATCCGACTATCTCAACGCAGATGCCGGCAGGGCGATAGACGTGGTGCTGCACGGCAAGCAGGGCGAGATCACGGTGAACGGACAAAAATACAACGGCGTGATGCCCGCGCAGGTACTCTCCGACGAAGAGATCGCCAACGTGCTGACGTATGTATACGCCAGCTGGGGCAACAAGCAACAGGAAATTAAACCGGCCATGGTGGCCGCTAAACGGACGCATTAACCTAAGCCTATGAATCTGAGAAGGCTCTCTGCCGCATGCCTGCTGGTGATTATGTCTGAATCCTGTAATAACCTGACAGTTCTGGATTCGGCTCCGAGTGTGTGGTCGGTCGCCGGCGATGCCGGCGGGGAGCCTTTAATGATTCCGATGCATGATAACGTAGTGATGATGGAAGTGAAGGGAGGGACATACACCCCGTTTTACGGCGGGAAAGACACAACGGTCAACGTAAAAGATTTTCAAATGGACATGCACCCGGTCACCAACCGCCAGTACCTGGCATTTGTACAGCGCAACCCGCAATGGCGGCGCTCCGTGGTGAAGCCCATCTTTGCCAACGCGAATTACCTCGCGGGGTGGGCCAACGATACCACACTGGGGCCCGGCATGCTGCCGGATGCGGCGGTGACCAATGTTTCGTGGTTCGCGGCGAAAGCCTACTGCAAAGCTACCGGCAAGCAACTCCCCACTGTTGACCAATGGGAGTATGCGGCGATGGCGGATGCCACCATGCCGGACGCGCGAAAGAAAACAACTTACAACCAGTACATCCTCGGATGGTACGAAAAACCGAATACCGCCGGCAACCCCGTGATGCAGGACACCGCCAACTACTGGGGGCTGCATGACCTGCATGGCCTGGTGTGGGAATGGACGGAAGATTTTAATGAAGTGATGGTTTCGGGGGAATCGAGAAGGGATGTTTCGAGCGACGCCAATATGTTCTGCGGAAGCGGCAGCATCGGCGCCGGCGATCTCATGAATTACGCCGCGTTTATGCGGTTTGCTTTCAGGGGGAGCCTGAAAGCGAATTACTGCATCCGGAACCAGGGGTTCCGGTGCGTCAAACCAGAAAAATAACAAAAGATGAAAAAGAAATATTTGCTGATGGCCGCGCTGGGCGCATTCCTCGCATCCTGCGGCGGCGTTGAGCCGGAAGAAAATAAAGGCGACCTGACAGGCATCGCACAAAGAGACACGATGCCCGCTTCCGCGGAAGCGGCGCCAGCCCCCGCTGCGCCAGTAACCGTGGAAGCCAGGATCGCCAATGGCAAAGCCATCTATACCAAAACCTGCCAGGCTTGCCACCAGGAAAACGGCGCCGGCATACCCAACGCATTTCCGCCGCTGGCCAAGTCCGACTACCTCAACGAAGACGTAAACCGCGCGATACAAATCGTGCTGCATGGCAAAACCGGTGAAGTGACCGTCAACGGCGTCACCTACAACAGCGCCATGCCCGCGCAAACGCTCAGCCACCAGGAAGTGGCCGACGTGCTCACCTACGTTTACAACAGCTGGGGCAACAAGGCGCAGGAGGTAACAGCGGAGATGGTAGACGCCGCCAAATAATGCATCCATATCCAGGATGGAAACAACTGTTTGTTTTAGTCTCAATTGTTCTAACAAAGCAGCGGCTCCGGATATCTACGGGGGGCCCGTTCCGGATGCCCGCTGCACTTAACAGGCACATCATGAAAATGATACCCGTCATCCTCGCCCTCGCTACAATGTTCTCCGCCTGCACCCGGCGGGAATCCCCCGCGCCGCAGGACTCCGGCGGATCGATATTCCACCTTACCTCGGAATGGAAAACGGAAGAAGGCAACACCATCCGGCTCAAGGACTTGCAAGGCAAAACACTCGTGATGGTCATGATCTACACCACCTGCAAGGCCTCCTGCCCGCGCCTCGTGGCCGATATGCTCGCCATCCGCCAGAAGGTACCCACGCAGCTTGCCGGAAAAGTGCAGTACGTGCTCGTAAGCATCGACCCGGAGCATGATACACCGGAGCGCCTGAAAGCTTTCGCCGTGGGCAAGGAAATGGACGGGGAGGAGTGGACCTTCCTGCAGGGGGACACCGAATCCGTTCGTGCGTTCGCCAATGTGCTGGCCGTGAAATACAAAGAGATCTCACCGATGGATTTCAGCCATTCCAATATTATCAGCGTCTTCAATCCCGCCGGGGATCTCGTCCACCAGATGGAAGGCCTCGGCGTGAACAATAAAGCAACCATTTCCGCCATCGCCAAAACCGCCGGACATGAATAAACTACCTATCCTATGCTGCGCCCTGTTGCTGGCGGGCCTGTCGTCCCGCGCGCAACAAACCGACGTGGGCGCCGACCTCCGCTTCCGTTACGAATACCGCCACGGGTATGGCGCGCCGTTCCACGACACGCTGAAACCCGGGAGCTTCCTGGCGCAGCGGACCCGCATCATCATCGATCATGCATCTCCCAAACTGAAACTCCGCATCGCCCCGCAAAACGTGCGCACCTGGGGCGACGTGGCCACCGCCGCGCGAACGGATGTGAACTTCCAGATGCATGAAGCCTGGGCGGAATTGCTGTTCGCGCCCAACTGGTCCGTCAAAGCCGGACGGCAGGAATTGAATTACGACGACGCCCGCATCCTCGGGAATGTGGATTGGACAATGCAAGCCCGCAGCCACGACGTGCTCCTTTTCAAATTCACGCCTTCCAAAGCGCATGCACTGCATGCCGGCGCGGCCATCAGCGCCTTGCGGGAATCCAACGCACGGGAGCCTTATACCGTGCCCCAGCAATACAAACACCTGCAATTCGCATGGTACCACCGGCAGGGCGAACGATTCGGCTTCAGCCTGCTCGCCCTCAACCAGGCATTGCCTTACTTCGTATCGCAAAAAGAAAAGCTCGCCTGGAACCAGACCCTCGGCACCCGCGCCACTTACGCGCAAGAAGGCTGGAATACCGACGTATCCCTGTATGCGCAAACCGGTGCGCTGAACGGTAAAAACCTCCTTGCCTGGAACGCCGCCGGCAACGTCAGCTACCGCCTGAAAAGCGGCTGGGTTCCCGGCGCGGGGATGGAATTCCTTTCCGGGAAAGCAGGAAACGATACCGACGCGGGCTTCAAAAGCTTCACGCCCTGGTTCGGCACCAACCACAAATTCAACGGGTTTATGGACTACTTCTTCGTCGGCAACCACGCCAACTCCGTGGGGCTGACAGACGTATATGCCCATCTCGCTTATGAAAAGCCCCGCTTCAAGGCGCGCATCACCCCGCATTTTTTCGCCACGGCGGCGGGGTTGTACCGCAACGAAGAAAAGCTGGACAACTATCTCGGCACCGAAATCGACTGCACATTCGGTTACCGGGTGATGGATTTCGTTTGGCTGAACGGCGGCTACTCGCAGATGCTGGCCACCCGGAGCATGGAAGCGCTGAAAGGTGGCAGCCGGTACTCCAACAACTGGTTTTTCCTGGAGTTGCAGGTCAACCCGAAGCTTTTCTCCTTAAAAGCAACAACCGACAAATAATCGTATCCGTTCACCCATCAAACCGGGCAACATGATGAACAGCATAGCAGAAACATTGGGAAAAACGCGCCCTTTTTACCAGGAGACCGGTAAAGAGGCGGCGGTCTTCACCCATGCATTCCAAAACCAGATACCTGTTTTATTAAAAGGCCCCACCGGCACGGGCAAATCCCGCTTTGTGGAATACATGGCGGCCGTGCTGGGGCGGCCGCTAATCACCGTATCCTGCCACGAAGAAACGTCTTCTACCGACCTCATCGGGCGATATATCGTGAAAGGCGCGGAAACCGTGTGGATCGACGGGCCGCTGACCACCGCCGTCAAAACCGGCGCCATCCTCTATCTCGATGAAATGGCGGAAGCACGGCCCGATGTGATCGTGGCCATCCACCCGCTCACCGACCACCGGCGTGAGCTCTACATCGACAAGCTGGGAGAAACCGTCAGCGCCGGAAGCGACTTCATGCTCGTGGCATCCTTCAATCCCGGTTACCAGCGGGGCTACAAGGAATTGAAGCCCTCCACGCGCCAGCGCTTCGCGGGCATTTCGTTCCATTACCCGGACGCGGACACGGAAAAGAACATCCTCATCCGGGAAACCGGCGTGGATGCCGACGTTGCGGCCAGGCTGGTGAAGATCGGCGGCAAGATCCGCCACCTGCGGGAACTGGGATTAGCCGAAACCGCATCCACCCGCCTGCTCGTAGACGCCGCGCGGCTGATCCGCAGCGGATTGCCCAAACGCCTCAGCGTGCGCACGGCCATCATTGAACCTTTAACCGACGACGACGAAACCATAGCCGCGCTGTGCGACGTCGCCGACCTCATGATATAGCATGGCACTCGACGAATACATCTTCGGCAGGGTAGTCCGCTACTTCCGGCAGCGCAAAGCGCAGGCGGAAGACGTATCGCGCACCGTATCGCTGGAACCCCTCCGGCCCCGGCTCACCCTGCTGGCCAGGGCGCTCACCGGCAGACCGGTAGAAATTTTCCCCGCTGTGAAAGAAGGCGGTTACAAAGGGGACAGCTTCTTCCTGCCCGAAAAATGCGGCTTATTCTCCAGCGGCGACCTCAATGCCGCATTTTACATCTTCCGCGTGCTCTACCTCTCCGTACAGCAACAGTTAGGCTTAAACGGCTATAGCACCGTTTCCCTGACGGATAAAGAAGCCCTTGTCCGGGCTGCGAACGCCGCGCCTGAAGTGCTCGCCGCCATGCAGGCAGCCTACCCGGAAAGCCCCGGCTTATACGAACGGTTGCGCGCCGGCATCCCCGTAGAACAAGACGCACCTTTCGACGATGCCTGGTTCTTCGGCCGGTGGATGCCGGATGTGCGGGAATCCGCCAAACCGGAAGCGCTCAGCGCCTTTCCCGCGGGATCGGCGGTTACGGCGCCGGAACAGCCAACCATCGTACAGGCACGGCCCGTGGAAGAGATTATCACCATCGCGGTAGACATCCGGCAGCAGGAAGATTACGTGCTCACCCATAATTTCGAGAAGGTAGATACCGCCGACGAATTCAGCGGCTCCTGGCGGGATTTCGACGGGGAAGATGAACTGGAAAAACACCAGGATGCCCTCCGCGAACTGAACATGAAATACACCGTGCGCGTCAATGATACCGTGCATAGCGTGTACGAAACGGGTTACACCGGCAACACGACCGCCGCCGAAAGCAAGGATAACACCACCGAAGGTAAGTTTGTGTCGTATGACGAGTGGGATTGCTTCAGGGAAAATTACAAACGTGCATTCAGCAAAGTATTCCCTATCCGCCAGCCTTTCACCGACGCGGCTTACTGCGAACAAACCATCGCTGCGCACAGAATGGCGCTGGAACAACTGCGGCGCATCCTGGCCAGCATCAACAACCAATGGGCGCGCCAACGCTTCCAGCTGCATGGCAACGAAATCGATACCGACCGGGTTACCGACCGCTTCGCCGATCTCCTCGCCGGACAAACCCCGTCGGAACGCGTATACCTGGCCGATCGCAAAAAGGAAAAGGATTTGTCCATCCTGCTGCTCCTCGACCTCAGCCTGTCCAGCGACAGCTATGCCGCCGGCAACCGGGTGATCGACATCTCCAAACAAACGGCCATCCTCTTCGGCGAGATCCTCCACGAATCCGGCATCGACTTTTCCATCTGCGGGTTCTATTCCCAGACGCGGAATTATACGGCGTATATAACGCTGAAAGATTTTGACGACAACTGGCGGACCGCCCGCTATGCCGTGGGCGCCCCGCAACCGGAGGGCTACACCCGCATCGGCCCGGCGCTCCGGCATTCAGGGGCTTTGTTGCAGCAGCGGGAAGGCCGCCACAAATGGATCATCCTGCTATCCGACGGCAAGCCCAACGACTTCGACCGTTATGAGGGTCGTTACGGCATCGCCGATGTGCGGCAGGCGCTGCGGGAATTGTCGCAGCGGCACATCCAAACCTATGCGCTGGCCATCGAAGCGGCGGCGCGGTATTACCTGCCGCAGATGTTCGGGCACGACCATTACCAGGTCATCTCTTCCCCAAACGCATTATTCACCAAACTCATCAAACTATATGAACGTATCCGATACAGCAGTTGACCAACCCGGATCCCCCGGGCACAAAAGCTTCTATTATCCGCCGGGCGGCCTGCTCATGTGGATCGTGATCCTGCTGGAGCTATTCACTTTCGGCATCGCCATCGTCATCTTCATGTACAGCGGAAAGCAGGAACCGGAAGTCTTCCATGCCTCCGCCGCCAAACTCGATGTGATGATGGGATCCATCAACACCGTAGTGCTGCTGACCAGCGGGTATTACATGGCGCGGGCCGTGGAATATTTCAGGGCGGGGAAGAAGCTGTTCAAGACGCAGCTGCTGCTCGCCTTGCTGGCCGGCCTGCTGTTCATCATCCTCAAATCCGTGGAATATTCCCACAAGATCGGACAGGGGCTGACATTAGGTTCCAATACTTTTTTCGATTTCTACTGGATGCTGACCGGTTTCCATTTGATACATGTGCTCACAGGCATGGTGATCCTGATCTGGTGGATGTATACCGCCCATAAGCGCACCCGCGAAACCGCCCTGAGCCACCTGGAAACAGGCGCTGCTTTCTGGCACCTGTGCGACCTTATCTGGCTGTTGCTGTTCCCTGTTTTATACCTGATCTACTAAAAGCATGAATATGTTCCGCATACAAATTACCTGGATATTACTGATGCTGACGGTCGCCCTGATGTCCGCCGGCATAATTTACGCGAAAGCCTGGCCCGGGCTGGCCGCCGCCATCATGGGATTCTCCGTGGCGAAGTTCCTGCTGGTGGCTTTTTACTTTATGGATATGAAAGGCGCCAACGCGGCCTGGAAAGCAATTCTCATCGCTTTTTCGGGGCTCCTCGGCGCGGTGGTGATATTGATGAAATGACTAACTCAAAAAATTAACCATCGAAATCCGCCGCAGGCGGCAAGCGCATGAAAAAAGATAAAGAGATCATACAAGCCTTCCTGAAACGGCACCAGCTGGCCACCATGTGCGCCATCGAAGCCGGCAGGCCTTTCTGTTTCAACTGCTTTTACAGTTTCGATCCCGAAAAATGGATATTGATATTTAAGTCTTCGCCCGGAAGCCGTCAGGTCAACCTGTTTGACGACGGCACCCCTGTGGCGGGTACGATTCTAGGAGAAAAAATATCCCTGCATTTCAATGCGGGGATTCAATTTGAAGGCGAAGTAGTAAAAGATGCGGTGATCGCCGCGGGCCTCACCGAAAAGTATTACAAGCAATATCCCTTGTCGCTCCTGATCGATGGCGAAATATTGATGATCCGGTTGCATGCGGCGAAACTGACGCAAACGCAGGCGGGTTTCCGGAACAGGTATGTTTGGGTGCGGGAAGAAGTGGGGTAAAATAGGAGGAACGCCGGTTTTATTTGTTGGTCAACCCGCAAAGTCACCTGGCCGACTTATGAAATTTGCCCGACAGCCTAATAAAAACATAGGAAATTCCATCCCCGGGATAGGCGAGCGGGGTAAAAAGACAGGAAAATCCATCGCCGGGATAGGCGAATGGGGTAAAAAGACAGGAAAATCCATCGCCGGGATAGGCGAATGGGGTAAAAAGACGGGAAAATCCATCGCCGGGATAGGCGAATGGGGTAAAAAGACGGGAAAATCCATCGCCGGGATAGGCGAATGGGGTAAAAAGACGGGAAAATCCATCACCGGGATAGGCGAATGGGGTAAAAAGACAGGAAAATCCATCGCCGGGATAGGCGAATGGGGTAAAAAGACAGGAAAATCCATCGCCGGGATAGGCGAATGGGGTAAAAAGACAGGAAAATCCATCGCCGGGATGGATTAATGCCCCAAAATAGCGGATTGCCCGCGGATCAGCGCCTCGTCGGCGTCTATAATGGCGCTTACGGGGATGTTCAGCGCCCCGCAGGCGGTGGCGTATAGTTGCCCATGCAGGGCGCCGGATACGAGATAAACCGGTTGCCCCGCCGGAAGGGAAGATAATTCCGAGCCAATAAGCAACCCGCTCAGGTAAAAACTGTTCAGCTCTGGCGGCACATGGCGCAGCAACTGATTCGTGCGGACCATAAACACTTCATGCAACAAATCCCCCGACTTCCCGGCGATCAATCCTGACGCGAAAGCCTCCCGCGCACCGGGGGCCTCCAAATCACCGCTGGTATTCACTGAAGCCGACAAAATACTGTGCTTCGACAGCAGGTCGAAGAACTCACCGGTCATGTAGGTGCTGAAAGCAATGGCCTGGCCGCCCCGCACCACCACATGCTTGGGATGCGTCCCCGGGAGGAGGAGGCGTTTTTCTCCCAAACCTTCTTCCAGCCATGCCGCGCATCCCACGATCTTCGTTTCTTCGCCGCGCATCACATCGTTATCGAAACGCGCGCCGGAGATGATGCGGAATTCTTCGAAATCATGTACCCGCAGGTCCGCGCCGTTTAACCGGAATGGCAGTTCCTGGTAGGGCAGCTCCACCATCCCGATGCTCGCCGACGCCATACCCGACAACACCACCGGAAGCCCCTCCAGGCGCAGGCCCGTTCGTTCACCCAGCATAGCGATACTACGCCGGATGATGTCCGCGAAATACGCTTCGCGCGGTGCCGCCGAGGCTTGCCAGTCCCGGTAAGCGGAGGCTATGCCATAGCCGGATTTTTCTTCCGAAACAACTTTGCAGCTATCGCGCTCCACCAGCCGCAGCCGGAAAGCGCTCGTGCCCCAATCACAACTCAGCCAATGTTCCATGTGTTTCTTTCGTTTTAATTCTTTCGACATTCCCTACTAAAAACAAATACGAGCCCGCGCCCACCAATCCAAGCACCGCTACAAATACCAGCGCAGGCGCAAAGCTCCCGCCGCTGGCCAAAAAACCGATCACGATGGGTACGATGATCCCCGCCAGCTGCCCGATGAAATTGAACACGCCGCCCGTGAGGTTGATCAGATGCTTCGGCGCCAGCGTGGAAACGAATATCCATGTGATCGATGCAAATCCTACCCCGAAAAACGATAACGACATGAAGAAGATAATCAGCCCCGGCGTATCCACGTAATTCGCGCCCAGGATCACCGACGAAACGATCAGCCCGATGATGATCGGCCGCTTGCGCGCCTTCGCCGCCGACACACCCTTCTTCACCAAATAATCCGACAAAAAGCCGGAACAGAGTATCCCCGTAAACGCCGCCAGGTAAGGGATCGAGGCCCAATAACCGGATTTTATGAAATCCAGGCCCCGGTAATCGACCAGGTATTTCGGGAACCAGGTTAAAAAGAACCACAGCGTGGAATTCACAGCGAACTGACCGATGTAAATGCCCCAGAGCTTGCGGTACGACAGCACTTCGCGCAGATCGTCCCAGCGGAAGGCACTTTTGGCTTTCGCCGCCTGGCGGTCGAGCAGCCCGCCGCCGCTTTCAATATGTTGCAGTTCGGCCTCGTTCACGCGCTTGTGGTCCATGGGATCGCGGTAGAAAATATACCAAACGACGCCCCAGGCAATGCCGATGAGCCCGGTGACCACAAACAGCCCCTTCCAGCCCACTTCCAGCTGTATCATCGACAGCACGGGCATGAGGAACGCCAGCCCGAGGAACTGCCCGGAAGTATACACGGCGATGGCCGAAGCCCGCTCGTTGTCGGGGAACCAGTTGCTCACCACGCGGTTGTTGATGGGGAATGCCGGCGCTTCAAACGCACCGGTGGCCATGCGCAAGCCGAACAGCGTCCCGAAGCCGCGCGCGAAGCCCTGCATCACCGTCGTGAGCGACCAGGCGATCAGGCTGAAGGCGTAAAGGATGCGCGGGCTGAAGCGGTTGACGAGGATGCCGCCGGGGATCTGGAAGGCGAGGTAAGTCCAGCTGAATGCCGAAAAGATCAGGCCCAGCTGCACCGGTGTAAATGAAAATTCCTTATCGATTTCCGAAGCCGCCACGGCCAGGTTGCTCCTGTCCATGTAATTGATCACGACGTTCACGAATATGAGGAACAGGACCTGGAAGCGGACCCGGGTAGGTTTGACCGTGGAATGCATTGTTTTCATGATGATGGATGCCGGAAATGTTTTTTACCATTCTGCCACGCTGCCGTCGGCATGCCGCCATACGGGGTTCCGCCAGTTGTGTCCTTCTTCGGCCATTTTGCGGACATGCGCTTCGTTGATGTCGATGCCAAGGCCCGGGCCGGATGGGATATCGACGTAGCCTTCGCGGTACTGGAACACGGATTTATCGGTAAGGTAATCCAGCAGGTCGCTGCCCTGGTTGTAATGGATGCCCAGGCTTTGTTCCTGGATGAAGGCGTTGTGGCACGTAGCGTCGACCTGCAGGCAGGCCGCCAGGGCGATAGGGCCCAGCGGGCAGTGCGGGGCGGCGGCCACGTCGAAGGCTTCGGCCATGGAGATGATCTTCTTGCATTCGGTGATGCCGCCGGCGTGGGATACGTCGGGCTGGATGATATCGGCGTAGCCGTCCGTCAGCAGCGATTTGAACTGCCATTTGGAGAACATGCGCTCGCCGGTGGCGATGGGGATGGCCACATGCCGGGCGATTTCGCGGAGGTCTTCGTTGTTTTCGGGGAGCACGGGCTCTTCGATGAACATGGGGCGGAAGGGCTCCAGTTCTTTGGCGAGGATCTTGGCCATGGGTTTATGCACCCGGCCGTGGAAATCGATGCCGATCCCGAGACCCGGGCCTCCGGCTTCGCGGACGGCGGCGATGCGGCTGATGGCGGCGTCGATCTTTTCGTAGCTGTCGATGTATTGCAGTTCTTCGGTAGCGTTCATTTTCACGGCGAGGAAGCCCTGTTCCGCCATTTTGCGGGCGGCATCGCCGACTTCAGCGGGGCGGTCGCCCCCGATCCAGGAGTAGACTTTCATGCGGTCGCGCGCTTTGCCGCCAAGGAGTTGGTGAATGGGCGCGTTGTAGCATTTCCCTTTGATATCCCAGAGGGCCTGGTCGATGCCCGCGATGGCGCTCATGAGGATGGGGCCGCCGCGGTAGAAACCCGCGCGGTACATCACGTTCCAGTGGTCTTCGATGTGCATGGGATCTTTCCCGATGAGGTATTCCATCAGTTCATCGACGGCCGTTTTGACGGTAGCGGCTTTGCCTTCGATCACGGGTTCGCCCCATCCGGTGATGCCTTCGTCGGTTTCGATTTTGAGGAACAGCCAGCGCGGGGGCACCTGGAAGAGTTCGTAGCTTTTTATTTTCATGATAACGTGGAGGTGTTTTAGGAATGGAGGGCCTGGATGAAGCGTTGCGCCGTGGCGGTGAGGTGCCGGAGGTATTCCGGGGTAACGGGCGCTTTGGCGTTGACAAGCGCGCTGCCGACGCCGAAGCCCGCGGCGCCCGCTTTCCTGAAATCGCCGATATTTTCCGGCGTGATGCCGCCGGTGGGCAGCAGGTGCATTTTGGGCAGGGGGGCGGCGATGTCTTTGATATATGCCGGCGAGGTGGCCGGGAATACCTTGATCATGTCGGCGCCTTGTTTGTAGGCCGCGTACACCTCCGTGGCGGTGTAGGCGCCGGGGATGCTGACCACGCCGAGGTCGCGGGCGGTGCGGATCACATCTGGCTCCAGGATCGGAGAGAGGATGAAGCGCGCGCCGGCGGAGGCGGCCTGGCGGGCGGTGGCGGCGTCGAGCACGGTACCGGCGCCGATGATCATTTTGTCACCCATAGCGGCGGATACCGCGCGGATAACAGTGAGCGGATCGTCGGAATTCATCGTCACTTCCAGCAGGCGGATGCCCCCGGCATACATGGCTTCGGCGAGCGGGAGCACGGCTTCCGGCTGAACGCCGCGGACGATGGCAATGATTCTGTGTTCAAGAATTTGAGCGAGTACAGACATGGAATTTCGTGGGTTGTGGTGGAATGCAGGTAAGATAGGGACAATTAAGTGTATTTTCAACGTCTTTATCTGCCGGTTCCAGGGAGCGGGGTGGTCAAATCCGGGAAGTCAGGCAGATCATCCGGAATTATTGTGAAAAATTTGCAGCCGGACAGCGCTGACAACCATTGTATTGCCACAGGGGCTCCATGCCCTTGCGGCTTTCATCCTTCCCGCCGCGTGTCATAATGCCAATCATCCCGCCATATGACGGAAATCAACAGGTAAGATTTTACCGATGGATACCTTTGGGTATCGTGAAACTGTTTACATCCCTCATATTAATCGTTTTACTCGCGCTGCAATCGGTTTACCCCGTAGTGTTGTACGCCGGTTATTATGCGAATAAAGATTACATAGCCGGGATGTTATGTGAAAACAGGGGCCGGCCCGCCCTGCACTGCGAAGGCAAATGCTTTCTGAAAAAGCAGATCCGCAAAGCGGGAGAGGAGGAACAAAAGGAACATGCCTCCGCCAAAATCTTAGAAGTGTGCGTGTACGTGCAACCCGCCACCAGCCATCAACAGCACGATTACGCCGTTCCCCGCGCCATGGAACACCCCGCATTCCGTCCTGGGCATTACGCTTACAATTACTATTATTCCTGCTTCCACCCGCCCTGCATGTAGCCGTTTACAGCAAACCGGCGTTCCTGAACGGCTGAAATGAGCCGCCTGCGGGGAGCGCCATGTCCGAACGGTACTTCTTACACTCAATCCATACATGCAGTCATGAATAAATATTTTCCTTTCCTCCTGGCATTCACTTTCGCCATCATCGTTACCGGTTGTTCCAAAGACAATATGGAGCCCGCTCCTGAAAAGATCCCTTTCCAGAAAATGGCCGAAGGCTTCGCTACGGGCGCCGGCATCAAAGTGGAGCTTTACGCGAAAAAAGCGTTCACTACAGGTTACAATTCCATTTACCTCGCGCTGTATGATTCCCTTTCCGGCAAACCGCTTGAAAATGCGCAAATCCACCTGCAACCCATGATGGACATGGGTACGATGAAACATTCCTCGCCCGTGGAACAACCTGCTGGTAACGCCGATAACAAACTGTTCCCCGCCGCGGCGGTTTTCACCATGCCTTCCGGTGAGATGGGCCGCTGGACGCTTAACGTGCACATCTCCCTGCACGGCAAACAGGGCCAGGCAGCCTTGCCGGTTGTTGTGACCGCCCCGGCCGTGGCCCGCCTCAAATCGTTCGTATCCAAAGCAGACAACGCCAAATTCATTGTGGCGTACATCCAGCCGGAAGCGCCCAAAGTAGGCGTGAATGACCTGGAGATCGCGGTCTATAAAGCAAAGAATATGATGGAATTTCCGGCAGACAGCAGCCTGACCATTTCCCTCACGCCCGAAATGCCTACGATGGGCCATGGTTCCCCCAACAACGCGGCCCCCGTCCACACCGCCCAAGGCCACTACAAAGGCAAAGCGAATTTCACGATGACCGGCCTATGGTACCTGCACCTCGGTTTCAAAGCCGGCAGCGCGATGGCGGATGAGACTACCTACTTCGAAGTGAATTTCTAAGACCGTGTAAATCGTACCGTCATGAAATCCGTTACCTTAATATTGATATCGTTGCTGCCTGCCGGTATCGCCGCCGCGCAGGTGTCCGTAAAGGAGGATTCCCTCCGGACGGTGGTGCTGCGGGAAGTGAATGTTTCCGCGAGGCAAAAAACGCAACAGCAGCATCTCTTCCAGTTCTTCCGCGCCAATCGCTCCGCCACCTCGGAAGACGTGCTTTCGCGCCTGCCGGAAATCTCGATGGTGCGGCGCGGGAATTACGGCATGGAGCCCGTTATCCGCAGCTACAACAGCGGCCAGGTAAACCTTCTGCTCGATGGAATGCGCATTCATGGAGCCTGTACCGACAAAATGGACCCTGCTTCCATCTACATCGAACCGGCGAACCTGCAAAGCATCGAAGTGCGCACGACCGGCGGGAGCCTGCTTAACGGATCATCCCTCGGCGGCAGCATCAATATGAAACTGGCAGAAGCATCATGCCACGGCAGCTGCTGCGAAACGGGCGCCACTTTTTCGGGATCTTCCAACACCGGGTTTCATTCCGCTTCCCGCGCGTTCTTCCAGTCCCTCAACCTGAATTACACCACGCAAAAATGGGGGATCGCAGCTACCGGCACTTACCGCAAAGCGGGCAACTACCGCGACGGCAGCGGCCACCGCGTACAGTTCTCGCAATATGAAAAAGTGAATTACTCCCTGCACGGCAAATTCCTCCTCAACTACAACACCTACCTGAAAGTGGACCTCCTGGCCGACGATGGCTGGAACATCGGTTACGCCGCCCTGCCCATGGACGTAGGCTACGCCAACGCACGCATCGGCGCGGTAAGCCTCGTGCAGGAAAACATCCCGGGCGGTTGGAGGAAAATCGAAGCGAAACTCTACGCCAACCAGGTGAAACACTATATGGACGATACGCACCGGCCCGATGTGCCCATGCATATGGACATGCCCGGCAAAAGCAGGACCTCCGGATTTTACCTCGAAGGCACCAAAAGCATCGGGCAACGGCAGTCGCTGACCCTCCGGGCGGATGCCTCGCTGACCAGGCTTGTAGCCTCCATGACCATGTACCAGGAAGGACAATCGCCCATGTACATGCTCACCTGGCCGGATAACCGCCAGCGGCAAACGGGCGTGGCCGCGCAATACGCGTTGCAGCTGGACAGCCTCACCCAACTACAGATCAGCGCCCGCGCCGATTATGCGGATTTCGGTCTTACGACTGCCATGGGCAAAGACCAGCTCGCCGTATTCGGGTATGACAACAGCCAGGCGCACTTCTTCATCCCGTCTGTATCCGCGCAGCTATCACGGAAGCTGCACCGCAACCTAAAGGCCACAGCATCGCTGGGTTTCAACGGCAGAACACCTACCGCGAGCGAGCTGTACGGTTTCTATCTCTTCAACCAGTTCGACATGCACGACTATATCGGCAACCCCGGGCTGCAGCAGGAAACCGCGCAGCAGGCGGAGCTTTCGCTGACCTGGCGTAAATCGAAATGGAAAGTGCAGGCTTCAGGATATGTTTCGCGGGTCAATCACTACATCATGGGCGTGTATGATCACTCGCTGAGCATGATGACGATCGGCGCCCGCGGCGTGAAACGCTACCAAAATCTGGATTACGCGATACTGACTGGCGGGGAGGGCAGCGTGATGTACCAGCCTTTCCCGAAGACGCAAGTCGTTTCCGTCCTGAAATACGCTTATGCGCAGAACAAGGAAGGCGATCCATTGCCGATGATTGCACCGCTGCGCAATATCACCAACATCCGGCAACACCTGGGTAAACTGTGGCTGCAGGGCGAAATGGAAACCGCCGCGGTACAGCGCCATGTCAGCGAGGCCGCGAACGAAAGGGAAACAGGCAGTTTCCAGTTGTTTCATTTCCGGCTCGGGTACAACGGACAGTTAAACAACATTCCCTGGCAGCTGAACGGTGGCGTGGAGAATATTTTCGACGCGTACTACCGCGAGCACCTCGACTGGGGGAATATCGGGCGGCCCGGCAGGAATTTCTTCCTGCAGTTCGGCATTTCATTTTAAGTTTTCCCGCATCGCAAATACAAAGCCGTGTGCGCCCGTAGCGCATGCGGCTTTCATTTTCGGCAAGAAGAGGAGGAATGCGGTTTATTATGCCTATATTTGTAGTTAATGCACGATTTATACTACATACAATCTGCAGCCTCGTTTGCCAGTTACACGGGGACCTTCGCCAGTGTTGAATTACTGCCCGGCAAAGCGTACTTCTATTCCAATTTCAAAGACTTCTATACTTCAGCCCCCGCCTGTTAAAACGCGCTTCAGCCGGGGGATCTGCATTTTATTTACGGTAATGCCATTGCGGGGATAAGCGATACTGCTTTCCCGGCAAAGCGCTGCATGCAATTGATTTCCGTCGCTGCCTGATGTTGGTATTGCGGCGGACAGGCATTGCCATGTTTTTCAGAAAAATAATACAGCCATGAATATCACACATACCACACAACCCATCATACATAAAGACGACCACGCCATTATCAGCAGCTACCTCGGCACCGAAGCCACCGAACCGCTCAAAACCAAACTGGAGCAGGCCAAAATCGTACCGCAGGACGAATTCCCGCGCGACGCCGTGCGCCTGCATTCCAGGGTAACCGTGCGCGATAAAATGGCGCGCATGAACTTCACGTACAACATGTCTTTGCCGGGCGGCAACCAGTCGGTAACCTCCAATATCGGAATGGCGATTCTGGGGTTGAAGAAAGGGGAAGAAGTGAAGCTGCAATTCAAAAACAGCAAGAAATATTATATCGTGATGGAAGTTTCCAACCCGGTATAACGTGGGCGGTTACAGGGATATGACAGGTATCCCGGGCAACGGAAAAGCCGCGCAGGTTGCAGGACCGGCGCGGCTTTCCATATTGTAATCAGTGATGGGTCAGCTATTGGCCACGGCGTCCGTCCACCTTTTGGTTTCGGCGGTGAGCAGGGCGATCACGTCGGTTTTACCGGCTTTGAAGGAATGATCCGCGCCTTCGAGCCGCACGAGGGTAGCGGTGGGGAGGGATTGGCAAACGGAGGCGATGAGGTCCCACGTAGCCAGCGTATCCCTTGATCCCTGCAGGAAGAGCATGGGGATTTTAATTGCCTGGAGATGTACGGCGCGGTCGGTGGAGGGTTTTCCGGCGGCGTGGAGTGGGAAGCCGAAGAAAATGATCCCTTGCACAGGGCTATCCGGGTGGGTGGAGATGTATTGGGAAGTCATTCTTCCGCCAAACGATTTACCGGCTGCGAAAAGCGGGATCCCAGGCGCGAGGGACTGCGCCTTTTGAATAGCCGCGGCTATGGCAGCCTGCGCCACAGCGGGGGAATCCGGCCTTTTCTTTTGCTGCTCCGTAAACGGGAAATTGAAACGGAGCGTGGCGATGCCCGCTTTGGACAGCGATTCCGCCAGCGTTTCCATGAACACATGTTGCATGCCCGCGCCCGCGCCATGCGCCAGCGTGAGGATGCAGGCTGGTTTCGCGGGTGACATATAAATGGCCGTTACACTGCCGGTTTCCGGCGACACTTCGATCTGAAAGGTTTTCTTACGCATTGGCGTAAAGTTAAGGCATATGGCAATTCTCACGCGGATTTCCCAGGCCGGGTATTTCTTTTCAATCAATAAGGCCGGCCCTGAAAAGGAGCCGGCCTTGCTATTGTACAGGGTAATCCACTATGGGAGGATGTTCACGTCTACGGATTGCACCGCGCTTTTGCTATCGTACACCGTGGTGGTAGCCGCCTCGAATGTGGCGATATACTGGCCCGGTGATTTATAAATGGTGAAGTAGCTTTCCAGGCGGTTGTCGGACATTTTCTTGATGGGCACACCCGCGTCAGGGATCGCTTTGTTGAGCTGCAAAGGTTTGGAGATAATCCAGCTTTCAGATGCTTCGCTGTTGGCAGGGCCGCCCGTCACTTTAAACGACGACGCCGACAGCACCCATTGCACGGCCGGGTTCTTCATCTTCACGACCGCCCAGGAAGCCGCGCCGAGATTTGCCGCTACGGGCATTCGTACGTTGTCTTCGTCGGTCACGTTGGTCACCGAAAAGCTTTGGATGGTCCAGGTGCGCTGGGCGGTGGCGGCCTTTTGACCGGTATAACGGTAAGCGATGTAAACAGGACGGTCGCCGCTGAGGAATTCCGACAGATCGATCACACCGGAGGCGGTGCCGGTAGTGCCGCCGGACAGGGTAGCCTTGTCCGTAATGTCAGTCCAATGCGTATCCGGACTATACACCGCGGCGGAGTCGTACACGCCGGGGAAGTCGGTGGAGACGAGCAATTGCAGCGAATTAGCCTGGTTGCCGCCCTGGCGGTAAGAAGTGAATTGCATTTCGGGTTTGCCGGCCGCGGTGGTACGGTGGCGGTATTTGTATTGGTGGGTGCTGTCGCCCGCCCAGAAAGTGAGGGTATAGGGATTGCCCGTGAGGTAGAAGAACGAGGTGTCTCCCAACGGGTAGGAAGCGCTTCGGACGGAAACGGTGAAGTCGGGGGAAGGGGAGTCTTTGGTACTGCAACCAACCGCCAGCAGTCCGCCGATGAATATATACAGGAGTTTCTTCATAATTGCTGTTTTATCAGATTACCAACCAGGATTTTGCACCATCAGTTTATTAAGCGACATTTCGATGGCAGGGATGGGGTAGAGCAAGTGCCTTTCCGTTACCCTTTCCGCCGCCAGTGCGGCGTACTGGTAGGTAGCCGACGCCCTGGCTTTTATTTCTATCGCCTGTTCCTGCATTTCCGTGAGGTAAATGCCCCAGCGGATGAGGTCCATTTTGCGGACGCCTTCGAAGCAAAGCTCACGCGCGCGTTCGTCGCGGATCGCTTCGCGGAAAGCGCCCTGGCCGAGGCCGGTGAGGTCGGCGGTGGCATCAGCCACATCGGCCGGCAAACCGTAACCGCGCCTGCGGACTTTATTCAGGTATTCCTCTGCATTGGCCGGGCCGCTTACTTCATTCTCCGCTTCGGCCAGCATCAGCAGCACGTCGGCATACCGGATGATGGGGAAGTTGGTGGGCGTGTAGTTTTTGTTGAGTGGGCGTACCAGCTCGTATTCGCGGCGCCATTTCGCGCAGTTGCGGTTGTAGATGCTGGTGGCGCTGATATTGGCTTTCACGCCGGAAGAATTGAGCGTGTAGGTGCTGATGGCCCAATCGCGGCGGAGATCCCCCGCGCCATAGAGATGGAACAGTTTGTACGTAGTGCTGTTAAAACCATATGCATATCCGATCACCTGGTCGTTGTTGGAAGTGCAGCGCACACCGTTTTCGTTACCGATACGCCCGCCGATGCGGTTGGCGTCGCTGTTATTGCCCCAGTTGCCCGTTTCCCAGATGCATTCTTTCCACTCGCCGATATCCTGGCACTGGTTAATATAAATCTGCCGGTAATCCGGGTTCAGCATATGCACATTGGATTGCACCACCTTCAGCGCCATATCCCGCGCGGATGTGAATTTGGCCGTATTTTTCAGCGGCTCGCCGGCCCATTGGAGATACATGCGCGCCATTGCGGCGCGGACGGTGGATTTGGAAATGCGCTCGGTGTTGTTAATGTCCGTCACATCCCGCACCATGCCTTCCGCTTCTTTCATTTCCTTCTCCACGAAATTATAAATCTGCTCCGCAGACGAACGGGCGAAGTCTACATTATTTACGGATGAGGATGGCTCCGTTTTCAACGGAACGCCGCCCCAGTATTGTACGAGCGTGAAGTAATACCACGCCCGCAAAAACTTCGCTTCGCCAATGAAAGCCGTCTTTTTCGCCGCGTCCATATCCGTGGCGCCGATGTTGGCCAGGAACATGTTCGCCCGCTCGATACCGGCATACAGCCAGGTCCACATTTCGGTTACCACCGGGTCGGATCCGTCGTAGTTAAACCACCACACACCCACCAATTGATTGGTGACGGAGTAGAAACTTTCATCGGTACTCGCATTGTGGCGGATGGGAATCCTTCCGCCCCACATAAACTCCATTCCGCAGATCGCGTATATACCCGCCAGCGCGGAATTCGCTTCTGCTTCATTCTTATAATAATTGTTGGGAGATATGGTGGAAAGGGGCTTTTTATCCAGGAATTTGCTGCACGACGACATGATCATCAGTACCGCCAGGCAGGAAATGGAAATGAGCTTCTTCATAATCTTTCGTTTTAAATGTTCAGCATTACAAACCCAGGTTCAGACCCAGCGTAGTTGTTCTCGCACGGGGATACGACGAATAGTCGAACCCGGGCGTAAGCGCGGAATATCCGATCGCCACTTCCGGATCGGAACCGGAGTATTTCGTCCAGGTAACGAGGTTCTGCGCCGCGGCAAATACGCGCAGGCTCTTGATCCTCGCTCTTTTCAACACCGCGGCGGGGATATTATACCCCAGCGACACGGTTTTGAGCCGGAGGAAGGAACCGTCTTCCAACGTACGGGAGGAATATACGTAGCCGTATTGCCCGCCTGCACGGGGGATGTTGCTGTTGGGATTCTCCGGCGTCCAGCGGTTTTCGAAAGTTTTATACTGGTTGAGATATGTTTTGTTACCGTTTTCGAAGTTGATGCGGTTGGCGTTCATCACCTGGTTGCCGTACGACCATTGGAAAAACACGTTGAGGTCGAACCCTTTGTAGCGGAAGTCGTTGGTAAAGCCGCCCACATGTACCGGGAAGCCCCGGCCGATCACCGTCTGGTCCGACACGTTCACCACGCCGTCGCCATTCAGATCGCGGTACCTGATATCCCCGGGTTTGATCGCCGCGCGGGTGTTACCGTTGGTGGGAACGCCCTCTTTGAGCAGATAGCCGCCGTTGGGCAACGGATCGAAATCATCATACCCATACACGCCCTCCCAGATATACCCGTAAAACTGCCCTACGGGCTGCCCGATCTTGGCGATGTACAGCGCCACGCTGCTATACCAGGAGTCCCAGCCCATGGTGGAAGTCAGCGATTCCTGGTTTTGTGTGAGGGCCAGCACTTTGCTGCGGTTGAACGAAATATTGAAACTGCTGCTCCAGGCGAAATCCTTCGTATCCACGTTCCGCGTTTGCAAAGAAATCTCCAGCCCCTCGTTGCTCGTTTTCCCCACGTTCTTGAATGCGGTTAAATACCCCACGGTAGGCGGGAGCCGCGCGTTCAGCAGCAGGTCCGACGTTACTTTCCGGTAATAATCCAACCCCAGCGACACCCGCGATTTGAAGAACGAGATATCCAGCCCCACGTCCGTTTGCGCCGTATTCTCCCATTTCAGGTCGGTACTCGCCATGGTAACGGGAATGGCGCTCTGCTGCAGCTCATTGCCGAAGGAATAATAAGAGTTGCGCGTCGCGAAGTCGAGCAGGGCGAAGGTGGCGTAATCGCTCACCCGGTTGTTGCCTGTAATACCCCAGCTGGCGCGTACTTTCGCGCTGGAGATGAAGCGCACCTGCTTCATGAATTTCTCTTTGGATAACTCCCAGGCGATGGCGCCGGAAGGGAAATAACTCCATTGGTTATCGGCCCGGAACTTGGAAGAGCCGTCGCTCCGGAACGACGCCGTGAAGAAATATTTATCCCGGTACACATAGTTTGCCCGTGCCAGCATGGAAGCCAGCGCCCATTCGGATTCGGAACTGGTTACAGGCTGCGGAACGCCCTGGCTCAGGCCGTTGAGCCCCAGCGCCTCGTTGGGAAGCTGGTTGGCGGAAAGGCCGTGCACACCATATTTATTGCCCTGTGCCGTGAAGCCAGCCACGGCATTGATCCGGTGGTTCCGGTTGAACTTCTTGTCGTAGGTAAGGGTATTCTCACTCAGCCAGTTCGTAGTTTCGTAATACATAACCGATCCGTTCACTTTATACACCGTGGCGGGGTTGCCGCTGCGGGTTTTGGAGTTATTGAACGCATCGTTGCGCTGTGTGGTTTTATTGACACCGCCCGACACGCGCAGGCGCAGGTTCGGCAGTATCTTATATTCCCCGAAAATATTCGCGATGAGGTTGTCGACATTCCGCAACCGGTATTCGTTTTCCGCGCTGAGGAAGGGATTGATGCGATAATCAGTTCCCGAGTTCACCATATCGTCTATCAGCTCATCCTCGAAATTCTCATTGACGGGCTTCGAGGAATTGAGGGGGCCGGTTGGCCGGTATCCCCAGGCGCTGTAGAGCAAGTTGTTCATGGAAGACAGGCTGGGGGCGGAAGGAGTGGTGCCGGTCGTCTTGTTATTGGTATAAGTGATATTGCCACCGACTTTCAGCTGGTCGTTGATCTGCTGGTCGAGGCTCACTTTAGACTGCAGGCGTTTGAATGCGGAATTGATGATGGTGCCCTGCTGGTCGAGCGCCTGGCCGGATACGCTGTAGCGCGTTTTATCCGAGCCGCCCCGCATCGAGATGCTATGATTTTGCTGCGGCGCGATTCGGTAGAGCTTCCCCTGCCAGTCGATCCCCTGCACGTTCCGGTAATCTTCCAGCGTGGTGCCGTTGGCGAGGTAGGTTTCGTCCAGGTCGCCCACATTTATTTCTTGTTGCAGCTTCACGAATTCATAAGCGCTCATCACGGGGATGCGCTGGATATTTTCCATCCAGCCGTAGCGGCCGTTGTAGGAGATGGATGGCGCGCCGGTTTTGCCTCTTTTGGTCGTGATGATGATGACGCCATTGGCGCCGCGTGCGCCGTAAATAGCCGTGGCCGATGCATCCTTGAGAATATCAATGGTTTCGATATCGTCGGGATTGATGAGGTTGTTGTTGGACGTTTCGATGGGGAATCCGTCGATCACGTACAACGGCGAGTTATCCTGCGTGAGGGAATTGTTGCCCCGGATGGAGATAATGACGCCGGCGCCGGGCTGACCTTCTGAAGACGACACCTGCACGCCCGCCACGCGGCCCGCCAGCGCTTCGTCGAACGAGGAGATGGGGGCTTTGTTCATATCATTTACGTTCACGCTGCCCACGGCGCCCGTGAGGTCCGAACGCTTCTGGGTGCCGTAACCGATCACAACGGTTTCGCTCAGCTCGCTGGCCGACACTTTCATGTTTACATTGAGGATGTCGCGCCCGCCGAGCGGGAGCTCCTGGCGGCCGTATCCAAGCAGGGAAAAGATCAGCGTCGCGTTTTGCGGAACGCCTTTGAGATGATAGAGGCCCTCCGCATCCGTGGTGGCGCCGAGGCTGCCGCCTTTCAGCCTGACAGACACGCCGGGCATCGGTTCCCCGTTCGATTCATCCACCACCTTGCCGGTGATGCTGAGGGGCTTCTCCTGCGGCGCCGGAGGCAGTGCTTTTTCGATCAGCACTTTGCCTTCCATTACTTTATAGGTCAGCTGCCGCTGCGCCAGTATTTTTTTAATGACGGCTTCCGCGCTTTCAGCCGTGGCGGAATAAGTGACGCGCGCCTGGAAAGCGGCGTCGTTGGAAGTGTATACGAATACGGTGCCCGCTTCCCGGGTGATGGTTTTCAACGCTTCTTTCAGCGGCGTATCCTTGAAGTTGACGGTAATTTTCCGGGAAAAGCCGGTCTGCCCTTTAGCGCCTGCCGAGATAACCAGCAGCAGCAACATAACGGGTACCGCTATCCATTTCGACGATAACAGATTGTTCCACATAGATTTGATTGTTGCATATTCAGAATAAGAATTCAGGAAGATGGGACGCACCCATTCGATCATAACGGCATAAGGAATTCATTTTTTCAGGTGAGGAATCAGTTGGGGGATGCGCAGCCCTTGCCCGAGAGGTATACGGTATCGCCTGCGCGTTTGGCGCGGGTGTTGGTAAGCCGTGTGATCATTCTCAGGATGGCATCAAGCGAATCGTGTTCGAACTGGCCATTGAAACGGCATTGGGCGAGGTGGTCGCCCTGGAGGACGATCTGCACCCCATATCGCCGCGACAATACCTCCGCCACTTCCAGCAGCGGCGTTTCATCGAAGATGATGCGCCCTTGCCGCCAGGCGATTTCGTTCTCCGGATGGCTTACCGTTTCGGCTGAAAGCAACGCGGATTCGGGCGTAAATACCGCTTTCTGCGAAGGCAGCAGCGTAACGGCGCGGTGGCTCAGCGTGTCCTGTACCGACACTTTCCCCGTCAACACCGTTACCGTCAGTTTCCGGGCGCCCGGATAGGCTGAAATGTTGAAGGAAGTGCCGAGCACCCGCGTGCTAAGACCGCCCGACCGGATGATAAAGGGCTTTTCGGTATCGGGCTGCACGTCAAAAAACGCTTCCCCGGAAAGAGATACGGCCCTGGCCTCGCCTTCGAAATTTTTGGCATAGCGCAATGTACTGCCCGCGTTCATGATCACTTTTGAGCCGTCGGGCAGGGTAATGGCGCCGGTTTTGTTGGCCGGAACGAAAATGTCCACCATTTCGGGGGCGCGGGGTTTGAATTTATCCGGCTTGAGGAGGTACCATCCCGCAGCCAGCAAACCCGCCAGCACGGCGGCTACCTGCAACCAACGGGCACGCCTGGGCCTTACCCGATCCATCACCCGTTCAGTAAACGCGGCCTTGTCGGCCCCGGGGAACGCAGGCCCGTGCTGGCCCGCCATAAAGGCATCCACCCATTCTTCCGGCGCATCTTCCAGCCATGCTTCTACCTGCCGGCGCTCTTCAGCTGTAGCATCTCCCTTTAGATATTTTTCTAATAAATGATGATCCATTTTGCGTGTCATATTTCCCCCGAAAGCTTTTTACTTTCAATTATTTAGAGATAACACGTTTTTTTGCCGACTTGCCTATACAGGGGTTTCTTTTTTTAACTATTTATTATTTTTAGGCGATCGAATTCCACAAATGACACTCATCCGAAACATATCGCAACAACGGTTCAGGAAGATCGTGGAGGGCACGGCGGACCGGCTGTATGCCAGCATGTTTCCCTTGTGTAAAGACAAGGCGATGTGTGAGGATATAATGCAGGAGACTTACATCAGGCTCTGGAAAAACCTGGACCAGGTGAAAGACGACGAGGCGGTATTAGCATTGTTGCGCACCTACGCCCGCAATATTTTCCTCGACGAGGTCCGTAAAACCGCCCGCCGGCAACAGGGCATGCTCCAGCATGCTGCTGAAGAAAAAGCGGATTCCACGGAGGATTACCTATATAACCGCGAGCTGAACGCACAGCTGCAGGAAGCCATCAATATGCTGCCGCCGCAGCAGCAGCTTATATTCCGGTTGCACAAAGAACACGCGTTGAGTTACAAACAGATCTCCGCGCAGATGAAAATCACTACAGGCACCATCGAGGTGCAAATGAACAGGGCGCTGAAATCTTTGAAAAAGAAACTTTCGCACCTGAAAGGCAACTTCCCTTTTTTATAGTCTCAAATCGTCGAATAATACAAAATTCAAAGGGCTGATCCATGTTCGTAAAACAGCATCAGCCCTTTGCCTGTAAGTTGACATCAGGATGTACAATCCCAACGGAAAAAATGTCAGAAAGCAGGAGGAGGGGCGTTCAGGTCGCTATCCAGGAAATTGGCCACCATCGGCATCCACATATCCTTATTCGCCATCATACCAATGTGGGTGGTGCCGGGAAGGATGGCGAGCCGTGAAGTGGGCAGGCCCGTCATATCACCCATTTTACCGCCGCCCTTCGCCCGGAAAAGTGCCAGCGCGTGCTCATAGCGGACACCGTCCGCATCGCCGATGGCCATGAAAACGGGGGCTTTGATTTGCTTTACTTCTTTGGTCCAGTCGTAAGGCTTGAGGTCGATGCTGATCACCTTGGTGACGTAAGCCGCAAATTCCGTGGAGTCGTGGCCCTGTTTGAGGAATTCCGTTTCAATCGGCGAGCCTTTGAACATATCCGGGGTAAAATGGGCATACATGGCTTCCACTTCCGGCCACCAGCCATCGTGCGCATAGGTGCCCGACAGCACCACCAGCCTGCGCACCTGCTCCGGGTGCCGAATGGCCATCTGGAAGGCGACGCCCCCGCCCATACTGTATCCCAACACGTCGGCGCTGTCCACTTTCAGATGTTTCAGCAATGCGGATACATCGTCGGCCATGCCTTCGTAGCTTAATTCACGGGAGATGTCTCTCGTGTGGCCGTGGCCTTGCATTTCCGCAACGATCACTTTACGGTCTTTCGCCATTTGCGGAATGATGCCGGCCCAATTAAGAGGAATATTCATGTAGGAACCGTGGATCAATATGATCGGTTTTCCTTCACCATAGACTTCATAATACATTTTTAACCCGTTGACTTCGGCGTAACCGCTGTCACTGGGCATCAGCTGGCTGATCGCCGAATCGCGGGGCGCCTGTGCTTCATGCTGCCTGTCCGGGGAGCTTTGCTGGCAAGACATGGCAACAGTCAGGGAAATGGAAATCATGGCTAAAACAAACTTGTTCATTGTAGGTGATTTGATGACATCACAAAGCTCAGGAACAAAGTCGGGCCAATGGGCGTGCAAATACGACAATGAAAGGGGTTAAAAACGACACTTATGGGCTTATCAATAAATAATAACGGCGCCGCACGGAATGGCGGCACCGGTTTTCAATAATCAATGGATATATCAGTTTTTAGGCGTATAAACTTTTATCACACCGTCGCCCTCGCTGCTTACGACCAGGAGGCTTTTGCCGGTGGGGCTGCTTTGGGCGTCCACGAACAGCACGCCTTCGGGCGCGTCGCCGGTTTTGAGCATTTTGAGGAAGCGCGGCGCCAGGGGATCGGTAACGTCGTAAATAGCCACAGCGTCTACTCTTTCAAGACCCACGAAAGCGATGGACTTATTGCCCATCGTGCCGATGGCGATGCCTTCGGGCTCGATGCTCTTATCATCGCTGCGGGCGTCGTCGTAAATACCGGCATCTTTAGCTTTTACGTCCAGCTCGTTTTTGCTGTCGAACACCTGCGCGCCGGTCAGTCCGTTCCAAACGGAGAAGGAGCGGGCGCCGAAGGAATAGAGCGCTTCGTAAAGCCCGTCGCCATTGGCATCGCCGAGCGTTTTGGTGACGTTGAGACGGCCCAGTGCGGTTTCCGCTTTCAATGCCGCCGCATCTGGGAAGGCGGCGGGGTCCAGCTGGAGATCTTTCACGCGTTTGTTTTCGGCATAGGCGTCCCATTCGCGGACGTCGCCTTCATTCGCCGTAAAAAGATACGGAATGCCGCCATTCTGTTGCCATACGGCAATGGCATCGGGCTGGTACATGGATTTTACCGGGGATTTTTTGAAGGAGGCGCCACCGTCTTTGTCAGACAGGTCCGTAGCATTGGCATCAGTGTTGTAATCTTTAAAACCCAGCGGAAATATATCCGTTATGGATTTCGCGGCGATATCGATTTTCGCGATCGCGTTGTTTTCCTGCAGCGTTACCCAGGCCGTTTTGGAATCGGCAGACACGGTGATATACTCCGGCTCCACATCCTGCGCGAAAGAAGCGCCGGGTCCGAAAATGCGGAAGCCTTTGGTTTTGAGGGCGGTTTCCTGCGTCGCGAACTTCGCGAAATCGAGGTGTACGGCGGCGTAGTTATCAGCTACGTTAATGATTGACACGGTGCCAACCGGATCAGCGGAATAATCGGTTGCCGGTTCGCCTTCGTTAGCGGTGAGGATGAATTTACCGTCGGGCGAGAAAGTTACCATATCGGGCAATGCGCCTACGGGAATGCTTTTGATGAGCGCGTTGGTGGAAGTATTATATACGTCTACCCGCCCGTTCTCCGTTTTGTTCACCGCTTCTATGGCAGCGGCCAGTTGGCCGTTGGAAACGGACAAGCTGTTCACGGCGCCCGCCGTGATGAGGATATCCTTCTTCAGGTCGGCGATTTTGGTGGGATCGGAAAGGTCCAGCACTTTAATCATGTTGATGCCGTCGTTTTTCACTACGAAGAGGCGTTTGGTGGAGGGGTCGTAGGCACTGATTTCGGCCGCGCCTTCGTCCCCGATGTCGATCATCCCGGCTTCTCCGAAAGTTTCGGGGTTTTCAATGATGGGGTGGGCCGGATTTTTCACATCGTCTTTGGAACAGGCGGCAAGAGCCAGCATAGCTGCAACGGGCAGCAGGAAATGAATTTTGGTTCGCATGAAGTTGAACAGGTTTTAACTGCGCAAGAGTAGAATGATAGTATGACCGCATCGTAACCGGAAGGTTATGAGATTGTTATGTAAAACGCGGGGTGGAGAGGATGCTTTTTTGGCCAGTACCCGATTTTTTTGTAGCTTATCATGTTACGACCCCGATAGCATTGTACCCCGGATCCGCCGTTCACCGCTTCCTACATCATTTCTACCATGAAAAGCAATACGCCCGCCACCCCGCAGCCCCAGCATAAACCCGCCACCACTTTTTTCCCCGGCGCGGGAGCCGCATTTTTCGGACCCGCCACCGCACCGGCGCCGGCCGGACTACTGCAACGAACCCCGGAAGACACGGGCGATATCCACGAAGGCATCGCCGAAGAATACCGCCGCTCGCACGGACTTACGGAGGGCGACGGGATCTCCGACGCGGAAATCGTGTATCATCTCAGCGACCCCGTTTTCGTCCTCAACCACGAGCCCCATACCTCCCGCGCTTATGCTGCCACCGTGAACGCCTGGCCGGGAGACCGCCAAATCTGGCCCGTCCTGGAATCCCCGTCCGCCAAAATCATCTTCCTGCGTTTCGTCCTTCATTTCGACCAGACTAACTGCCGGCCTTACAGCACCGGTGGCGGCAGCGGAGGTGGCAGCTGCGAAGCCACCACCACGGCGTTGGAAACATTCCGCAACGTTTGCCAGGGATTCGCCACACAGATGTATACACGCTATACCGCCACCGACAGGATGGACGCCACCACCACCGGGCGCCTGGCCAGCCTCGGGAGGATCGAAGTCGGCGAAGTGCCCGCCAAATTCCACATGCCGGTGCTCATCGCGTCCGTTCCGGGGCATGCCTTCAACGCGGTGCAAATTGCGGATGACGCGGGCGATGTACAGTCGTATGTGTTTTTTGAACCGCAGTCCGACCGGGTATTTATGCCCGACAGCGCCATCCTGCGTTCTGGGATGTACGCCGCGGCGGGTTATTTTGAGTTGAGCCGGCTGGCCGGTTTCAACGAAGCGGGGCAATACAACGAAACCACCACGCAAACGTTCCTTTTAAACGGCAGCGGCGCCTTCACGGCCATCACGCTGGACCCCACGCAACGGATCGCCGTGCACCACCTGATGGCCAATTTATTTATCGTGGAAGACCCGGCAACCTGGAACCTGCTGTTGCGCAACCGGCCGGGGATCACGTTTGAAAGCAATCTCCAGGAAGTCATCGCGGGCATGCCCGATGCAACATTGGCGCTTGTATTCCCGTACCTCAACGGCCGGCGGTTGCGCAGAACTACCGGCGGCGCCATGGAAACGATGGACAGGGCTCTCTTCCTGCAACTCATGAACAGGCCGGATCTGGCGGGACTACTGCCGTAAAGGACCCGCATGCATGAGGATTTCCCTAGACAAACCGGGTAGCGTTTCTGTTGTTGGGCAACGGTATAATGTTTGTGCCATTACGGGTGGAAGAAAAGACCGTTATGAAGGAAAAACAAACAGGACATTACCACGCCGGCACGAGCGGGCTGGTGTTGCCGGTCCCCAACAAACAGTCGTTCCCGCCGGAGTTCCGCGACAAAACGAGGCTGGCATACTACGCATCGCTGTTCAACAGCATCGAGATCAACCGCTCGTTCTATACTGTTCCGATGGCCGCCACGGTCAGGCGCTGGGCCGAAGAGGTACCTACCGGTTTTACGTTCACTTTCAAGTTATGGAAAGGCATCACGCACGCCAAAAACATGGAATTCCGGGAAGCAGACGTGTTGCAGTTTATGGAAGTGATTGCGGGTGCGGGGGATAAGAAAGGATGCCTGCTCGTGCAGCTGCCGCCATCGGCACCGGTGGGGCGGATGGAGAAAACCGTGCGCCTGCTGGAACTGATCCGCGCGGCGGATGCCCGCGGCGAGTGGAAAATTGCGTTGGAACTGCGGCACGCCTCCTGGTACATCCCGGAAGTGTTTGCGATGGCGGATGAGACGCGGTGCAGCATCGTACTGCACGACATGCCGCGTTCCGCCAACGGGCGCATCGGGCCGGAAGCGCCTTTCATTTACCTTCGCTTCCACGGGCCTGCGGGCGATTACAAAGGCGGCTATGGCGAGGAGCACCTGCGTTTCCGCTGCCGGCAGATCCGGGCGTGGAGGAGGGAAGGGAAAGACGTATTCGTCTATTTTAACAACACGATCGGCGATGCCATCCCGAATCTCATGCGGCTGAACCGGATGGTGGAACGGTAGCAAAATCCTTATCTTCGAAACATGAAAATAGCCACCTATAACGTGAACGGTGTAAACGGCCGTTTGCCCGTACTGCTGCGCTGGCTGGAAGAAAGCGCCCCCGACCTGGTGTGCCTCCAGGAACTGAAAGCCCCTGAGGAAAAGTTCCCCCTGCAGGCCATCCGCGATGCAGGCTATCACGCCATCTGGCACGGACAAAAAAGCTGGAACGGCGTGGCTATCCTTTCGCGGTACGGATTACCGGCCGAAGTAACGCGCGTACTCCCGGGAGATCCGGAAGACCTCCACAGCCGCTATATCGAAGCCGAAGTGGAAGGCATCACGCTCGGCTGCTTGTACCTGCCAAACGGCAATCCCGCCCCGGGGCCCAAATTCGACTATAAGCTGCGCTGGTTCGAACGCTTCACAATGCATGCCGCGGAACTGTTCGCATCCGGCAAACCCGTTGTGCTGGCAGGCGATTATAACGTGATCCCCACGGAACACGACGTGTATAAACCCGAGAGATGGGTCGACGATGCACTCTTTCTCCCCGAAACGCGCGCCGCATTCGAAAAGTTGTTGTCGCAGGGCTGGACCGACGCTCTGCGCAAATTATACCCCAACGAAACCATTTATACCTTCTGGGATTATTTCCGCAATGCTTTCGGCAGGAACGCCGGCCTGCGGATCGACCACTTCCTGCTAAGCCCGGCCGTAGACAAGCGGCTCAAAGAGGCCGGGGTCGACAAATTCGTGCGCGGATGGGAAAAATCCAGCGACCATGCACCCGTTTGGATCGAGCTGAAACCGTGACCCGGTTCAGAAGTACTTTTCGACCGTCAACCCGTAATTCATGAACAGGTTCTCACGCTCCGTGCGGTTGATCTTGTTATAGTTCAAAGCCGCGGTGATGGAGAGCCAGGAGCGGAGTTTGACAGACAGCGAATTCGTGCTTTTGAGGATGTGGTCATCGAAATACCGGAAGGATTGCTGGTAGAAGTGCGAGCCCTCCAGCGCGACAATCCTCATCATCGTGAATTTGTAATACAGGCGCAGGGAATTCCGGAATGTGTGGTAGACGTCGGGGATGGTGTCTTTCAACAAGAGATCGTTACTTTCGAATAAAATGCCGTTGCTCACATTCAGCAGGGAATTCGGGCGGCTGACGACATCGTATGCCGCGCCGGCCCCGCCCTGGAACTGATCATTTACCTTGAGCGAAACGCTTTTCAGGTAGCTGGTGAGGCCCCAGTAATAGAAGCGCCGGCTGTCGCCCACATACCTGTTGAAGTTGAGCGAAGCGGAAAGGTCGCTGTTGGTAAGGGCCTGGTCCTGTTTTCCGTAAATATATCCCGCATCGGCATTCAGTACCATTTTCTTTTTGCTGATCTTGAAAGCAAAGTGGTTGTTGAGTAAATAGGAGGATCCGTCCTGCGTTTTGTTCACGGAACCGGTGGAGGCATATTTGAAATAATAATGTGTTGAATCTGTAAACTGCGATCTGGCCTGCAGCGCCAGCATCATTCCCCCAAAAATCAATCCGAGCATTTTCATCCCTGCCCTGCCGCAATTAGCGTGCCGTTAGCATTACGTCAATTTTAAGCCCCCCTTAAATTGCGAATTAGTATAATTAGCGCCTGAAGACTATATTTGACCGCTGAATTCCACGCATTTAAACTATTCATCTCATGAAACGGACCTTCCTGACTTCGATCGGATGCTTATTGATATTGGCTTTGCTGTCGTCCTCCGGACTATTCGCCCAATCTTCCCGCACCTTCCAGAACCCTTTACCCGTGGAGTTCGGCGACCCATATGTGCTCCACGTAAAAGGCGATAAATATTACATGTACGGAACCGGCGGGGCCAAAAACGGATTCGCTGCCTATTCCTCCACCGACCTAGTCAACTGGAAAAACGAAGGCCAGGTGTACTACGCCAGCAACCCCAACGGCTGGAGCGATTCCACCGCCGCCTGGGGTGGTGCGTATTGGGCGCCCGAGGTATATGCCCATAACGGCAAATTCTATATGTTCTACAGCGCGCAATGGAAAGAAAACCCGACGAAAGAACTCGAGAATTTCCGTATCGGCGTGGCCGTGGCCGACAAGCCCACCGGCCCTTTCATCGACCTGCAAACCCGCCCCGTATTTGATCCCGGATACCCCATCATCGATGCCAACGTGCTGTTCGACACCAACGGGAAAATGTATCTCTACTATTCCCGCTGCTGCTACAAGCACGCCGTGGAAAGCGAAGTGGCCGACTGGGCTAAAAAGAAGGGCTGGTTCGATTTTATCGAAGAAAGCTGGGTGTACGGCGTGGAACTGAAGCCCGACTTCAGCGGTGTTACCGGTGAGCCGGTGATGTTGTTGCGCCCGCCGGTTAAAATGGACGACAAACAAGCAGAATGGGAAAGCCGCTCGGTCACCAGCAAGGAAGTGAACCGCCGCTGGACTGAAGGCTCCGTGGCATTCCGGAAAGGCGATATTTACTATATGATGTATTCCGCCAATTACTTCGGCGGCAAAAACTACGCCGTAGGCTACGCCACCGCGAAAAGTCCGCTCGGCCCCTTTACCAAAGCCGGCAACAACCCCGTACTGCAGAAGAACGTGGAGCAGGGCGGCGTTGTCACCGGTACCGGGCATAACAGCATCACTTATTCCCCCGACGGGAAGGAAATGCTTTGCGTATACCACGCCCGAACTATGGCCACAGGCGATCAGCGGGTGGTGTTCATCGACCGGATGAGGATCCTTAAAAACGGGAAACTGGTGGTGGAAGGCCCGAAAACAACCCCGCAACCTATTCCCGGAGCCAGATAACCGCTATTCCCCGATATTCTTCAGCTGCATCAGCAACGTATACGCGCCTTCCGTGACGATCTTCTTCCCGGTCAGGTCCGGCGCCGTTACCACCGTCATGCCGCCGCTGACTTGCCCTTTCTCCACCGGTATTATCCGGAACGTGCGAACCGCTTCCTGGATAAATACGTAATCTTTTCCTTCAAAATTGACGATAGCGGCGTCCGGCAAGACGTTTTCCTCCGTGTCGCCGAGTTTCACTTCCACGTTCATGTACATGCCCGGCACGAGGGTTTTGTCGTACTTCAGGAAATGACAGTGCACCTCGGCACTGCGGTTTTCGTTGAGGGAATGACTGATGAGGATGATTTCCGTTTCGTACCGTTGATCGGGCCGCGCATTGGTATACGCGACCGCCGGCTGGCCGATGGCGAGCTTGCTGAGATCCTTTTCATACACGGTGAGGTTCAGGTGGATGTCTTCCGGGTTCACCAGTTCAAAGATCACGTCTGACGGTGTCACGTACTTGCCGATGTTGACATTTACCTTGCTGACGTAACCGGTGATAGGAGCGTGGATATTAATGGTGCGGGAAATATTGTTTTCGGTGAGCTGTTCCGCCCGGATGCCCAGCAGGCTGAGCTTTGCAGCCAGCGCCTTGCTTTCCACACTGAGGTTGCGGTATTCGATTTCCGCCTGCTGCATCACTTTGTCGCTGGCGGCTTTGTTGCGGTTAAGCTCCCTTTGCCGGTCGAATTCCTTTTCCGCATATCCCAGGCGGTTGCGGGCGGTGAGGTAATCCTGCTGCAGCTGGATGTATTGCGGATCTTCCATAACCGCGAGCAATTGGCCTTTTTTTACGTGCGTTCCGGGCATCATTCCCGTTGACTTCAAATATCCGCCCAGCGGAATGCTGACCGAAACGAGGTTCTGCGGCGGCACGTCTACCTGACCGCTCACTTTCAGCGTACCGCTGATACTTTCGCGGGAGATAGCGCCGGTTTGAAGGCGCGTATTGGCCATTTGTTTTTCCGTCAATGTAACGAGATCTTCCGTTACGGTGGCTTCCCGGGTTTCGGCCGGCGTTTCGGGCTTGCTGCCGCAGCTCGTGAAAAGGATGCTGGGGGCGAGGAGGGCGGCGAGAAATGTGATATTGCTGATGTTCATGATTTATCGGGCTAAGAGGTAATTCAATTGAATGATGCTGTTGTTCAGGTTGCGGACGGCTTCGAGGTATTCGAGCTGCGTGCCGAGGGATTGCTGGTTGAGGACCGTCCATTCGAGGTAGTTGATCTCTCCGCCGGCCAGTTGCCGGTTGAGCGTGCGGGTGATGTCCCGTGCATTCCCAAGGGCGCCTTTCTCGAAATCCGCGACGATGCTCCTGAATTGTTCCACCTGGCTGCGCGCCGCGGCGTATTCGGCCCCCAGCGATTGCGCCCGCTGGGCCGTTTCGTTCTGCGCCATGGCCAGCGCCGTTCTGGCGGAACGTATGCGGGCTTTCTGCGCGCCGGTGAACAAGGGAATGTCTACACCCAGCTGGAAGGACTGGAACCGGTCCGACCGCCCATACTGCACGCCATCCCGGATGCTGAGGTTGTTATATCCCGCGCTCAGTTCCGGCAGGAGCTTCGATTGCTCCACGCGCACCATCGCACCGGCGGCCTTTTCCTGCTGCAGTTGCCATTTCAGTGCGGGGTGGCCGGAAAGCAGGGAACTGTCGGGCAGGGGCGCCTCCATCTGCATCGATTCCGCCACCGGCGGCCGGAATTCGGCCATGTTCAACATGAGCATAAACTGCCGTTGCAACAGCGCCTTCTCCTGCTGCAGCCGCTTCAGCAATACGCGCAGCTGAATCAGCTGGTTTTCGGCGCTGGCCTTCTCCAGGAGATTGCTTTCGCCAGCTTCCAGGCGGAGTGTTGCCACGCGCAGGAAAGCACTGTAACTGGAATCCATGCGGATCAGCAGTTTTTCCTTTTCTTCCGTCAACAGCCATTCGTAAAAGATGCCGGTAGTTACTTTCCGCACCTCGGCTTCTTTCAGCTCAACATCCATTATCGCCGCTTTCCATTCTTCCTGCAACTGCCGGCCCTGCCGCGCATATACCCCCGGCAGGCTGAAACGCTGCATCACGGAAATCCGGTCGTCGGCGAGCGGACTGTTGAACCTGCCGTATTCTGCATTCACAGCAGTTCCGGGTAGGTTGACGGCCGTGCCGGTCAATTCTTTAGCTTGTTTCGCACGCAAGCGGCGGTTTTGTACCAGCAGGTTGTTGGCCACAGCGCTGTCGGTGGCTTCGCGGAGGCTGATCCCTTCCTGCGCCACGGCGGGCAGGGATGTGCAAAGCAACAGGACCGCCACCATCACTTTGCCAGGTTTCACACGGATACCTTTTTCGAACGCGATGTAGAGTATGGGCAACACAAACAACGTGAGCAGCGTAGCGATCATCAGCCCGCCGATCACAACCGTTGCCAGCGGACGTTGCACCGAAGCGCCGGCGCCATTGCTGAGCGCCATCGGCAGGAAGCCGAAGGAAGCCACGAAAGCGGTCATCAGCACCGGCCGGAGACGCATCGCCGCGCCCTGGGTCACGATTTTCCGCAAATCGGTTTCCCCGGCGGTTTTGATGCGGTTGAATTCCGCCACCAGCACGATCCCGTTGAGCACCGCGATCCCGAAGAGCGCGATAAATCCAACTCCGGCGCTGATGCTGAAAGGCATCCCGCGCAAGGCCAGCAGGAAGATGCCGCCGATGGCGGATAACGGAATGGCGGTGTAAATTAGCAACCCGTATTTGATGGAATTGAATGCGAAATACAATAGCAGGAAAATGAGGATCAACGATACCGGCACCGCCACCGACAGCCGGGCCTTTGCTTCGTTCAGGTTCTCGAACGAACCGCCGTAACTCACCGAGTAGCCAGCGGGCAGCTTCATGGCGGCGGATACTTTCTGCTGCAACTCGCCCACGATGCTTTCCACGTCGCGGCCGCTGACGTTGAAGCCCACGAGGATGCGCCGGCGCGTATCTTCCCGCTGGATCTGACTGGGACTGTCTTTCAGCTCCACTTCCGCCACCTGGTACAGTGGGATCTGCGTACCGGCGGGTGTAGGGATGAGCAGTTGCTGCACATCGCTGATACCGGCGCGCTTATCTTTCTGCAACCTTACCACCAGTTCGAAGCGCTTTTCGCCTTCAAACACCAGGCCGGCGCTTTGTCCTGCAAAAGCGGCGTTCACATTCCGGTTGATGTCAGAAATATTAAGGCCGTATTGCGCAATGGCGGCCCGGTTATATTTTATGACGATCTGTTGGGTGCCGGTGATCTGCTCCACGTACAGTTCCGTGGTACCGCGGACGGAGCGCACGATATTCCCCAGCTTTTTGGCGTAAACGCCCAGGGTGTCGAGATCTTCCCCGAAAATTTTGCACACCACATCCTGCCGTGCGCCGGTCATCAGTTCGTTGAAGCGCATCTGCACGGGGAACTGGAAGCTGGTGGTAACACCTGGCACTTCCGCCGCCGCGGCCCCCATCTTCTCCGCCAGTTCATCGAACGAACGGGCGGAGGTCCACTCGGATTTGGGCCGCAGGTTGATGATCATATCTCCCATATCCATTGGCAACGGCTCCGTGGGCACTTCGCTGCTGCCGATTTTTGTGACGATGTTCTTCACTTCCGGGAACCGCCGCTTGAGGATGCCGGCCACTTTCTGGACATTCTCCATGGTGGTGTGAAGGTTACTGCCCGGGAGCACGCGCGTTTCCACGGCGAAATCGCCCTCTTCAATCGACGGGATGAACTCGCCACCCAGGCGCGTCAATACGAAAACAGCGGCAACGAACAATACCGCCACTACCGCCACGATGGTTTTGGGAATGGCAAGCGCCCTGGTAAGCCAGGCGCTGTATCCGGTTTCGATGCGCGACATCACGCGATCCGACAAGTTGGGCTTCACTTTAACCTTCCGGCTCAACACCAGGCTGCTCATCATGGGGATGTAGGTGAGTGAAAGGATGAAAGCTCCCAGCAGCGCGAACGCTACCGTTTGCGCCATAGGTTTGAACATCTTCCCTTCGATCCCTTCCAGGCTGAAGATCGGGAGATATACAATGAGGATAATAATCTGCCCGAACACGGCGCTGTTCATCATTTTGGACGAGGCTCCCTTCACTTCCAGGTCCATATCCGGGCGACTCAGTATGGCCAGCCCGGCGAATTTCCTGTTGTGGCTCAGTTGGTGCATTACCGCTTCCACAATTATCACGGCGCCGTCCACGATCAGGCCGAAGTCGAGGGCGCCAAGGCTCATGAGGTTGCCGCTCACGCCGAAAAGGTTCATCATAATAATGGCGAAGAGCATGGACAGCGGGATGACAGAAGCCACCAGCAATCCCGCGCGCAGGTTCCCCAGAAATATAACGAGCACGAACACCACGATCAGCGCGCCTTCCATCAGGTTCACCTCCACGGTGTGAATGGCGTTGCTGACCATGTCGGTCCGGTCCAGGAAAGGCTCGATATCGATCCCTTCCGGCAACGTTTTCCGTATTTCCGCGATCTTTTGTTTGATGTTTTCTATGACCACGTTGCTGTTGGCGCCTTTCAGCATCATCACGATCGCACCGGCCACTTCTCCTTCGTTGTTATACGTCAGCGCCCCGTAGCGCGTGGCCGCCCCGATGGTCACTTCCGCCACATCGCGGATCAACAGGGGAGAGCCGCCGCTGCTATTTTTGATAACGATATGACCGATATCTTCCTTACTGCCGATCAGCCCTTCGCTGCGGATATACAAAACGGCCGCTTGTTTTTCAATATAGGCGCCGCCGGTGTTTTCGTTGTTGGTTTCCAGCGCGCGGAACACATCGGCGATGGTGACGCCCTGCGCCTGCAGTTTGGCGGGATCGATAGCCACCTGGTATTGCTTCAGCTTGCCGCCGAAACTGCTCACTTCCGCCACGCCCTTCACACCCAGTAACTGCCGGCGCACGATCCAGTCCTGAATGGTACGCAGTTCGGTGATATCGTATCTTCCTTCAAAACCTTTCTTCGGCTTCACCACATATTGGTAGATTTCCCCCAACCCGGTGGAAATGGGCCCCATCGCGGGCTTGCCGATGCCATCGGGGATGGATTCCTGGATCACGGCCAGTCGTTCAGACACCTGCTGCCGCGCCCAGTAAATATCAACGTCATCATCAAACACCAGCGTTACGAGCGACAGCCCAAACCGGCTGTAGCTGCGGATTTCGGTGATGCCGGCAATATTACTGCTGGATTGCTCCACGGGGAAAGTGACGAGGCGCTCGATATCCGTTGCACCGTACGAAGGTGCCACGGTGATGATCTGCACCTGGTTATTGGTAATGTCCGGCACGGCGTCAATTGGCAGTTTGAACAATTCGAAAATGCCGTAAACGACCAGTGCGAGGGTACATAACGCAATGACGAGTTTATTCCTGACGGAAAACCCTATAATTCGGTTTAACATGAATTACTGATTGAATAAAATCCGGAAATGGGTAACAGAACAGCCTGCCGGAAATGGCGGGCTTGTCCTACACGAGCGTATTCATTCCGGAACGGGGAGGATGCCAGATAATGCTGATGTTGGCGGAGGGGATCAAGTTATCGTTTTTGGGATACGGCTCATCCACAGCCAGGGGAATGACCGGCTTGCGAAGTTCCGCGGCGAAAGTCGCAGGAACAACCGGGGAGCTGAATATGCTGGAATCCACCTTTTTGAAAGGCAGCTGGTTGTCGCGATCTTCGTCGTTGTCGGTATGGGGTATATTGTTGTAGTGGTCGATGATGAATTGGGTGAAGGTGATGCGTCCATCGAGCTGTCGGTGTTCCTGGTAATGCTGAATCAGCACGGGGAGCTTCATCAGCTCCCGTAATTCCGCACCGGAAGTGATGTAAGCAATCAGTAATATGACAGCCAGGCACTTTTTCACCAGGACAAAGGTAAGCAGAACGGATTTCAATTTCAAGTACGAAGATCATTCTTGGAATTTTCCCTGATAATTTCTAAATTGATGGTATTGATCCCCATAAGTAGCAAAGGTTTGGACCAGATGACCCCGGATTTCCATTTCAATGATTTATTAAAACCCCATAAAAAAGCATAATATGAGTATCGACTTCCTCGATCCCGCCACCAGCGCGGTATTTACGCCATCCGGCCTGCTCGCGCGGAAGATTCCCACTTCCGATAAGCTCACCGGCATTGAGCTGCGGTTATTACCACCTTTTGTGAAAGACAACAACACGGAGCCGTTCTTTCCTTTTCCTGGCTTTTCGAAACTCTATTGCCTCATGATCGTGGTCAGCGACATCGGGAACCAGCTGGTAGGAGGGATCGACCTGCAAGGCTTCCCGCGGATCGGCGATGAAGAGCATTTGCCTATTAACAAGACCATATTTTACTGGCAGCAGAACGAAACGGACAAACAGCCCCCCAAACAGATCCACACGATGTGCGCAGTCATAAAAAGTAAAAAAGGGCTGCGGGATACCGGAAAAATCCTGACCAGCCTGAAAAACGACGAGGAATACAAGACGCTGATGGGCACCGTGGTGGGGATGGCTTCCGCATCCAGCCCGGCGGGCGCTGCGGTGGACATTGTGACACAGGTGGCTGGGATCGTAGGACGTTACCTGGTGGATGTGGAAGACAAGCCCGTGGGCACCGTCATCAACAGTTTCACCGACATTCGGGGGGACTTCGATCACGAAGGCGTCCGCAAGTACGCGTTCCCGACCAAAAAAGTGGATTTCGAGATGGAAGTGATCGTGCGGGCGCAGCGGCCGGCTACACGCGGCCTGGAGAAGATGCAGGAGGAAGACGAAGCGGTGGATGTGCAGATGCAGCCGCTATGGTAAATTAAAACTGCGTAATTTATGTCATATATTCCCATAAACAGCCTTTGAAATGAAAGATGAAGGCAAACCCGGCTAAATTCCATATCCTTATTCGCCGGTACATTTTTTCCATAACTGCAGTGATATTCAGGCAACGTTTTGATGACGGCGGCGTTAAACAATGGTTGATCGCCGGGGCAATATTTGGATTTTGGATGCAATATGATTTTGGATTCCGGAAACGTCGAAACGAGTAGTAAAACGAATACCATAAATGAAGAGACTGGTGCTTCTGATGCGGCTAGTCCCTTCATCTTTTACACCTATTTTCCCCGCAACCTGCGGTTGTTTACCGCATATCCGGGTTATCCCGATAAAAAATCGTATATTTGCATCATTGCACAGGCTACTGCCTCAGCTACTTCTGAATAAGTCCCGGATAACTCCTCTTCTTCCTCAGTCTTCGCTTTTCCAGCAGCCGACTACCAGTATGCTTTATACGGCAATTCGAGGGGCCTGCGTAATATCGAAACGTGACATCAAACTAATAATCGTCCGATACTCCGGAGATTTCCGGCCTGCAGCCCGCGCTGCATATGGGAATCTCGTCCAAATAAGATATTTATCGCAATAATGCGGCGTCACTAAAACCACAAAACATGGGTGAAACTTTTTCAAAAAAGGAAAAGAACAACAAAAAAGCAAAAGCAAAATTAGACAAGGCGGAAAAAATGAGATTCCGTAAGACCAACAATGACAAGGGCAAAAGCCTGGAAGATATGCTGGCTTACGTAGACGAAAACGGCAACCTTACTCCTTTTGCGCCTAAGGGAGGCACCGAAAGCGTTCCGTTACACGAATTGGCTGCCATGGCCAAAGTGCGGTCCAGGCCGCCGGAAGACAGCACCCGCACCGGGTTCGTTTCTTTCTTCAATTCCACCAAGGGCTTCGGGTTTATCACGGAAGACAATTCGAAAGATAGTATCTTCTTCCATAACAACCAGCTGTCGCAGCAGGTAAAGGAAAAAGACAGGGTATCCTTCACGAAGGAAAGATCTCCTCGCGGTTACAACGCTGCGAATGTAAAACTGATTGATTAACAGATAGATATCGTTAAAAATTACCCAAACACCTGCCACGCAGGTGTTTTTTTGTGCCCGCATGCGCGGGGCGCAATTCGCCTGCTTATTGTCGTAATTCACCCTGATCCCTGCCAGCTGCGCGTTTTACCTTTATAACATCACCTTTAAAATTGTTGTTATGCGGAAATTAATCTTGCAGGTACAGCTCACGCTGGATGGTTTTGTAGCAGGACCGGAAGGGCAGCTCGACTGGATGTGGCTCTCGGGCGACATCGACCCGGCCGGTATGGAAAAGGTCATCGCGCTGGCCGACAGCTGCGATACCATCCTCATGGGGCGCAAAATGACCCCGGGCTTCGTCAAATATTGGGAGAGCGTGGTTGATAACCAGCCCGGCAGCGGCGAGCAGCCCCTGGCGCAGCGGATGGTAAATATGCAGAAGATCGTTTTCAGCAAGACCCTGGATACCATGCCCGGCCGGAACCTCCGGGTGGAGAACGGGGACCTGGGCACGGTGGTCCAATCCCTGAAACAGCAACCCGGCAAAGACATGATCGCCTATGGCGGCGCCACTTTCGCCAGCGCGTTGATCAGCCTCGGACTGGTTGACGCTTATTACATTTTCCTGAATCCCGTGGCCATCGGGCAGGGGCTCCCCATTTTCAAGGAAACCACGCCGCTGCAACTGGAAAACCACACGGCTTACAAAAACGGGAAAATGGTACTGGAATACCTCCCCGTGCGGAAAGAGCTGCTGCCCGCAAAATAGCATTGGCCCGGTGCTTTTTTCAAAACTGGACTATTTGGAGCATGCAAAAGCTAAGTACATTTGCGGTGGAATTCCCCGTATTTCCATTAAACTTCCACCGATGGCATTCAATACCCAGCCCGTTCTCGAAAACGAAACCGTGCAGCTCCGGCCGCTGCAGGAGTCCGATTACCCGGCATTGTACGCCATAGCTTCCGACCCGAAAATCTGGGAGCAGCATCCCAACAAAGACCGCTGGCAGGAGCCTGTGTTCCGGAAATTTTTGAAGGCGCCATGGAAAGCGGGGGCGCTTTTGCCATCATCTGGAAAGAAACGGGCCGGATGATCGGCAGCACGCGGATCTACGAGCCCGACGAACAAGATAACTCCGTATTCGTGGGATACACTTTCTATACCAGGGATTTCTGGGGAAAAGGCATCAATCAGGCCGTTAAAAAGATGATGCTCGACTACCTGTTCCAATACGTGGACAAGGTATATTTCCATATCGGTGCGGCTAATATCCGTTCCCAGATCGCCATTACGCGCCTTGGCGCTGAAAAGATCGCTGAAGAAAGCGTGGCTTATGTGGGCGAAGCGCCGCGGCTGAATTTTAAGTATAGGATCGTCAAAAAACCGGTACAAGGCTGAGGAGAGGTCCGCTTACAATATTTTACGAACTTTGCAGGCTATGAATATTTTGGATCTGATCATTCATGACAGGGAACAGGTGCAGCTGGACAGTGTTTTCCTCGACGACAACAGCAGGCGGATGTGCCGACAGCTCATCCGGGAGCACCATTTCATCGCCGAGCTTCACAAATACGGCTTACCCGTCAACAATAAGCTTTTGCTGCATGGCGCTTCCGGTTGCGGCAAAACGATGACGGCCAAAGCGCTGGCCCATGCCATGCATAAGAACATCTACATCCTGAATCTCAGCAATATCGTGAGCGCCCGCATCGGGGAAACATCGCAGCACCTGAAGCAGGTGTTCGACAAAGCCGCGCGGGAAAACGCCGTTCTTTTCCTGGACGAGTTCGACCAGATCGCCAAAGCGCGGGGGAACGACGCGCAGGACGTAGGGGAGATGCGCAGGCTGGTGAATACGCTGCTCCAGCTGATCGACTATTACCCCGAAAAATCACTGCTCATCTGCGCCACCAACCACCCCGAGATCATCGACGCCGCGCTGATGCGGAGGTTCCAGGTGAGGATCGCCTTCGAAGTACCGGCCGACGCGGTTTTGGATCATTATTACGACCAGCTGCTGGCCCGGTTCCCGGACGATATCGCCGATATGGAACGCCGCTACGGGATTTCCTTTGCCGAAGCGAAGGATTACTGTTTTACGATCGCCAAAGCGCGGCTCATCGGGAAGTGGGAAAAGGAACAGGCCCTCACCGCCGAGCTGCAGGCACAATAACCCGCAAACTTACAAATCCACGATGCTGCTGCGTTTGTTGCAGCGGTTCATCAGCTGCACCTGCCAGCGATAATTGGGATACATGTAATCCAGGCTTTCCCTGGCGCCTTTTCCCGGCTGGCAACCACTAATATACAACGCCACCACGCCTTCGTTTACCGTCCCTGAAATCAGCTCCACATTGTAGCCGTTGGCCGCGATCTCAAATTGCGGCGCGCCGGGATTCATAAAGTACAGCCGAACGGGATAACAAGTGCCCTCTTTACTGCAGGCCCCACTGCCCCCGTACGCCAGGATACCGGCGCCATCGGCCTTGAACGCGACCTTGATCCGGATGCCGCGGGTGTCGCAGTCCATCGACACGCCCATGATCTGTGGGGCCGATCCGCATGGCGGCGTTACATGCGCCGAAATCACCTGGATCTTCTTTTGCTTGTACATCACGTCCAGCGATGCCAGCTGATCCACCGTTTCGTCGTGCGACAGCGTTAGGTCGAAGTCCCGGGTGCCCTTCAACATCGTGTATCTTACTTTTGCATTCGAATTCTCCAGGGTCAGGTCGTTGTAATTAACCGCAATGTCCCTTCCATCTTCATTCACCAGTTTAAATACCTTCTTGCTCCCGGATTCGAAAGTGAGCGGATAAGGTACCGCGCTCCCGTCGGCCATCACGACTTTCGGCCGGATATACTGCAATGTCACGTCCTGCGTTTTGCTGGGATTCCAGTCATCGCCGGTGAAAGCGTATCGGGCTGTGAGGCTGGTATATTTTTCGTATTCGGGAATGGTGGTGGGATCGATTTTAAAGGTAACGAGCCCGTTCACGGTAGACGTAAACTTCGTTTCCATGTGCACCGCCTGGTTGGTGCCCGGGATCAGCAGGGCAAAATCGACGCCTACCGGCTTTTGGGTATAGGGCAGATCGGTTTCATTATCATAAAGGGTAAAGGCGAGCTTGATCTCGGAATCGGTCACCTCGTCGTATTCCAGGTCCGTAGCTTCCGGGAAGGGTTTGAGCAAAACGTCGGGCTTCAGTTTGGCTTTCAGTTCGGCGATTAGCGCGGCCAGATCCCGCAGATAGCCCGCCAGCCTCGATTTTTCAAACTTATATCCTGAAATTTTCCCGCCGATATTTTTGAGCAGGCTGCTGAGGTAGCTGTAATTGCTTTCCAGGCTCTTGATTTCCTGCTGGCTGTTTTGATACTGCGCGGATCCCCTGGCGGATTCCAGCCCCTTGAGGATGGCGGCCTTGATGGCGGAAAGGGCCGGGTAGGTGTCGTAAGCGTGGCCGCCGCACTGGAAATAATCGAGGGTGTTGTCGACGGATTTGCTGATGTCGTCCGAAGGTTGCGGTTCGGCGCAATTGTATACCCGGTCGCCGCCTTCGCCGGTTTCCTTGAATGCATTGTATGCCGCGGCCGGTTTTCCATTTTCGAAATACGTTTGCGAAAGTATGGCGGAAGCGCCCGTTTCCCAGTTGAAATCCAGTATGGACATGGATACGCGGGATGTGGAAACATGGTTCATCTCCACCACGATCTTCCCTTTCTTGCCATTCAACATCGTATACATGCGGCTTTTGGAAACTTCCGGGAACATTTCGGTGACCAGTAGTTCCGCGTTTCCTTTTTTGGCCAGCACAGTGGAGGTGAGGTATTGCAATTGTCCGCTTCCGTTGATCTTTCCGTAGCCCGCCAGGGTATCTTCGTTGTAGGCAATCTTGAAAACAAGCTGGCTGGGTGCATTGGGTTTCAGCGCTTCTTCGAAAAAGACGTTCCCGATGCCGGGAGTAATGCTGCTGTTGTAGGCGGCATCGGCTTTCCGTTTTTCGGCAGGGTCTGTTCCGGGATCGGGAGGCGAGCCCTTTTTGCTGCAGGCGGCAACGATCAGCAATGTCAGGAAGGCCAGCAGGCCGGCGAGCCGGGCGGCTTTCGGGGAGAAGCGTGTTCGGGTAGGCATATCGGTATGGTATAGAATGGGGCGAAATTACCATACGCCCGTCGCTATCCCAATACCTAAATATGAGTATTTATCCGCCGGGGGCTCAGTATGCCGGAGCCGTTTGTTGCCAACTGCCTTGCAGGGTATTTTCCGTGCGGAAGGGCTTTACCAGTTGAATGACGTTTTGCAGCAGTTCGTGCGCGGCGTTGATTTCTTCCTTCTTGATAGAAATGCTTTCCACGTTAAACCCAACAGGAATGCGCTTCTCCGCGGCATAAGCGGCGATTTCGGCGGCGATGCGGGTGGCCGTGGTGGTGGACGATTCGAGGATGTCTTTGGAATGCTTCAGATCGTTGTAGAGCCACTTCGGCACCTGGATGCCCAGCCACTCCATGAACTGGAGGGTCTTGAGGCTGCCGCATGGCGCGAGGGTGAAGATAATGGGCGACATCTCAATACCCTGCTCATTGGCATGGTAATAATAATCCGACAAAACGTTTTTAGTATCGTTCAGGTTGTAGACGCATTGCGAAACGAAGAAACGGCAGCCCTGGTCCATTTTCCGGAAGATGCGCAGGTGCTCGTCGCCTTTTTTGGCATGGCGCTCCGGAATCGTTACCCCGCCGATCAACAGCTTGCCGGCATGTTGCTGACGGGCCTCATAGGCATCGTTCAGCGAAAAGCGGGTGGCTTCCACCTGCTGCTGCGACGAGGCGCCCACCAGCACAGCGTAATCTATCGACTGATTGTCGCGCAACCAGTCGGTGAATTGCTCCTTCGACTGGTTAGCGATGCTTTTGTAAATGATCCTGGGCACCTGCAGATCCGCGAGGTAATCACGGCTGTATACCTCCGGGCGGATGGTATGGATAAATGAAAAAGTGCGCTCCTGGTCGGTGCGCGTGCTTTCGTCCTGGATGTCATACAGGATCAGGCCGTCGATGTTTTTATCTTTCAGCCGCGCAACCTGGTTTTGGGCGATGACCGCCACCCGTTCCGCTTCGGTCGTAATCTTGGGGGGCGTCAGGCTGTAAAAAACCAATCCTGAAGCGCGTGTCTGAATCCGGTGGCTGAGATTATCTATTATTTGCATTCATTCAAAATGGCTGGTTGATCAAATCCTCCATGTTATGGCTTCTGCCATTCATGCTGCGGCCCGTTTGGACAGTCAGGGGCAGCAAAGATAATAAACGCCCGAAAGTTCTCCCTGCATATTATCCGGCCAGGTATTCCCGGTTCAGGAAATAAGCCTGCGCCGCAGGCGCCGTTCCCACCCGACTGGTATACCTGGATTTTATCCGCAAACGGCAACAGAAAAAGCCCGACAGGCCGAGATATGCGGCTACGGCCGGGATGAAATGCAGTAACCACGGCCATGCGGGCCGGGAAGAGCTTACCAGGGCAGATATATATGGAAATAAGAACGGTCCATAGGCCTGCGGCAAAGAAATTTCCACGCCCAACAAATACGGAAATGCGACGAAATCCCCAGGTGACCAGCAGATAATAGCATCCCGTATGCAGGGAGATGACGATCAGCCAGGATGCCAGTATAAAATCAGCGGCCTGCTTGCTTCTCTTCGTCAAAAGCAGGAGAGCGAGAAAAAGCGGGAAGATGGATCCGGCGAAATGAAGCCTGGGGTCCTGTTATTGGGCTGCCTCCGTATTAAATCGTGAAGCCGTTCAGCTTATAGAAGTAGGTTTTAACTGTTTTGGCGTATAACGTATACCCGTTTTCTTCCAGCAGGCGGTCAGATTCCGAGCCCATCAGGCCCCTGATATCGAGTTCGCTTTCGATCAGCACTATTTTAGGCCGGTATTTGAACCAATCGTTGGACGCCAGCACCTGGAAATCAAGCCCTTCGGCATCGATGGTCAGGAAATCGATCGTTTTGCCGGCCGGGAGATGGGCATCCAGGATACCGGAGAGTGTTTCCGTTTGCACTTTTACGACTTTTTTGACGTGATAGATGGCTTTCTGGCTGCGTTCTTCCGCCATTTCTTTCGAAAAAGTATTCAATGCCGGTTCGTTGAAGATGTAAAAATCGAGTGTTTCGGCCTTGTCGGAAACGGGTATTTCCAGGTTGATATCTTCCGGCCGGATTTTCCGGAATTCGGCCATGCTGCCGGGCATCGCGTCGATATTGATGCCGCGCCAGCCTCTGCGGTAAAATTTATAGGTATTGGAAAAGCGTTTAGGGTGCAGGGCGCCTACATCCACGAAAAAACCTTCGCTTTGAAATTCGAATATCCGCCCCAGCACGAGATCTTCCCCTTCCTGGGAATAGGAAATATTCAGGAAAGGATCGTTGGTTTCCGCTTTGATGAGTTTTCTGATGATTTGTCTGAGCCCCATTGTGTAATTTGATGTGTTTCTATCGAAGAACGCTTGCAATAAACGTACAATATAACGCATATTAAAAATAAATGTTACCGCTACGGAAACGAAAATCCGCTAAATGCCCCCGTAGAAATTATGTTTTTCAGGACGTAAGCGCTATTTTGCCGCTCCCTTAAACAGAAACATCATGCTATCGAAATTCCACACGGCGCTTATTTTCCTGTTAAGCATCTGTGTATCCGTTCACGCGCAGGGCGATATTAAAAAGCGCATCCTGATTATCGGCAATAGTTTTTCCCAAAATGCCGCTGCCTTCCTGCCCCAACTGGCGAAAGAAGGAGGAATCGAGCTGGAACTGGGCCGCGCAGAACTGGGTGGCTGCTCCCTCGAAAGACACTGGAAGCTGGCGGAATCCGGGGAAAAGGCATATAAAGGAAAATCGCTCCGGGAGCTGCTGACCGACGGGCGTTGGGATATCGTCACCATACAGCAATACTCCCTGCTCTCGGGAGACCCGGCCACTTATTCGCCCTACGCCCGTCAGCTCGTGGAATTGATCCGGTCGCTGCAACCCGGCGCGCAGATCTTCATTCACCAAATCTGGGCTTACCGCAACGACGCGAAAGCTTTCGGAAAGATCAACGGCGAAACACGCGCCCGCGACGCTTCGGAGATGCACCGGCATGTGCGGGCCGCCTACCACCAGGTAGCCGGAGAACTGGGGCTCACCCTCATCCCCACGGGCGACGCCTTCCGGGATATGGAAACCAGTCGCAAATGGCGGTACCGGAAAGATACTTCGTTCCATTATGACGCCCCGCCGCAAGGCAAACTTCCTAACCAGACCAACTCCCTGCACATCGGTTACGCCTGGCGCGACGGCAAACTCACCTTCGACCCCAATCATGCCAATACCGCAGGCTGCTACCTCGGTTCGTTGGTTTGGTACCGTACTTTGCTGGGCGGCAAAGTGAAACACGTAAAATTCAAACCGGAGAGCGTATCGGCCTCCATGGCGAAGCGGTTCAGGAAAGTGGCGGCGGGGCTGTGACACCTTCAGCAATTGAAAAGTTTCCGCTATATTTATAGGGTTCTAGGGAATCCGCATGTCTATACACCTACAAACCCGCCTGAATCCCATACAGGCGTTCTTTATTGCCCTGGCCGTGTTTTGCACAGGCATGACAGCCTGCAGGCAGGCGCCGGCGCCTAGTGCCGGGCGCAAAGTTTATATCGGAGAGTCGGGGGGAGATACACGATTTTCAGGGACGGCCAGCCATTCACCGTCAAAGGCGCGGCCGGGAACGGGCAGCTGGAAGTATTGAAAGCCGCCGGCGGCAATACTATCCGTACCTGGGACACCGCCGGGCTCGGGAAGCTGCTCGACGAAGCACAAGCGGCTGGCATTGCCGTCATCTGCGGATTTGCGATACCCGTCAGCGGGCACCTCGATTTCTACCGGGATACTGCCGCCATATCGGCCATGAGCCAGGCATTCGGCCGGGTGGTGGAGCGCCATAAAAATCATCCCGCACTGCTCATGTGGTGCCTGGGCAACGAAGTGGATTTCCCTTACAGTCCCCGCTTCCGCCCGTTTTACAAAGCGTACAACCACCTGCTGGACATGATCCATACGCTGGATCCCGACCATCCCGTTACCACCGCGCTCATCAATTTCAACAGGCGGAATATATATAATCTCCGTTGGAAAGTGCCGGAGCTGGACCTTATCTCCCTGAATATCTTCGGGGAAATAAAAGACCTGCGCACCAACCTGAAGAAATTTTCCTGGTTTTGGGACGGGCCTTTTCTCATTACGGAGTGGGGCATCAACGGCCCCTGGGAAAGCGAGACCACCGCGTGGGGTGCGCCCATCGAAAACACGAGCAATAAAAAAGCCGAACAATATTTACAACGCTACACGGATTACATGCCCGTCAACGATCCCCGCTTCCTGGGCGCCTGCGTGTTCTACTGGGGGCAAAAGCAGGAGGTTACGCACACCTGGTTCGGCATGTTTTCCCCGCATGGCAACACTTCCCCCGCAGCGCAAACGATGCAGTACATCTGGACCGGACAGTGGCCCGCACATAAAGCCCCCAGGCTCCGGTACATGCTGCTCGACGACAAGGGCGCCAGGGATAATATATTGCTCAGTCCGGGCACCGAACATTCCGCGTCGCTGCTGTTGGAAAGCCCCGGCGCCGGCTCGCTCCGGATCGAGTGGGAACTGCTGCCGGAAGACTGGTTCGTCCGTTACCGCAGCTACGTGAATCCTCTGAAACCGCCGGTGCTCGACAGTCTGCTGCTTTCGCAGGAAGGTAACGTGGCGAGATTCAGGGCGCCTTCGCGGGAGGGGCCGTACCGTTTATTCGTAACCGCTTATGATGCATATGGCAATTTTGCATCCGCCAATACACCGTTTTACGTAATCGCGCCATGAAGGAAAAACTGGAACCGGTAACTCCGCCGTCGCGGCGGGAACTGTTTACGCTCAGGCTCATGATCTTGCTGGGGACCCTCAGCATGGGAGTGCTGCTTGTCGTATTGTTCAAACGAACGCAGATAGGTTACGCCCCGATGTATTGGGTTTTGATGGCCGCCATCACATTCAACTGCCTCGCCGTTCTGCATGAATGGTACCATTATGCCGCTATCCGCATCCCTGCCGCTGCGCAGCCGCAACATCCGTTTACAGTTGACGTGCTCACCACTTATTTTCCCGGCGAGCCCTACCAGATGATCGAGGAAACCCTCACTGCCATCAGGGCCATGAAATATCCACATACTGCCTGGCTCTGCGACGAAGCGAACGACCCCTACCTCAAAGAAGTTTGCGCGCGACTCGGCGTGCGGCACGTAACCCGCACCAGCCGTAAAGACGCGAAGGCCGGGAACATCAATAACGCCCTGCAATACGCCACCGGAGAGCTTTGTGTGGTGCTGGACCCTGATCATGTGCCCGCTCCCGGCTTCCTCGACGCCGTGGTGCATCACTTCAACGATCCGGAAATCGGTTTCGTGCAGATCGTGCAGGCATACAGCAACCTGGGCGACAGCCTTATCGCCAAAGGAGCAGCCCAGCAAACGTTCCAGTTTTACGGTCCGATCATGTGCACCATGAACAGCTACGGCACGGTGCTGGCCATCGGCGCCAACTGTACCTTCCGCAGGGCCGCGCTGGATTCCATCGGCGGGCATGCCAGCGGCCTGGCCGAAGACATGCACACCGCCATGCAACTGCACGCCAAAGGATGGAAATCGCGCTACGTGCCGGTAGTGTTGACTCGCGGGCTGGTACCCAACACGCTTTCCGCGTATTATGCCCAGCAGCTGAAATGGGCGAGGGGTACGTTTGAATTGCTGGTGACCGCCTATCCGAAATTGTTCCGTCAGTTCACCTGGCTGCAACGGCTGCACTATGGCACCATCCCGCTGCATTATCTGGCCGGCATCGTATTTCTCATCAACTTCATCGTGCCGGTAGTTTCGCTGGTGACGGGTTATATTCCTTTCCGGGCGGACCTGGTGGAGTTTTCACTGCTGGCGCTACCCGCCATCGCGTCGGTTGTGCTGATCCGTCATTACGTGCAACGCTGGGTGATGGAAGAAAATGAGCGCGGCTTCCATGTGGTCGGCGGCCTGCTGTTCATCGGTACCTGGTGGATATACCTGCTGGGATTCGTCTATACCATCGCCCGGAAAAAAGTGCCGTACCTTCCCACGCCGAAAGACGATTCCGGGCCCGACGACTGGCGGCTGAATATCCCCAATATTTTTGTGCTGGTGATATCGATGGCGGCGATCGTATATGGGTTGCAAGCTGACTGGAATCCTTACACGCTTTTTATGGCGGCGATCGCGGGCATCAACTGCCTGATCATGGTATTCAATATCATCGCCAGCCTGCAGCTAAGGAAAATTCCTGACCGTTACGATTGGGTAAAAACGCTGCTGATCTATCCATTATTATTGAAAAAACAGTTTTGGGTGTTCCGTCATATCCACTTGTACAGCGGTATCCGCAAACTCGGGCTGCCTTTGTTGCTGGCAGCTATCGTGCTGAGTTGGTGGCTAACAACCGGGCAGCAGGGCGTTACAAACATTTCACCGCCCCCCGGCATAACATCTTCTATACAGGCGTTTATAACCCTTCGGGCAAGGGCATGCCGCGCATGCAGATTACATCGATGTACATCGCGTGGGGCAATGGCCCGGAGCACTTGCTTCCCGATACCCTGGCGGCGGTTTACAACGACGGATCCGTGCCCATGATCACCTGGGAACCCTGGCGGTCGCGATTCGGCCACAGCATCGACGGGCTGGGCCAGGAGCAGAAAGTACTGTCACTCATCCCAACCGGCATTTTCGATAGTTACCTTGAACGGTTCGCGGACCAGGTAAAAGCATTGAACCGGCCCTTGTTCCTCCGGTTTGCGCATGAAGCGGATAATCCCGCATATCCCTGGTCGCCCTCCGGCGGTAATACTCCCGACGAATTCAAAGCGGCGTGGCAATATGTACACACACTTTTCCAGCGGCGTGGCGCCATCAATGCGATCTGGGTATGGAACCCGTGGAAGGCATCCAACGCCGAAACCTGGTTTCCCGGCAAAGCGTATGTGGACTGGCTGGGCGTTACCATCCTCAACTACGGGCCGGCGCATGGCGGCAACGAATGGTATGCCTTCGAGAAATTGTATGCGCCTTTCCACCGCCTGCCCCTCTTCCGCTCGGGATTGCCGGTGATGGTGGCGGAAATGGGCTCAGCGGCGGATGCCGGCAATCAGTCGCGCTGGCTCAGCGATGCATTCCGCGACATCAGTCTGCTTTTTCCTGAAATCCATGCCCAGGTATTTTTCAATACCGCACATGATACCAATGTACCTCCGGGAGATTCTTCAAGGTACATCGACTGGACGATCCGACAACCCATGCCAGTGCTGACGGCGCTGAACAATTATCCTCGGCTCCATGGTCCGGTGGCCGCCATCGCATCCATTTCCCAAATCACAACATCCTCTACCGCCGTACACCACCTGCTGCCGGACAGTATCCGCGGGTTGCTTTACCAGAAAGGAGAAGAATGGTTCGGGAACCGGCATGTGCTCACCCGCCGGGAAACGGCCAGCGACATGCAGCAGATGCAGCAGTTGGGCGTAAACACCATCCGCCGGTATGGGCCCGGCGTTTACGATCGCAACGTACTCGCGGAAGCGGGTAGTCACGGCATCCGCGTACATTACGGATTCTGGCTGCCGGATGTAACGGATATGGATAAAGACAGTTCGTCGCTTACGCGGATGCAGGCAAGCATTCTCCGCACCGTGGCCGGGCGGCGGAGCGATACCGTTATCACGGCGTGGCACCTGGGGAATAATGCCTGGCAGGAACTGTCGCAATACCATTTCAAGCCGGCGTTGCTTTACCAGCAGCAACGATACCTTCAATGGCTGGAAGGCCTCGCGGCGGCGATCAAGGCGGCGGACCCTTCCAGGGTGGTGACGACCGATTTGCATATGTATCCCGGGCTTCCGGAAAGCATGCCCTGGCTCCGGCTGCAACTCCCTGCTATAGATGCTTTCGGCGTGGAAGCCACCGGCGATACCAGCGGGCTTTCACGTCTGCTGGCCGGCAACTTTCCCTGTTTCATCAACAGGATGCCCGTCTCCGCATTTGCCAAATTGCCGCCAACGCCGGCATTCCTCACGAACTGGCAGGACCTGGAAAACCGCAACTTCGTATCGTTCGACGGCCTCACCGACCTGCAGGGGCGATACAAGAAAGACCTGCACCTGCTCACCGGACTATGGAGCCATTCGCCCGCGCAGGCGCCTTTACCTAAAGTAAAAATCCTCCGGCCTTCCCGCACTACACTTCCCGGAAGCCAGCTGACGTACAATGCGCTTGTCAGCACCGGCAACGGCTGGCGTTTTACCGTTCCTGATACGGACCGGTTACGGTTTGAATGGTATCTTGTTCAGACAGATGGTTACGGCAATCCTTTCCGCATACAGCAGGTAGGAGAGGGTTGGTCCCTCACGCTCAGGGTTCCCGAACAGCCCATGCATTATTGGCTGTACCTGGAAGCTGCGAAAGACGGCAGCGTGTCAACGGATTTCAGTTCGTTGCATACGCCGCTTTTTTGAAATGCCGGCTACTGCAACATGTCTGCAATACCAGGTTCATCATCAGGATAATCTTCCCTGTGAAAACATACAACAATAAATTGATAATCAATCCGATGCACACATAAATGCAACACGCCTTCATTAATTTTCCTATGTATACCGGTGTTTAATTCATCCGGAATTCGATAGTTTTGTGAACATGCGATATGTTGCCGTCATATTATCTTTCGTGATGCTTATCCTGAGCTGTATCCCTTGTGCAGACCAGGGTTTAGGCATGAACGGCGGTGCAGATGCGCATGATCAGTACAGCACCGTGCAGGAAGAAGCTGACAACCATCATAGCCATCATAGCGATGGCTGTTCACCGCTTTGCGTTTGTTCCTGCTGTTCTGTCGTAACATTCGTGCACCAACATGTTAGTGTCGATCTTTCCGTACCTGGTGCACTATCTGCTTACAATTGCTATCATAGCCAATCTTATCCGGAGCAATCCTTCCCGATATTCCAACCTCCCCAACTGGCTTAATCTCAGCCGTTCCAGCTGCCGTTTTCTTAATTGATCATTTCCGCACCCGAAAATGAGGCGGGCGTAATTCCATGTCATGCCCTTTTCCGGTATGGAATGCAGGAAACAGTGTGTCTTACGGGAAGTAAAGTTTCCAATCGGCAGCTCCGATGATACCGGCACTGGCGGAACGGTGTGCTGTTGCTACATCTATCATAACTAACCATTCGTACATACATGCTAAGCAGAATCATTAGTTTTTCCATAAAGAATAAACTGATTATTGGAATGATGACGCTGGCGCTGGTGGCCTGGGGCATATGGAGCGCCGGCCGGTTGCCCATCGACGCAGTCCCTGACATCACCAACAACCAGGTCCAGATCATCACCCGCGCGCCCACGCTTGCATCCCAGGAAGTGGAACAGCTGATCACTTATCCCATCGAGCAAAGCCTGGCCAACCTTCCCAACCTGGAAGAAATGCGGTCTATTTCCCGGTTCGGTTTATCTGTCATCACCGTCGTTTTTCATGACGATATCGATATTTATTTCGCACGACAGCTAATCAACGAAAAACTGAAAGAGGCGGAAGAAAAAATCCCCCGCGGCATGGGTACACCGGAACTGGCGCCAGTAAGCACCGGCCTGGGCGAAATCTACCAGTACATCATCCACCCCAAAAAAGGAAGCGAGGAAAAATATTCCGCGATGGACCTGCGTACCATGCAGGACTGGATCGTAGCCCGCCAGCTTTACGGCACGCCCGGGATCGCAGAAGTGAACAGCTTCGGCGGATTGGTGAAGCAATATGAAGTGGCGGTGAATCCCGCGCGCCTCAAAGCGCTGAATGTCAGCATCCCGGAAATTTTCACCGCACTCCAAACCAACAACGAAAACACCGGCGGTGCTTACATCGACAAAAAACCGAACGCTTATTTCATCCGCGGGATCGGGCTCGTGACCAACCTGGAAGACATCGGCAATATCGTCGTTAAGAACGTTAACGGCATTCCTGTACTGGTAAAGAACGTGGCGGAGGTGCGCCTCGGCAGCGCGGTGCGTTACGGAGCGCTTACCTATAACGGCGACAAAGAAGCCGTCGGCGGTATCGTGATGATGCTTAAAGGCGCCAACAGCGCCGAAGTGGTGGCACGGGTAAAGGAAAAGATGGAAACCATCAAGGCTTCCCTGCCAGAAGACATCGAGATCGAAGCGTATGCCGACCGCACAGGGCTTGTGGACCGCGCGATCAATACCGTAAAAACCAATCTGATAGAAGGCGCACTCATCGTGATTTTCGTGTTGGTGGTTTTCCTTGGCAACATGCGCGCCGGACTGATCGTCGCGTCCGCCATCCCATTGTCCATGTTGTTTGCGCTGGGGATGATGAACCTCTTCGGCGTGAGTGCCAACCTCATGAGCCTTGGCGCCATTGATTTCGGGCTGATCGTGGATGGAGCCGTGATCATCGTGGAGGCTACGATGCACCATCTCGGTTTACGGAAATCGCAGGTGAGGATGACGCAGGCGGAAATGGATGAAGAAGTTTTCCTCTCCGCATCCAAAATCCGGAATAGCGCCGCATTCGGCGAAATCATCATCCTGATCGTTTACATTCCCATTTTGTCGCTGGTGGGCATCGAAGGCAAGATGTTCCGCCCCATGGCGCAAACGGTGGGCTTCGCCATCCTGGGCGCGCTCATTCTTTCCCTGACTTACATCCCCATGATGTCGGCTTTGATACTCCCGAAGCAATTCCCCGGTAAAAGGACTTTCGCAGACAGGATGATGGACTTCTTCCAACGCCAATATGCGCCGCTGCTTCGCGCCGCCATTAAATTCAAATATCTTGTTGTCGGCATCGCCATGTTTTTTATGGCGGTTGCGTTTTTGATTTTCAGCAGGATGGGAGGGGAGTTCATCCCGCAGCTCCAGGAAGGGGATTACGCATTCCATTGCATTCTTCCGCAGGGTTCTTCCTTGTCGCAAAGCATCGAAACTTCCATGCAAGCGAGCCGGATCATCAAATCGTTCCCGGAGGTAAAAATGGTGGTAGGCAAAACCGGCACGGCGGAAGTGCCAACAGACCCCATGCCGCCGGAAGCTTCCGACCTGATCATCACCCTCAAACCGCAAAAAGAATGGGATTCCGATGAAAGCTACGCCGAGCTGGCGGAACGCATGCTGGAGAAGCTGGAAGTGATCCCCGGCGTTTTCTTCGAAGCGTCCCAACCCATCCAGATGCGGTTCAACGAACTGATGACAGGCGTTCGCCAGGACGTAGCCATCAAAATATTCGGTGAAAACATCGACACGCTCGCCATGCTCGCGCCCAAAGTGGCGGCGGTAGTGCAGGGCGTCAAAGGCGCCACTGCGCCGCAAATAGAACGCACAACCGGACTCCCGCAGATTACCATCGCTTACGACCGCGCCAAAATCGCGGGGTACGGATTGAACATTTCCGATATCAACACGACCGTCAGCACCGCTTTCGCCGGAAAAGCCGCCAGCGTGGTTTTTGAGAATGAAAGGAAATTCGACCTGGTAGTACGGCTGGACAGCGCCCACCGCAGTTCTATCGAAGATGTCAGCAATCTCTATATCGCGTTGCCCGACGGCAACCAGATTCCCCTCGACCAGATCGCTACCGTGGCGGTTAAGGAAGGTCCCGCGCAGATCAGCCGGGAAGAAGGGAAACGCAGGGTCGTGGTGGGTTTCAATGTGCGCGACCGGGATGTGGAAAGCGTGGTGAAAGAGATACAGGAAAAGCTCTCCGCGACCAGGCTGCTGCCCACTGGCTACTACCTGACCTACGGCGGCACCTTCGAAAATCTGCAGGAAGCCTCGGCCAGGCTGCGCATTGCCGTACCGGTATCGCTGGCGCTGATTTTCATGCTGCTCTATTTTACTTTCCGATCGTTTAAGGAAGCGGCCCTCATATTCACCGCCATTCCCATGAGCGCCATCGGCGGGGTGTTGGCGCTGCTGTTGCGGGGCATGCCCTTCAGCATCTCCGCCGGCGTTGGGTTCATCGCGCTTTTTGGCGTGGCGGTATTGAACGGCATCGTGCTGATCAGCACATTCAATCAACTCGAAAAAGAAGGTATGAACGACGTAATCGCCCGGGTGCTCGAAGGCACCAAAATCAGGCTGCGGCCGGTGTTGATGACAGCTACCGTGGCTTCTTTCGGCTTTATCCCCATGGCTCTGTCCACCGGCGCCGGGGCGGAAGTGCAGAAACCGCTGGCCACCGTTGTCATCGGCGGGCTCGTATCCGCCACATTCCTGACATTGGTGGTATTGCCCCTGATCTACATCCTGTTTTCCGGGAAAGGCGGCGGCATGAAACTGAAGCCTTCCGCCACCATGATCCTACTGTTCACTGCCGTTTCCCTGACGAGCGTGAGCGCCCGCGCGCAGGAAGCGCCCGGTAAACGCGCTACCATCCAGGAAGTCATGCAAGCAGCCAAAGGGAACCTGCAATACGCAGTAGGTCAGGAAATGATCGGCAAAGGGAAAGCGCAGGTCAGAACCGCCAGCCTGCTGCCCAAAACAGGAATATTTGCTGAGAATGAAGACTACCGCCCCAGTGATAAAACCGGCATCCTCAAAATCGGCGTTTCCCAGGGCGTCGCATGGCCCGGGCTCTATTCGTCCCAGAAAAAATTGTACGGCGAACAACTGAAATATGCGCAGGTGAATGCCGCAGTAATTGATGCCGACGTGAAGCGGGAAGTCCGTAGCATATATTATCAGTTATGGTTTCTGCAAGACAAACGCGCTCTTTTCCAGCGGCTCGACAGCATTTACAGGTCGCTCTCGGATGCGGCCCGATTAAAAGTCAAAACCGGCGACAGTCCAGGCCTCGACAGCATCGCCGCTATGGTGCGGCTGAAGGAACTGGAAGCGCAAATCGCGCAGGCGGATAAGGATATCCAGATGCAACAGGCGCTCCTTCGCCAGGTGTTGAATACGGAAGAAAGCACCCTGCCGGTTGATGAGCCGCTGGAGAAGCTTCCGGTCCCGCAGTGGCTGGCCGACAGCCTGCATCCCGTTATACAGCTTGAACGCCAGAACGTGTCCATTGCGCAAGCGGGCGTAGCCGTGGCGCGGAATGAAAATATGCCGGAGTTTTCCGGCAGGTTCTTCAGCCAGCGGCTGTATGGTTTGAATGATCCATTTACGGGATTCTCCGTTACGGCGTCGTTTCCGCTGCTGGGCGCCGGTTCCTATAAAAATAAGGTGCGGGTGGCCAGGGCGGAAACCAGTGTCCGGGAGAAGCAATTCGCATACAATCTGCAGGTCTTCAATACGCAGCGCGCCAATGCGTGGAAAGAAGTGGAGAAGAACGCCAGCATGCTGAAGTTTTATGAAACTACCGGTTTAAGCCAGGCCAATGAGATCCTGAAAGCCGCCACGCTGGCTTACCGCGCCGGTGAAATCAGTTTCGCGGAATTATCACAATTCCTTTCCCAGGCCATCGACATCCAGCGCAATTACCTCGACAACCTGAATACCTACAATCAGTCTGTCATTAACTATAACTATTTCATCCATCAATAATATCAATCCGATTCAGATGAACAGAATATTGATTTTCCTGGTTTATTTTTCCTTATCAGCTACCCTCATTTCATGTGCAGGCAAAGGCGGACAGGAGCGTCCAGCCGAAAGTGGGGGCGAAGCGCATGAACACGAACATGAAAGTGAAAACACGGCTTCCCTCACCAACGAACAAATGAAAAGTATCGGCGTCCGGCTGGGTAACATTGAGCGGAAACAGCTGACCGCTTCCCTGAAAGCGAATGGCGTGCTGAAAGTACCAAATCAGAACAGGGCTACCATCCATTCCATTTACAGCGGGGTAATCAGATCGCTGCTGGTGCAGACGGGGAATACGGTAACGAAGGGGCAGGTGATCGCCACAATTGCCAATCCGCAATTTTTGATGTTGCAGGAAGAGTTCCTGGCCATCCAGCCCAAAATTCAACTCGCGCAGCAGGAGCTGACCCGTCAGCAGGAACTGACGAGCGGAAACGCCGGGGCTTTGAAAAACCTCCAGGCCGCCGAATCCTCGTTATCCGAACTCCGGACACGCCGTGCCGCGCTGAAAGAACAGATCGGGCTGATGGGTATTAATACCGACAACCTATCCACCGGCAAGCTGGTTTCGGTGATCAGTCTGCGCAGCCCAATTAATGGCGTTGTCAGCAATATTTCCGTAAACCTTGGCAGCGCGGTGGATGTGAATACGACGGTGGCGGAAGTGGTCGACAACAGCCAGCTGCACCTGGATTTGTTCGTTTTTGAGAAGGATTTGCCCAGGCTCCGGAAGGGCCAGCTCATCCACTTCACGCTGACGAACAATCCCGGTAAAGAATACGACGCGGAAATTTTCTCGCTGGGGTCCTCATTCGAAGGCGAAAGCAAGGCCGTCAGCGTCCACGCGATGGTAAAAGGGGATAAAACGGGCCTGATCGACGGCATGGGCATTACCGCTCTCATCAGCCTTGAAAAAGCCGTTGTTCCCACCGTGCCCACGGAAGCGCTGGTCAGCCATCAGGGCCAGGATTACATCTTCATCGTTACCGATGCGCATGCCGCGCATGACCACCACGACGAAGGCGGTGAAGAGCATGATCACGACGCCGCGGAGCCGCATGACCATAAAGAGCCGGAAAAAGCGGCGCCGGCCAGCGGCCTGACGTTCGAGCGGATCCCGGTGGCCAAAGGCACAACGGACGTGGGATATACGGAAGTCACCCCGCTGAAGGAGATTCCAGCAGGCGCGCAGGTGGTGGTGAAGGGGGCCTTCTTTATACTGGCCAAACAGACGAACACCGGCGGGCACCAGCATTAGTACGTGCCCTCTTTGATCCGTTACACTTCTGTCGGGAAATGCGGGATGGAACGCTATGGGATTAAATTTTTATTGCTCAGCACGACGCCAGTATCACAAAACGTTTTCAGGAAAAATCGGATTTCGGCTACCGTACAGCCGATTTTCACCTTGAAACCTTTCCCCCGGTGGAGCCGGCACAGCTTAAGGCCGCATGATCCTTCTGATAATTGATTTCATCCGCCAACCAATTTAGCAGATGGAGCTGGATGGAGTCCGACGAGGGATGACAGGCAATTTCCGGCCGAAGCCGCAGCTGGGTTACCTCTTTCGGAAAGAAAAGTATTGATTCAGGCTTTTTTTCGGCGAATAGGTTTTAATGTTGTCCGAGACGACTTTGGTGTTATACTTAAAAAGGCGGTAAAATGTTCTGTTTTCCCGCATAGCGGCACTCCCCAGCGCGGGTAATTTGTGCGTAAACCTTTCAAGTGGCGCCTATTAATATGTCTGGGTTTATTTTCGTATCGCTATTTTAATACCGGCGGCATCCATAGCGGTTTCCGGGAGCATACGCAGGATAAAAAGTGATTTTCAGGGTGGAAGGAGGTGAAAATCGTTGTTAATTAGAAAGGGGAATTACCTATTTTGTTTAGCATTTTAAAAACCACAACAAGATGAAATTATCCCAATTACCGATGCTGATATTATTAGTATCCGCTGTTTTCCTGGTGAGCGCCTGCGGCAAGGATGGTGATGCCGGGCCAGCCGGTACTGCCGGCGAAAAAGGTGACAAAGGTGATCCCGGTACGCCTGGCACTAACGGCATCATTTACTCCGATTGGCTGGATGTCATGTATGAAGCAGACACCATTCATACCTCCGGCGGCACCGTTGATACGATTGGCTTTTACGCCATTATCCCTGCACCAAAACTGACCGCCCAGCTGCTGGCCACCGCTGATGTAAAAGTATACATCAACTTAAATGACGCCTCAGACCCCGTAATCGCACCGTTGCCTTATGTGGAGCAGAGCGGGCTTGTCATCCGGTTTGTGGCAAGCGCCGGCGAACTGACAATAGATGCCAACGTGGATCCCAGTACCTACACTGCCAACGGTAAAAAGTATCTTCAACACCGGTATATGATTGTACCCGGTGGTACGGCTGCCCGCCACGCCGGCTCCGATGTTAACTGGAGCGATTATAGCGCGGTTAAAGCTTATTTGGGGCTTAAAGATTAACCGTCGCTGATCCGGGTATTAATCCGAAAAGTGCAGGTCGGATGGCCTGCGCTTTTGGGCTTGCAATTTTTTATGGACTTCGCAACCGCATACGGCAACCGGACTTCGCTCACTGACGACCTTCTCTCAATCCTCCATTCTTGAATAATCTGTATGCAGTTTGATAGTATGCAGTCGCTTTATGGACGATCCTATCATCAGCCGGTATTGGTGACTGGCTATCGTTCACCGTTGAATAACGCATCGTTTCAACACGCCGCTGCGGAGACAGAATGATCATGCTGTCATTTTCCATGTAAGCCAGCTTTTGATACGTTCCTAGCAGAATGCGGGGATGGTATCCCGGCTGCCGCACGTCCAGGCCATACAGATTGCTGTTGTAGTTCCAGGACAGCAGGCCAAATAATGTAGGAAACAGGTCGATCTGGGAACATCGTTGCTGAATGGAATCTGGATGCATGTTCGGAAGATTACAGATGATGGCAGGAATGTGATATTTCGCGACATCGATCTCGTTCTTTCCAGCACTGCTGGCGCAATGGTCTGCCACAAAAACAAAGACAGTATTTGAAAACCAGGGTTCTTTCCGGGCGGCTTCCAAAAATTGACCGATCGCGTAATCTGTGTACTGGACGGCCCCCTCACGTCCGGATCCCGAAGGATAGCCAACTTTACCATCGGGATACGTGAACGGGCGGTGATTTGAGGTTGTCATGACGAAGTCGAAGAAGGGCTTGCCACGCCGATATTGCTCTCCGGCGTCACGAATCACGGCCGCATAGAGATCCTCGTCACAAATACCCCACGCATTGCTGAAGTGAATCAGGCTATCTGGAATTTGTGTCCGCGAAGCATTGAATCTGTCGCCCAATACCAAATTCCTGCCCTTGTCGATGATATTATACCCGTTGTTGCCGAAAAATGCATTCATGTTGTCAAAGAATCCATCTCCTCCGTAAAGGAAACTGGTCGTGTATCCCTTGGAGCGGAAAAGGGCACCTACGGTCGAGAGATTCGCGTTTCCCGGGCGGCGCACGATGCTGCTGCCTGGTGTGGGAGGAACAGCGAGAGATAGTGCTTCCATCCCGCGGACCGTCCGTGTACCTGTAGCGTACATACTGTCGAACACAACATTTTCCCTCGCTAATGAATCCAATACTGGCGTTAGGTGCTGCCTGTTCCCAAAACGGGCCAGGAAGTCAGCGCTCAGGCTTTCAATCGTAACGAGAATCACGTTGGGGTGCATTTCCGGCCCTTTGTTCCGGATACGCCGCCAAATGGATGCCCCGTCCCGCAGGAATTGGCTGTTTGGCTCCTGCAGGGCGTCCCGGATAGTAGCGAAGGCTTCCTTATCATCCATCAAATAGTAGAAGTGGTCGAAATTCAGCTCGTTGTTCCTGAAAGCGGAAAAGAAAGAGTAGATTCCAGCTTTGGCCAGTTCATCCTGGTAACGATTACGCCCGCGCTCCGGCAGCCCGTTCCCGATAAAAGTAGCATAGATACCAGCGACGGACAATAATCCGATAAAAAATCCCGCCCGTTTACTAAAAGGCGTAACACCGAAATATGCGGAACGGAATATCCCTGAATAGGCGAATGCCCAGGTGATAATGCCCGTTACAGCCACCATGCAACTGATGAGGACTGGCAGCGGATAAGATTCGTTAATGTTCCGGACCACTTCGTAAGTGTAAACCAGGTAATCTACGGCGATGAAATTGAAGCGGCTTTCAAATTCAAGCCAGAAAGTGAACTCGGCGAAGAAGGAAAACATCAGTATCAGTGTGCCTAAGAAAAAGAACACCGGCGTAACGATACGGTTGAGCAGGCTACCGCTCCAGCGCGGAGGCAAAATCAGCAGGTACATCCCATATGGCAGCAGGAAAAAGGACGCTACACCTATGTCGAACAGCAACCCGAAACCAAAGATACGCAAGAAGGCAAGGATGGTCAGATCCGCATTTTTGAAAGAGATGATCAGTAATACCAGCCGCAGTCCGGTGGAAAATGCCAGGAACATGGCCGCAAATCCAGCCAGGGGCCGATAGTTTTTATTGCGAAGAGTGAACATGTCAGTATTGTTTAGAAAATTTCCGGGCGTAATATCACGCAGGTTAAAACTGATCGACTACCGGCTTTCTCTTCCGCCATTTGTATTGATGCGTCCAGTAAGCCATTTTCATTGAAAGAATGCCGATGCCGGCACCTACCAGCACATCGCTGACGTAATGCCGGTTATTGGCCATGCGGAACCCGCCCACCGCAGAAGCCATGCCATAAGCGGCATACGGCATCCAGGGAAAACGATGTTTATACTCTTCGGACAGGAAAGTAGCTGCAGCGAAGGCTTGCGCCGTATGACCAGATGGGAAAGAATTGTAAGTTGATCCGTCGGGCCGGAGTTGGTGAGTGGTGTTTTTCAGCAGTGATACTGAGGCGGACATGAGCGCTTCGCCTTTTATGAGGATGGCAGTCCGATTACGGATATCTGTCCGCGAGGAGATACCCGCAGCATCCAGCCCATAAACGATGGCTATGGGTGCGTATTGCAGGTAATTGTCAATATGGGTCTGGAAGGTTGGGATATGTTCGTTCCGCTCTTCCACCAGCTCTTTTTTAAATCCTTCGTTGCCATTCCCGTTAATCGCAACACCTGCCAGGATGAAGGACGCCGGCATGAATAGCGCCCTACGGAAGTTGAGGGGGCGCATATGGTATTGACTGTCGACAGGAATCGGCGGCTGTATGATTTCCTGGGCAAAGGAAGTACCTGACAGCAGGATCAATAAAACCTGCCATCTAAAAATTCTGTAATACATAAAGCTTGAATATTATGTTATGTTTCACTTCCGCCGGCAAATCCAACGGTAAAACGGTGCATGCCATCCGAGAACCTGTATCCTACCTGCCAGCCGTACAGCAGGGAAACCTGCCGTACAATCGCCAGCCCGAGGCCCGTTCCGGTTGAGTGCACCGCGGCAGCGGAGAACCGTTTGAATAGTTTGTCTTCAGGTAGCGGCTGCGTACCTGAATTAGCGACTTCGATCATGTTGTCAAAAATGCTGATCCGGATCTCACTTTCATACGGAGAATGCCTGATTGCATTCATGAACAGATTGGTGAGCATGATTTCTACCAATGCCCGGTTGCCTGTAACAGCGCCGCGTGAATGCGCGTCCAACACCAAATGGATATGTTTTTCTGCCAGAAAATCCTCCATTTCCTGGCTCAATTCCCGGGTAACCGGCAATAATTCCAACAATTCTTCCGCAGCAAACTGACCGTTGTCGATTTTAGCCAGCAACACAAGGTTTCTGTTGATGCGCGAAACACGCGACAATGAGTGGTTGGCTTCTTCGATAATGCCGGATTGCGCTTCGGTCAGCCCATCCGTTTGCAGGAACAAATCGAGCTTCGATTGAACAATCGCCAGTGGTGTTTGCAATTCATGGGAGGCATTTTCGGTGAATTCCCTTTGCTCGCGATACGCTGCGATATTGCCGCTAATCAGCTTACGGATACCGGCCTGTAAAGCTTCGAATTCTATGATATTGGTTTCGGGCAATAAAATCTGCGTTTGACTTTTCAGATCGTATGCCTCCAGTTTACCGACGGTTTCATGGAATGGCGCCCACAATCTCCGCGAAAGCTTTTTATTCAGTAGCAGAAATCCTCCCAGCAGCAAAAAGAAAAACACCGCGGTAACGGCTGTGATGGCCGCAATTGTCTCGTAAGATTCTTCAATATTAGTTTCGATGGTGATCCGGAATGCCTGGTCGCCGACTATAAAATAAGTGATTAGCCCATGAAATCTGTCCAGCTCCTCGTGCCCGGCGAGGCGAATTTCTCGGTAAATGGTATACACGCTGTCTTCATCCATGGCGTTTACCGGCATAATTGCGGCCTCCGGCTGGATGCTATTCCAGGTTTCGATGCTCCTGTGAAGTGCAGCCGGGTCGTTGGCAAGCCGTTTAAATCTCTCCTTAGCTCTGAATGCCACTATTTCATTGTGCTCATGCAATTCCGAGCGCCAAATAAAGTCCATAATAAGAAAATAAGCCGGAACGCTTGACAGGAACACCACCAGGGCATAAATAATATAAGCTTTCAGGTTTCTGTCGAGCAAATTTTTCATATTTCCCATTTGTAACCAGTCCCGTATACATTTTTGAGATAATTACCATAGCCGGCCTCAATGAGCTTGCGCTTGAGGTTTTTGATATGCGCGTACACGAAAGCGTGACTATCGAACATATCAGCCATATCGCCAGAAAGATGTTCCGCCAAAGCCCCCTTCGAAATCACTTTATTTTTATTGCCAATAAAATACAGCAACAGATCGAGTTCCTTCTTTGTAAGTAATACTTCAGCACCTGCTACAAATACTTTCCTCGATAGCAGATCTACCCTCATTTCGTTCAGGTCCAATATATTGGAATTCGAAAATTGCTTTCGCCGGATGACGGAATATATACGGGCAGCGAGTTCCGGCAGGTGAAAGGGCTTGCCAATGTAATCATCAGCTCCGTTGGTCAGGCCGATGATCTTGTCCTCTATTGCATTCCGGGCGGAAATGATGATGACACCGTCGTTCCGCTTTTCTCTCTTCAGCACATTAAGTAAACGGAGGCCGTCGCCACCAGGCAATGTAAGGTCGAGCAGAATGCAGTCGTAGGTGTAGATTTCAACTTTCTCCAATGCCTGCGTATAGTTGGCCGCTATTTCGCAGGTGTAGTCTGCGAGATAACTGACAATATCGTTTGCAAGCTCTTTTTCGTCCTCGATCACCAGGAGTTTCATAGAAGCAAAATTACGGATACGATTTAGAATAAATTTAGAAGCTGAAAATAGTATAATACTTACATATATGTATTGCATTATAAATTACAACAATTCAATATCGCCCGTTAAGGGATCCCCTAATTTTCAACTAACAGTCAAACTGATTTCGTCCGGGGGAGGAAAGGGATGCACTTTTATTATTCCTGTTTTTGTTAACCCAACAGCTTCATTCATTAAAACAGCATCCATCTTCTACCGGTCGCACTACATCTTTGCGGCAAGAACCTCAAACCACACAAATGAAAACGTTACTAAAAAAATCCGCCGCGATAATGCTGTTCGCCGGCGCCTTGCAGGCAGGTTGCGAAAAGCAGGAAGAGATCATTCTTCAAAAAAACCGGACATTGCGCTGGCCAAGGAACCGGGCGCGTCCCTCAAGTTCAACCCATCGCTTTTCACCCAGGGCCTGATGAATCGTTTCACGGGCAAAACAATAGGATTTGGATTTGCGATTGCATTCAACGGAGCGGTGGTAACAACGATTACAGCGGGCGACTCCCGTCGGCTGATGGACGGGCAACATCCCTATTTGCCTACTACGCGCCAGGGAACGTCGGAGGCCACACAAACCATCACTGCGCTTGCAATTTTAAAAGCGCTGGAAGCCAAAGGCATGGACGAAAACGCCTATGTTTGGCAGTTGTTGCCGACCAATTGGAACATTCCAGCATCTAACAGGAAAATTACCATTGCGCACCTGTTGTCACATACATCCGGATTGAAATACATTGGTTACGATTACACTTCGCTGCGCAAAACCATGCAAACGGCTACCACGGGTTACGGCGATGCTTACTTTAAAAACGCCGCGGTAAATTATCATCTTTGCCGGGTTTTGCTTGCCTGTATCGTAAACGGCGCGGGCTGGTACGCGCCAATGTCAGACAACAATGCGGACGAAGCAGTATCGCAGTTCTACCGGAGCTACGTGCGCCAGGTGATTCTCGGTCCTGCCGGCATTTCCAACTACTATCTGGTTGACCTATGCCCCTGGAACAGCCTGGGCCCGGTCTGGAATCCCAATTCCCCGGGGAGCAGCCAAACGCTCTACTACAATTATTCAGCACCCGTTCACCATGGCATTTCAATTTATACAAACTATAAATCTGGCGGTGCGGGCAACTGGTACATGAGTGCAAAGGAGCTGGCCCTTGTTCATGCAGCAGCGGAATCAAAAAAATTCGTTTCTGACGCGATGTTACAGCGCATGAAAAACAAGCTCATGGGATTCGACAGCAAATACAGGGGGCGGCAGGGAACCTACTACTTTAAAGCCGGTATGGCGTATGACAGTAAATTCCGCGGCACCAACACAATGATCGCGCATTTCCCCAATAATGTGCAGCTGGCGTGGAATACGAACTCCATTTCAAATGACATCGGCGTGGTAAAGGATGTGATCATTGAGGCGTATGAAAATGCATGGACGTACTAACCGGAGGCTGCTTTAAAATAAAAGTCAACATCTACGTCTGACACAGTTGGTGGTGAACGAAGTGGGGAAGATGTAGTTCAATGGAGCTTCATCATTGGTCACTGAGAAGTAATCGAACGGGGAATTCCTTGCTTGAGGGTTAATCGTAGTATAAAGCTCTTATTGGTTATGCGGTTAAGCTTGCGCAAAGGAGTTTGTAGTTACCGGGAGGAGAGCTGCGAAGACTAAAATTTAAAAACGATATATAGTCAAAACAATCTTTTCCAAGGCAATACAACTTACAATCACAAATACATTAAATATATTCATATTCTATTTGCCCATACTTAGGCAACAACTCTCCGAACCGCTGTAAATTTGCGGCATATAAAGAAAGGCCGGTGAAATAACGAATAGGATTTCCAGTGGCAACTTGAGAACATTTTAAGGGCGATTCTTGTTTTAGAATTAGTTCCCGGAATTTCAGTTTGTCTTGACAAAATCTTCACCCGTGCCTAATATTCTTGTCATTGAAAACAATTCTGATGTTGCAACGAGCATTAGCGCCATTCTTGAGTTGGACAATTATTCAGTATTGCATGCCAATGACGGAGTTGAGGGCGTAAATATTGCTTTAAAGGAAAAGCCTGACTTAATAGTTTGCAATGTACGGACGCCATTGCTGGATGGATACGGCGTCTTAAACATTTTGCAAAAGTATGATAATACGCTTGGCAGGCCATTTATCTTTCTTTCCAATTCAGCAGACCCGAAAGCCATCCGCAGGGGAATGAACCTTGGAGCCGACGATTTCCTCATTTCGCCCTTCAGTTCTGTTGAATTGCTGCACGCTATCGAAGTCAGGCTAAATAAAATACAAAGGCTTCGGTCAAAGCATCATTTGAATAGCTCCGACAAGTTAATGCCAACGGGAAATAAAACAGTAGCCGAAAAACTTGAAAAGCTACGTTCTGGCCGCGATGCAATTAAATTCAAAAGACGGCAATTAATCTTTTCTGTGGGGAATCATCCTGTCTATCTGTATTACATTGAAAAAGGATGGGTGAAAACCTGTCTTTTTAATGAGGAGGGAAAAGAAATCATCACCAGAATATATGGTGCGGGTGAATTCCTAGGCTATGAGGCGGCATTGAATGGAACCACATACAGCGAACAGGCAGAATCGTTGTGTACCGCAGAACTGGTACCTATACCTTTCTCTGAATTCAACTTACTTGTCTATAGTGACATCGAAGTGCTAAAACTCATTGTACGCTGGCTAACCTCTTATCTATCGAACAATCAAAAGCACCTTCTAAAAATAGCATACAATTCTCTTCGGAAGCGCGTAGCTGACGCCTTGCTTTATCTGCACCGGAAAAACCACGGCCTGCACTATATGGAAGTACCTGGCATTAACCGAGACGTCCTGGCTTCACTTGCCGGCGTGGCAAAAGAATCATTGATTCGGACCTTGAGCGATTTTCGCAATGAAGGACTAATAAATATACAAGACGGGAGAATTAACCTTCCCGATATACGGCGTCTGGAGGAGATGGTTAACTAACCACACATATCACTCCTGGAAAAAATAGTTAATATTGCGCCAGATGTCCTCTCATTAAGACGAAAATCCTGGGTCTGAAACATTGCTATCTTCCAGACGGCAATTTCAGTCATTGCACTCTTTCACCGAGAAACCTGGTCATGCGTTCAATTCGGTGGTACAGGTCGTCACCGCTGTAGTTGCCAACCTCCTCTTCACCCTTTAGATTCCCAAGGCCCATCGTGGCCTTAGTGGCAAGCCGGTTACTGCATACACCATTGCAACCAAGTACAAAAACACGCTATTAAACATTAAAATATATGATCATGAACAGACTGAAAGACAAAGTCGCTATCGTCACCGGTGCTGCTTCGGGAATTGGAATGCAAATAGCACTGTTATTCGCATCTGAGAGATGCCGGGTGGTGTCTGTTGACATTGACAAGAGCCACTTAAAAGCATCGGCCCTCCCAATAGGGGAGAACCGATGCCGCAGGTCGGGAATCCTTAATCAATCGATAAATTCCCCATTTTCATCTGTCTTGACACGCATGCGTTTGCTGCCATTCTCCAGCAGTAATTTGTATTGCATTTTGGCTCCGGCTTCGTCACCAAATTTAACAAGATATATATCTTTTGAAATCGACCAATTAGGGAATCTTTTGGCTACGGAAGCTCGAACCAAAGCCGGCAGGACAATATTCTTGAATTTCTCGGCTGTCCTTAACAGCTTTCCTTCCTGATCATAAACTGCCAGCACATATCCTTCCGGCAGGTAAAAAGTAATGAAATAAGTATCATTATCGTCCTCGTAATATTCCGAGTTTTTGATATCGTAGCTGGCAGCCTTGGCCTCCAGCAGCTTAACCGGTTGTGCCGCCTCTTTGCTGTTTATGGACCGAAGGTACTTATAATTCTTGGCCGTCACCGTTACTTCGGGTAACTCACGCACTTGTGCGCGCAACGGCATAGTAGCTCCTGCTATTGCATTAATAGCAAGTAGCAACAATTTATAACTTGTCATTATTATAAGTTTAGCTGAATATAGAATAACCTCTGATAGTTTTTCCGTCTTACATTCTGCTGGTCCCATCAGGGAAAACCCTCATGCCATTCCTTTTTCATAATGTCTGATTTTACTAGTTACCTCGAAAAATCAACGCGATTAAGGTGCGATCAAAATTGCCCAAAGGCGAGCCATCAAATTATGTAAAAACTCAGGCAGTGCAAATTCCCGCCTCCTCATCCGTATTCGCTGTATTAATGCAATACAAATTTTCACTATTTTCGGCAACGGAACAATGATATTGATGGGCAAAATATTGATGGATATCAGTCTCCCGCAATCCGCGCAATTCACCGGCTTATTACGCAAGAAGCAAAAATGAATTTTCAATGTACTTACGATCCACCCGGCTCTTTATAATTGTCGCTAAATTACCGGTCATTCAATATTAATTTCTTGCTGAACAGCCTCCAAAGGAACGTCCTTCCCCGCATCTATTACACCAACGAGGGAATATTTGCCCGGCGGAAGTTCCATTGGCAGTTCAAATTCCACCAATCTTCGCTGATCTGGGAACAAAGGGAACAATGGAGCGTCTATCCTTGTTTTTACGCCCGTTTCCAAATTGGAAAGCTCGATGTAACTGGTGCATTCTAGTTGAACTTCCCCTGAGTTCACACATGTGATCCGGCATCTCCTGCTTTTCCAGGTCGGTGGATTGAACCCTACGATTCGGACATCTTTATGTATGACTTGCGGAGGCGTTTGATAGAGATGTATACCCACACGAACCTTGTTATTGACCACTGTATACACCTGGTTATCTGTTTCGACAACCTGTTCCTCAGTAGTTTCCAAAAACAACATGGCCCACTTCATCTCAGTAGCGGCATTTGGCGTATCTGGTATCCGCAACCGGACGTCTAGGACAGCTGTCTGGCCGGGGGCTATTTCCAGGAAGTCTTTGTCTATTGTAATCCATGATGCACAAGATCGTGGATTGGCTCCAGGAGGCGTATAAACATGTACACCAAGGGAATCGCGGATCCAGTCGCTGAGATAAACCGAAAACTGTTTACTTTTCTGTAGGTTATTTATTATAAAGATCTGCGCATTCTCCGTCTGCCCATTGCCTAGTTGGTAATTAATCGTGGCAGGCCTGATCAGCAGACCGGCACTTGGCAGTTGTTGTGCATCGGCATCACAAAGGAAATACAGAAACGCGAAAAGTAGGCTGGATAACTTCATCGGTTACTGTTTATCTTGGTGAAATCACATTCAAGCACTAGCCTCTTGATGCAGGTGATCCTAATCTTCGATTCGCCGATTTGAATAATACCTTCATCCCGGAGGTCGCTCAGGGTGCGAATTACGGATTCCCTGGCAACACCGGCTAATGCGGCCAAGTTATGCCTGCTCACATCGATTTCAAAATTGCTATCGCGCCCTGTATTGTATTTTTCCATGAATGTCAGCAATGCATTTATCACTTTCTGGCGTACAGTACCATATGCGATGTTCATCATCCTCACCTGATTATCTAACATATTCACAATCTGGTTGCTATACAACTTGTTCGCAAGAAAGGGAATTTGTAGCAACATCTTTTCAAAGTCGGGAATAGAAATAACAGCCAGTTCCGAATCCAGCATGGCTTCTGCTGTTTCCTCATACCGGCCAAATGTAATAATGGCCGAGTTACCCAGGAAATCCTTTACCTTATACAAACCAGTGATCAATTCTTTACCGTCCACATTCCATTTACTCGTTTTTACACGCCCTTTTATCACGTAATATATCGATACGGACCTTTCTCCTTCACGATAAATAATACTTTTCTTCCGGTATTTTCTTGTGACGCCGTTGATCATCAAATGATAAATATCGTCACTATCGCGAACTGATTCTACCGGAAACTTTACTTTAAGATCGTTTTGTGCTAAGGCATCAGTTTCGATTATCATCCTTTTCCTGCACATGGGTGTTATGTTTAATCGTTAGACAATAAAAGATAAGTCTTAAGCTCTCGTATGAATTGCAAATATTCTATCTAAAACGATGCAGGAAAATAATTTCCATCGGAAAAATCTTGATTTTCATCAACATTACCTTGGCATTTATACATGAACAATTGGGATAAATAATATAAATTAATATCATAATTATTGCTTCAATGTGTAAGTAATTGAAGCAATAATGCCTATACTATTTAGTCAGTTATCCTAATTTTTGAAAAATCTCACTTCCCTGCTGACGTCCACAATTTCGAACACTACTTCCGCTTGCTCGGCGCTGACAAGTTCAACTATGAAATACATTGTTTTTGGCCTGACTTTTTCGCTGAATGCCTGTGGGTTTAGCGAAACAACATACTTTCCCGCAGGTACGTTAAGAAAGAATACGCCATTATCATTAGTCATCGTAGTATAGACGATGCCGGCACTGTCAGTGGCGGAAACCTTAATATTCTCCTTGGTGATTCTGCTGCCGGTCAACGCATTTGTCTTCAGTTCTACCATACCCGTGATTAGTTTGCTTTTCCTGAAAGGAAGCAGATGGGTAACGTCGCCAGCAACGGTTAATTGCTGAGTGAAACCGCCGGCAGGAACCCAGCCTTTGATCTTGTTCGCATATTGGCATACTATCGTATAATTCCCTGCAGGTATGTTTTTATAATAGATAGTGCCATTGGCGCCACTTATGAATGAAATATCTCCGATGCTAAAGAGCGCGCCGGGAATGACATTTTCTGAAGGTTCCAACTTTCCGTTCCCATTTTTGTCAAAAAATGGTACAAGCTTTAAAGTGTAGTACTTCTTCCGGAAGATGATCGGAACGTTGAGCCTTTTACTCAATGAAAGATTTATATACTGGTCATTTACACCCGCGGGAGCTGTGCTACCTGATACTAAAGGGAACTCGACCGAAGCCGAAATATCAAGCCCGCTCCGTGAATTTCTATACGACATGTTGCTACCCCATAGATGATACACCTGCTTGTCATAAAGTGTCTTAGAAATACTGTAATGCAGGTTGGCCTTAACGCGGCCGAAAAGCTGAAAGGAAGCGGACGGGCCGGCAAGCAACGTGCGGTTGTATCGAACAAATCCCTTAGCAGTTGTATTGTCGAATACCGGAACCTGGGCATAGAATCCCCTAATTCCGAAGTTTTTAAATACCATGGAAAAACTCGTATTCGTAAAAAAGATATCTTCTCCTGTACGTTGGTAATTATTATTCAAACCGCTCATGGATGAAAATGTCATACTTGAGTTTTTCCAAACGGCCAGTCTGCCGGAAAATTCAAGGAATCCATACACAGGCAAAGAATTTATAAAACCATCAGTTTGCCGTAGCCTACCGATGCTGATCCCGTATGCACCACGGCCTGCCGACAGACTGTATTTCACTCCATAACGCAGTATGTCGAACTTCAACGCATCCTTGTTAAACATTGTGTCTCGCAGGGTTGATATGCCTGCCCTGTTGTACTGCCAGAATAATCCAGCTGCATTACGTGTATTGAACGTCCAGGAAAGATCGTGAAAGTGTGTAACCAGCCCCTTGTTTAATCCGGGAAAGTTTTTTCCGTTGTATTGGACCTGGCTTGATATGGAAAGCTTGCGGCCTGTAAACATGAATTTGTATCCCACGGCCGGGCCCGGCGCGGTTCGTTTCCGCGAAGGCGGCGCTTCGTCATATACGTCCTGCCCTGCTCCCAAGTTGACACTCAGGTGAATAGGCACCGCGTTCAATAAAGTGATCTCATTATCGAGCAGGTAGCTTTTTACACCATTTTCGTTATCCAGGTTGGCCGCCGCGGTGTGGGAAAAAATGATTTTACCGACCGGATATTGTATGGAAGCCAGAACATGATCATTCGTGAATGGCAGACGGTTGCTGTGAATACTGGTGCTGAAAAGGAAGGTTGCGTTTTTGTCGGATGTATAGGTTACTTTGACGCCGTTCCCGTAGGAGAAGAAGTATTTGAGACTGCTTAGATGTCCACCGTAAAGCTCCCAGCGCTTGGTTTTCAGGTATGCGCCGAATACGTTGCGTTCGAGGCGATTGCCTAATCCATATTGTTTGCTATGGTAATAGAACCCCGCCCGGCCATTGCCAATTTCAATTTCGCCCCTGGCTGCGGCATAATAACTGAACTGCCGGCCCCATTGCATCATTCCGGTTTCTACCTGTATTGGAAGAACAGGATACGGTGAAGAGCGGCTTTTCAAAACCTGTTGCACTTTTTTCACCTCGGTGAAATTCATATAGCTGACACCGGTAGTGTCTTCAAGGCTGACGGCTATCTTTCCGCGGGTAAGCGCAATCCACTGCCGCTCGCTCAGGAGGTATTCCCAGGTCAATATCGTGTCTTTGCCAGGCTGAAGGCGGAAATCTGCAACTTTGTCTATGCCGAGGTCACTGCTCTTATACGTTGCAGCATACTTACCGAGCGTTGTACCCATATTATTAACCCGGACTCGGATGCTCAGTTTCCTTTCCGTTCCGGCCAGCTCAATTTGCGGGGTAAGAAAGGCCGTGGAGAATTCACAAACAGCCTCCGCGATAACCTGAAATCGCTGCGTAATTTTAATTCCGCCAGAGGTAATGGCGGTAAGGCGCACCGGCAACCACATTGCCATAGCATCTCGCTCCTTCAGCAATACTATCGTTGATTTGTGAACGGCACCGGCTGCGATCCGCAAAGTATCTCCGGGTCCCGGGGACATTAGCCGCCACCCTTGCGGCACCGAAGCATGCAAGATCAATTCGATAGGTTGTGCTGTCAGGTTTTGTATGGTCAAAGGGTTGTATAGGAAGGAAGACTGCTTATCAATTTTTAAAGAATCTTTCAGTTGTATGCGGACCGGGGGCTTTCCTGTGAATACCCAGAGGAGATCCAACAGCCAAATACAACGAAGAGGGGCAAACATTGTATTATGTAATGCGGGATAAACATGTTCTCATTTTCTCAAACACTGGTTCGTGAGATGGATAAGCCTTTCCCATAAGGAAAGGCTTATCCGGAAGGAGGGGTTTACAGCTGCGTTGCAGTTAATATTACACCAAGTGCATAAGCACCCCCGGTATAGTCCCAACCAGGGTCTGCCTTAAATTTAAGGGAAAAGGGTTTATCTTTCCCATAAGTCCCATTGGTGATCAACGGCGCAGCAGCAACTGTCAGCGGGTTCCAAGCCGAAGGGGTTGCATTAGTCCCACCAGTTCCGTTACTGAACAAATTGTACTTCAGTGCTCCGCAAGGCATAACATTGTTACTCATGCCAGGGCCCGTATAAGAGAAATTCGGAGCGCTGGACTTGATGGTCACATTGAAATTCCGGTTGGAACTAACTTTGAAATCACTGGTATGGTTTCCGTGAAGGTCTTCCAGTATTTCACCTTCATTATAATCGTGACCGCTGGAGAATTTCGCTCCCATCAAGTCCAGTGGCGGAACGAGACTGATCACATTCTCAAGTTTCAAGCCTACTAAAACGGTGGAGTGGTCTGATGCGGGGGCTGGACCGGGAGGAGGAGGGGCTGCGTTTTGGGTCTGCGCGAATGCGATAACGGAGGTCAATGCCAATACCCCCGACAGAACGATTCTTTTCATAACTGAGGAGTTTTATGGATTAAATAATTCTTAAACTAGGGTGCGCACTTTAGATGATGCAATATAACTTATTCGATAATTCACTACCAATGACGGCTGTCACCAATTCTGAAAAAGAGTACGCCAACACCGATTCAGCGCCTGATAGCGACTTGCCACGGGATCATGGACAATGGAATCCACCTTTCGGTGTAGATTGTTTATTAATACAAGTTAAGGCAGCATTGTACGCAAAACCTTCTTATTGTTACTAATCTTCCGATGCGTCACCTTCGCATAAATCTGCGTTGTCCGGATGAAGGGGCGCTTTCAATCAAATGCTTTAATGACGCGATGCACATAGCACTGGCAACCATAAACCAAGCTGAAGTGCTTTCCTGCAGGAACTTTAAGCACTTCGCTAATCGAAATTATGAAGAAGCGACACACCACCCACGCCAATCTCCAATTTCAACGCCAGGAACACCGCTATTGACGCGAAATGGGAACCATTGACGAAAAGGTGGTTAATATACGCCCACCGCGGTAAGCCTCCCATGAATCGGCTATTCCCGTTGATATGTTTTGTTCCAGTTTGCCCATTCTTTCCTCGCTTTTTTCAGGTCGGCCACGAACGCCGGATTTTTATACCAGGCGCTCAGCAGACTCCAACTGATCACACGGGAGGCTTCATTGTCGCTGGGGTAATGAATCCCCATCAACTCGCGCGACCAGCGCACTTCTTCTGCCATCTTCACGAAGTCGGCCCGTTTCTCCGGGATGATCTCCGCGAACAGGAAAGCCTCCGAAAATGCCCAAAGCGAATGGCCGCTGGCATACGACGGCGACGAAATCCGCGCCAGCGGCTTCAATGCCGGCTCGAGGTGATACGGCCGGGGGCGCTTGAAGTGCCATTTCAACCGGAACTCCGTCACCCGCACATCCTGTATGCATTTCAGCAGCAGCTCCGTGGTGGCCGGGAAGTTTTTGTCGTTGTACCACTCACCGACGGAAGTGGCGATGTAAAACAACTGCTTCCGGTTTTCCTTATAATCCGGATCTTCCGGGTTCAGGATATTGGGCCACGAGCCGATGTTGGCGATATGCTCCGCTTGGGCGATCTCCGCCGGCGTCCGCTTCTGCTGCAACTGGAGCATGTAATCCAGTTCGGCCCGCGTCTGGTCGGAACTGTTCGCTGGCGGACTGATCAAACCGGGTAAAATGCGTTCCAGCTCCGGGCTCAGGTATACGGTGCGCCAAAGCGTGTTCCCTTGCGCGCCTTTCCCGTATTCCGACCATGGGTACCTGATTGTATCCATCCAGGCGCGGGAGGCGTCGGGCTGCGGATTCAGCGTGGACAGCGTTTTATAATGCTGGCTCATCGGCTCCAGCGGGTGAGGAGCCGTAGCTCCGAATTTGAATGCGACCAGCGACAGGAATGCGAAAACAACGGGCAGAAGGAAAAGCGTCTTTCTTTTTAAATGCTTGAAAATCATAATGGAAGTTTGTTTGTGAAAAAACGGTTTTCCTATATGACGGGCGCATGCCAAAAAAGACGCAAAAAATATCTCAGGTACAATCCGACCCGCAGCAGGAAACGATATTGCCGTACCTGTCAAAGGAAAAATCACAACACGCCAGGATAGCCGCGCGCAGCATCTCCTTCCCGCGCTGGACGCGGGACTTCAACCCGGAATAGGAAATACCCAGCTCCTCCGCCAGTTGTTTTTGCGAAATGCCTTCGATTTCCGTACGGACCAGCGCATCCCGGTAGATCGGCGGCAGCGTGTCGATCATCTGGCCGACGAAAGATACGGACAACTGCGACACCAGGTCGTTCGGCTGGTCGGCAGGGGCCGGCGTATCCTCCACGACGGCCACCTCCGCGGATGCTTTGCCTTTCTTCCGGAAATAATCTACTACTGCGTTGTCTGCCATCCTCAACATGTAGGACGTGATGTTATCTGCCTTTTCGAGTTGCGGAAGGCGTTCGAGGGCTTTCAGGTATACATCTTGCAGGATGTCTTCGCAGCAGGCGTCGTGCTTTACGCGGGCGCAGATGCGCCGGGATAGTTGTTTGTCGAGCTGAACCAGGACGGGCAAAATGGATTCCTGCATAAAAAGGGTATTTAGCAAGAAAGGGCTTTAAAAGCCCCTTCTCAACATATCAGCGTATTCGTTCGGTAAAATACTGTTCTCAACCGCCTTGGCCGCCGTTTCAACATCATAATCGAAGCGTATGAACTCCACTTTCAGCGAATTCCGGTCGTGGATAGACAGGGTTTCGTCGATATGGAGCATCACGTAACCGCCGCGCGGATCGCCGTCCTTCGGTTTCCCTACAGAGCCGATATTGATGGCGTGGCGGCATTTGGGCGCCTCGCCGGGCTCGGTGCAGAGAATCCGGTGGTAGGGCTTATGCGTGTGTCCGAAGCAGAGAATATCGGCGCTGGCGTCGGTCAATATCCGAAGCATGCTTTTTTCCTCCCTGTCCTCGAAAAGATATTCGTTGATCTTCCGGGGACTGCCATGCACCAGCATAAGGGTAAGCGTGTCGTCGTTCAACTGGAACTCGACGCGGATGTGCGCGGGCAGCGTCCGCAGGTAGCGGCGCTCATCCGGCTCCACGAGGGAGTTGGTGAAGGAAATGGAAATCTGGCCCATGTCCTTGTCCTCGGTCGTCTTGTAGGCGCAACCGCACTCGTTGCTCATCCGGCCGATGCCGTGGTCATAATTGCCGGCGATGGTGGGAATACCGCGCTTCCGGATAGCCTGGATCACTTCGTTGGGCCAGATGTTGTACCCGACCAGATCGCCCAGGCAGTAGATCGAATCGGGCTTTCTTTTGTCCACGTCGGCAAAGAAAGCTTCCAGCGCGGGGAGGTTTGCATGGATGTCGGAAAACAGTGCAATTTTCATTTGGAGCGGTTTACGCGGTTACAGGTTGAACGTGTGTGTTGACGAATTGTGCAAAATAGTTGCGGATGATCTGCCTTACTTCCCGGAACTCCTGCATGATCTCTTCTTCCGTGCCGGTTGCTTTCGCGGGATCGGGGAAGTTCTCGTGGAACTTTTGTGCCTGCGAAGGGAATACCGGGCAACGCTCTCTGGCGTTGTCGCACAGGGTGATCACGTAATCGAAATCGATGCCGGTATATTCCGATATATTGTTGGAAGTATGCCCCGAGATATCGATCCCGTCTTCCGCCATGATGGCGATTGCGCGGGGATTGACACCATGCGTTTCCACGCCGGCGCTGTACACTTCGGCCGCGTCGCCGGCGAAATGCCGGAGGTAGCCTTCTGCAATCTGGCTCCGGCAGCTATTGCCGGTGCACAGGACAAGGATTTTCTTCATATAGATGGATGTGTTTTTCGGTTATGCCTGCCATGCTTTTTCTTCCGGCGTGCCGTACCAACGCTTGCGCAGCCAGAACGCCACGTTTACAAGCGCGATCAGGGCGGGGACTTCCACCAGCGGGCCGATCACCCCGGCGAAGGCCTGTCCGCTGTTGATACCGAATACGCCGATGGCGACGGCGATCGCCAGCTCGAAGTTGTTGCCCGCCGCGGTGAAGGCGATGGAAGCGTTTTTAGAATAATCGGCGCCCAGGGCTTTACCCAGGAGGAAGCTCACCAGGAACATGATCACGAAGTAGATGGCCAGCGGGATGGCGATGCGCACCACGTCCATCGGGATCTGTACGATCAGTTCGCCTTTCAGGCTGAACATCACCACAATGGTGAACAGCAGGGCGATCAGGGTGATCGGAGAAATGGCCGGTACGAACTTCTCCCGGAACCATGCTTCTCCCTTCCAACGGATCAGCACGAAGCGGCTGATGATGCCTGCGGCGAAGGGAATGCCCAGGTAAATCGCCACGCTTTCCGCGATCTGGCCGATGGTTACGCTTACTTCCAGCCCTTTCATGCCGAAGATCGGCGGTAGCACAGTGATGAAGAACCAGGCGTACACGCTATACAAAAGTACCTGGAAGACGCTGTTCAGCGCCACGAGCCCGGCAGCGTATTCCCGGTTGCCTTCGGCCAGCTCGTTCCACACGATCACCATGGCGATGCAGCGGGCGAGGCCGATCAGGATCAGACCGATCATGTACTCCGGATATCCGTGGAGAAAAAGCAGCGCCAGCCCGAACATGAGGATCGGACCGATCACCCAGTTGAGCAATAAGGAAACGCCCAGGATCTTCGTGTTCCGGAACACTTCGCCCATTTTACCGTAGTTCACTTTTGCCAGTGGCGGGTACATCATCAGGATGAGGCCGACGGCCAGCGGGATATTGGTGGTGCCGGTGGAGTAGGAATTGATCACATCGGCGGTGGAGGGAACGAAATATCCCAGACCCACGCCGATCAGCATGGCCAGGAAAATCCAGAGGGTCAGGTAGCGGTCGAGGAAGCCCAGGCGTTTGCGCTGAGCGGGATTACATTGCTGCATAAACTGTTAAATTCTATAAACCAATTTCAATGCTGCGGCGCTCCAGCAAAATCGTTTCGCGCCAAACGCCGTTCATTTTTCCGATCTTTTCGCGCCGCCCGACTGTCCGGAAGCCGCAACTTTCATGTAGCTTGATGGTGGCGGTATTTTCAGGGAAAATTACTGCTTACAGGGGTCCGGAACCCGCTTTGCTCGCTGGCGGCAAGCAGGGCCTTGCCCACGCCCTGGCCTCTGGCGCCGTCGGCGATGTAAACGCTTACTTCACCGACGCCCGCGTACACGCACCGGCCGGATACGGGCGTTATCGCCGCCCAACCGATGACCTGATCGCCGTTGGTCGCAACCAGGCGGCAGGCGGGCGTAAGGGTTTTATCCCAATCGTCCCATGCAGGCGCCGTGGTCTGAAAAGTGGTATTTCTTGTAGCGATGCCGCTTTCGTAAATGGATTTCACTGCCGGCCAGTGATCCGGCATCAAGGCGATGATTTGCATTTGATTCCCTTTATGAACAGCAATCAGGGCCGCAGCATGCAGCTGCAGGTATTGGCTTTTCTGCGTAAACCGTGATACTTAAAATACCGGCCTGTTCTGATTTGAAGGTTGCCAGCTCGTCCGCCGTGAGGTATTTGCCAAGGATATCCTCGGGAATGGTGATGACCTTTTCCTTTTGAATGGTCACATTTTGAAAACCGTTAGCGGAGATCAGCGCGAGGTATTCTGCCTTCTGGCTGGCGCCGGAAACGCAGCCGGCGTACATTTCGGCGGCTTCCTTCAAGCTGTAGGGGAGGGTACCAGTAAGTACCACGTCGGAGATGCTGAAATGGCCGCCGGGTTTGAGGACGCGGAAGATTTCAGCGAAAACGCCGTTTTTGTTGGGTACGAGGTTCAGGACGCAGTTGCTCACGATCACGTCGGCAACGTTGTCGCTGACGGGCATTTGCTCGATGTCGCCCTGGCGGAACTCCACGTTATGGAAGCCGCGCACTTCCGCGTTCTTCCTCGCTTTGGCGATCATGGCGTCGGTGAAGTCGATCCCGATCACTTTTCCAGTTTCCCCGGTTTCAGCGCGGGCGATGAAGGCGTCGTTGCCGGCGCCGGAGCCCAGGTCGATCACCACATTGCCGGGCTGGATTTTGGCGAATTGGGTGGGAAGGCCGCAGCCCAGGCCGAGGTCGGCGTCAGCGTTATAGCCTTCGAGCTGGCTGTAGTCTTCGTTCATGATGTTATATACTTCGGAAGAACAGCAGCTGGCGCCGCAGCAGGAGGATTCGTTGGTTTCCTTGTCCTGCAGGGCGATATTTCCGTATTTCTCGCGTACGAGGTCTTTGAGTTCCTGATCTGTAGGCATTGCATTGTAATTGTTCGTATAATTGCAATATTGCGATAATTAAGGGCAAAAAAATCAGCAGCAGTTGCCCTCCATCATGCTGCTGTCGAAGAATTTATCGAAAAGATCACGGTATTGCTTCCAGGTCTTTGGGTTGATACAGTAGCAGATGGAGGTACCTTCCACGGTGCCCTGGATCAGTCCCACGGCTTTCAGCTCTTTGAGGTGTTGTGAAATGGTTGCCTGGGCGAGACCGAGTTCATCCACCAGGTCGCCGCCGATGCAGGCGTTGATCTTCACTAGATGCTGGAGGATGGCAATGCGGGCGGGATGCGCCAGTGCTTTAGCCATGTTGGCGATGTCGTTTTGCTGTTTGGTGAATAAATCGGTCTTGGTGGCTCCCATAATATTGCAATATTACGATAAATCTTCAGACCCGGCCAAATTTATTTTCTGTAGCTGATTTTCCCCCTGTTGAGGAAGGCAGCATCCCTTCCTATCATTACTGAACCATATCCGTGGAACCTGGAATTACCTGAAAAACTTTCCTTCTTCACACGGAACACTACTTTTTCCTTCAAATAATATCAATTATTAAACTTGTGCATTAAATTTGATAATTGTAAATAAAATTCACAATGGTAGTAATTAGCAGTTTTGAAGAATACAAATCTTTTGAAGGGCAAGTGCTGGGCGTTTCAGGTTGGCATACAATCAGTCAGGAACAGATTAATAAATTCGCTGATGCAACATTAGACCACCAATGGATTCATGTGGATAAGCAGCGGGCAGAAAACGAAGGCCCTTTTAAATCCACAATTGCGCACGGATATCTCACATTGTCGCTTATTCCTTATTTATGGAAGCAGATTGCCGATGTAAGAAATGTAAAGATGGAGATTAACTATGGGATTGAGAGCATCAGGTTTTGTGAGCCTGTGTTGGTAGATAGTGAAGTACAATTGCAAGCCAAAGTAAAATCAATAACAAATCTTAGGGGAACTGTAAAAGCGGTTATCGAAGCAATTTTGATACTCAAGGGGAAAGACAAACCGGTGTATACGGGCGATGTCGTATTCCTGTATCATTTTAATTAATAAGTTACAGCTGTTGTCTGCGGTGATATACCGGTTTAACAGTAATTGGATGCAGTATTACTTGTGAAATAGCATATTCTGATTAAGAAACACCCGTTTTCAATATGATTCGATCAAAAATAACAGGTACCGGCGCCCATATTCCAGCTCAAAATGTAACAAACGAGCACTTTTTGAATCATATTTTCTATAACGAAGATCATACGGAAATCGAACAATCACCTGAAACGATTATCCGAAAGTTTAAAGCCATAACCGGGATAGAGCAGCGGCGGTATGCCCCGGAGGGAATGGTCGCTTCCGATATGGGCACTTTGGCCGCCGAAGAAGCTATCGCAAATGCGGCAATAGACCGGGAATCCATAGACCTGATAATTGTCGCCCATAATTATGGCGATATGAAATACCATGGCGCACCACGGGATATGGTCCCGTCTATTGCTTCGCGCATCAAGCATAATCTGGGGATCCGGAATGTAAATTGTATACCCTATGATATCATATTTGGTTGCCCGGGATGGCTGCAAGCCCTGCTCCAAGCTGATTTTGCTATCAGGGCTGGCGATGCAGATACGGCACTTGTTATTGGTAGCGAGACGCTTTCCCGCGTTGTCGACCCATCTGACCGCGACAGCATGATATTTTCTGATGGAGCGGGCGCTTGCATCATTCAAAGGAAGGCAAGCGGCGACAGCGGAATTGTAAATACCGCTATGAGATCTGATACATCGGAAGAACTGGCGTTTATAACTTCGGCAGGAACCAATAAAGGCGATGAACTTGAGCCGCTCTTTATCAAAATGAAAGGCCGTAAGGTTTATGAATATGCCCTCAAACATGTTCCGCAAGCCATGAAAGACTGCTTAGACAAAAGCGGAAAGAATATTCGTGACCTTAAAATGATCTTCCTTCACCAGGCCAATGACAAGATGGATGAAGCTATTGTTAAAAGGTTCTTTGAATTATACGGCATAGAAAAGCTTCCTGAAAATATTATGCCAATGAATATAGCTACGATGGGCAACAGTTCGGTCGCGACAATCCCGACACTATTACATCAAGTGCTGAGTGGCGAGCTGGGAACTTATCGATTGTCTGAAGGTGATTTGATCATGTTTGCCTCAGTCGGTGCTGGAATGAATATCAATGCGCTTACCTATATTTGGTGATCGTGCTCACTCGATCCCTCCTTCAACCGAAAACCCTTCCAGCACCGTGCTGCGCAGCCGTTTTGATATCTTCTTTAAGATATCAGTTAAATAATCAGCTTGTGTCCCGTTAATCATCGCTATAATAGAGCCCGGCGGCCTTTGGCCAGCTTATTGATCACATTCGTATACAGTTCTCCGCTGGAAAAGACCGTCTCATCAATGCTTAAATATGCGCTGAAAGTTTGTTCAAAAAAGCATTCAGTGCTCTGCATGTTCTTTCTGCTCCCATTAGGGAAAGTCGCTCAGTTGATGCTTATATTGCTGCTGAAGTTGTTTGCCATCAACATGAAAAAGCTATTCCAACTGGACGGGGCTCATAGCGCTATCATCTAAATGTCTTCTTAAAAAAAATACCGAACTCTTGGGTAATTCGAGTTCCGTCGGCAACCAGATTCCAGTCTCTGCTGATCGGATTACCAGTTTCCACAATTCCCCATCGTCGGCGTTTGATTACCAGCGTCACCTTTGGGCCCCGGATAGGGAAATCCGGGACTCTAACCTCGTCCAAAAGCCCTTTGGAATGGAGTTTTACGCCATTATACACCAGTGGAGCTCCAATGCGTTCTTCCAGGTAAATATGAAGCCCATTGGGCGATTGAGTCATTTTGATCAGGTAAAATATTCAAGTATGCCGGCTGGCAAATGGGGTTCGATGAGTTGTTGATAGTACTGGTCCACAGAGATCATTGATAAAGTATGCAAAACAACACTTTTTTACTGCTTCCCCCAACTTTTCAACTTGATCCCAACTTTGTACGGAATAATTCGTGAAAGCTATGCCAGCAGGCGTATTTAAACGAAAAAAGTACGATTGCTCGTACCTTCGTGATCCCGCTGGGATCAGGGAATATTTTTGAAACCGTCGTTGAATAATGCAAAATACATTATGCTTACCCCAAAGCTAACCTATATACCAATCGTCAAAATGTAAGAATAATTGAAGTTAAGAATTTACCTCCATTTTGCCAACTTTGCTTTTGATATCTCTAATTGCTGACATATAAAAATCCTCATAGCTCTGATTCGACTTTCCTTGTATGACAGTAATACCAAATGATTCTATCAATTTCACCCGTTCAACTTTCTCACTTTTAGAATAAAAAACTATTGAATTTCGATTCCGATCAATAAGCCTATCCTTAAGCAGTCGAGCTCGCTTATTAAGAATCCACCATAAATCGATCTCACTAAATTCCAGAGACAAACCAATGATATATACATGTGTTGAGAAAAACAAATCTATCCATGAATATGAATCAAAACTCTCATTTTTCAACTTCTCTTCAATTCTTACGGGCTTTAACTTCTCACCATTGAGCGTCAAATCGTATTTCCCCTTGATGTAGTTATCTATTTTACCAACGGAACCACAATACTGATCTAATCCTAGCATTATTGATTTTGGATGACTTACATCACCATGCATGTGCCAAATCTTACAATAGTCGACTCCATCTTGAATACACGAAAAATTCCTACGTATACTGTATACATCTTCAGTACTATTGTCATAGACCATTCCATTAAATTTCTCCTTAAATGTTGATTGTAAAGAATGTTCGTAGTTGGTTGTCAGATAGTTTGGTAAAGCCAAATCCAGTAAGTGCTCATAGAACTCATTTGTCTTAAATTTCGCGAGCAACTCGGCAATCGATACTTTTAGACCTTCCTCGTCCTTCAATATATTAGGAAGTTCTGCAGGGCGCTCTAACAAAATCTGTTCATATATCACAGTGTAGGGTATATTTTCAGTCGATTCTAATAGTGGGTGAATTTTTTTCAATAGTTCATTCCAGGATATTGAATCTTTACTAAGTCTATTAAAGCCATTTCCATAAACTAGGGTATACATAAGTTGGGATAATTTTAATGTGATAGTGGGCATTAACTCCAAATATCAATGGAATCACTTTTATAATAAATAAGGTTTAGTTCTTTATCTTTTCTTTTCCGAAATACATTCATCTTTGCTCTTCTGTCCAAGATCGATTGGGCCGATTTAATTGTCTCTTGATTCGTGGGAGAGTCAACATCACCATATAGACCAATACACACCTCTATCAATTTATCATTATCAGCAATTGCGTCAACAATATGTCCATCGGAAGCGCCAAGCGTATTACCAAAAACAACTAGCCTATTAGTAATTCTTCCAAGTTTACTCAAACAATAGGATAAGTATGCATTTGAATTTATTTGCTCTACCTTTTTTTCAGGAGAGCCCTCCGCAACAAATAATGGAAAACTATTATTATCCAGTCCAGATTTAATAAGATCAATTAAAGGGCGCTTAGTTCTTGACCAACAATGTTTTTTTATATAACCATCAGAAAAATACAAATGTAATGCACCATGTAAATGATATATTCCTTTATCGCCACCAAGCCTTTCCGCAAATACAACATATTCAGCATCAGGGTTTTCAAATTCAGCCCTAAATCCATCCCCAAAAATAGGTCTATCCCCACTATGCATATTTACCCAATATAGAAGTAAATCATAGTTAGTTGTAAAAACCGATTTATATGGCATTAAGAAGTCAATACATGAATCTTTTGCATTATTTGGCACTTCTCCTGTATGATGAAGATGGGATTCCGCAATGGTCTTAATTAGAGTTTCCTTAATAATTCTAACATCATCATAGATTAAGTCCCCATTATCATCCAAATCGTAATAAAAGCTTGCTACGGCTGCCGTACTGTTTAGAACTCTAAGAACACCTTCAAAGTTATTGGTCCCCAATAAATCAAATACTTTAATTGCATTATCACTCAATCCATTATCAACTGCCTTTTTAAAAAGTGACTCATAGGAAAACACATCACTGAAAGAAATACTAAATCCATTACCTAATAAAAGGTGAGAAGTGCCATTCTCTAACTTTTTTCTTACATCGCTATAGTCGTATATACGCATTTTGAGGTTATTCGTTATAAAGAATTTGCAATTTTATTCTTCGTAGTCTAAAAGTAGAGATAACTTTATATCGAGCCCTTTGGCTATTCGATATAGGGTTATAAAAGCTAAATTAATTTCACCACGCTCAATTTTGCCGATATCACTTGTATCGATGCCACTTTGCACTGAAACATCGTCAAGAGTCAACTTCTTCCGTTTTCGAATTAACCGAATCTGATTCCCCAGCTTTTTTAGCACTTCTACATTTTCAAATTTTTCCATAATTATATCGAATACTCTAAAATGCCAGAAAATGAGGAATATTCTTTGGGGCGTTCGCCCCAAATTGAAAATATTTCCCTATATTCGCTATTATTGCAGCCCTGCAAGAAATTAGAGCTGCTTCTTTGATTCTCACCGGCAGAACGTAGGAAATTCAAACTGGGAGAGATGAAGAGGAGGAGGCTCGTACCTTTTGGTGCGGGCCCTTCTTGTCCATCCCAGTAGGCTTCCTACGGCCTTGCCGGTGGCGAGTTGGGTTCCGCGCCATTCTTTTACCTGGCTGGCCCCGATCCGCATAGCGTCAAAGTAATTTGTGATACTTCAAAAGCTAACGTTATGGGAAAACTTGTTGACCTGGAGGCCAATCCCGGCCCCTCCGTTGAAGCAATAGTTGATTTTTTTGAATGTTACCCCGTTCCAACTTCTGCCAAAGGCAAACTTTGGGAGCTACTTGTCGCTGCTATGGGAAGTAAACATGCCGATATGTGGGACGGAGAAACCCGTGCCGATATGCTCTTCTTCATAGAAAGATGCGGCGAGTTCTTCGAGGCGGTCTATGAAAATATTAAACCGCCGAGCCTGTAAATCTTCCGAGTTCTCACAACAAAAATCTATTGCAAATGCTACCAACCAAACCCAATCGCCGCGGCCGACCGCGGAAGGCTTACGATGCAATTACCATTACAGCCGACGAATACTTCCGGCAATTTTCTGAACTTTCTTTGTCCGAAAGGGAGAAAAAGTCGCTGGAAGGCGTGACCAAGTGGGAACTTATTACGATCAAAGTTCTATTGAAACTGGATTTTCCCACACTCTCCAAACTCTTGAATGTAACGGAAAGGGCGATCTATTCCTACCACCCGGATGAGGTAATCAGCCCGATAATCAGTGACAAGATCTTGGGTATTATCGAGGTGTATAGCTACGGCTACTTCATAATTGGGAATATAAACGTGCGTTGCGATTGGATGCTGAACCCAAATCCCCGTCTAAACAATCAACCACCGGTAGATGTGTTATGCACTCACTCCGGCCTGCTGGAAGTCCGTTCTTTACTTACAGAAATGTTAACTGGTCAATATCATTAGCATGAAATTATACCGGATAGTACATAAAAGCATCGCTAATTTACTGGAACTAGATTCGCTTACAGGATGTGACCACCATTCCAAACTTCCATTCATCCGGGCATACGATTCCATCGCAATGGCGGTATTGGAACATCCAGTTGGCGGCTATCTAGCGGATTTGCCTGATAAATTCCGGATTTTAGAGTACATGCTACCCGACGGTTCCGTGGAAATCGTCAAGGAATTGCGCTATAATTTGTATGCCAGCCCCCGAGAAGGAAGTCCGAAATTTGGGGATTGGGCATGGCGCTTTCTGATAAAAGAGGCCGCTTTGGTCGCACAAATCCCGTCATTAAAATGGAAATGGGGAAGTATCTATATCATAAACCCCAAACACCCTTATTTCGATAAAGCAGGCATCAAAGAAGTAAAGCCAATCCAAACTCCATAATTTCCATTTTTTTCCTTTCATCGAAAAAATACACCCATCGCGACCACCGGGAGCGATGGGCAAGCGGTTTTTGTCTGACAAAAACACCGCTTGCAAAAACCATCTTTAATCGCTAGTTTAGTTTATATGAAAGCGACCCTTTATTCCCATACAAAACCACTCGGCACAATTGAAATGAAAATAGTAGATGAGTCAATGGGTGTTGTTGGGGGCAAACTAACTCCTAGTAAATTCTATTTTTCCCTTCAACAGATTTTTCGAAGATCTGGCGGGAAATACAATGAAGAACTACAACAACTTAATTTGAATCTTCAATTAGAAAACGGTTGCTACCTTCATCCCCTTGGTGGGTACAGCATTTATGATATTGAAGATTTCCCGGACGAAATTTCTGTTGATGTTGTTGGCTCCAATTATTTTAACATTTTCGAAACGTTAGACGGCGACAATCCTATTTCCTTTGTTAAGGAACCTTGGTATTCCATAGCTATAGAAACAAAGTTTGCGTTGGAAAGTGAATTGAGTAATGAAATAAGCCGTTTCAGGGTGGACAAAAAATTCAGCAATCACTATTATGCTGAATATGACTTTTTTGCATTAGCAAGTTATGGCCCAGATGACGATGTACTATTTTACGCAGTAAAAAATAACGAGCTGCGCTATGCCATAATCCATCTCACATGGACGGGTAACCCTGAAAAAAATCCTGCTTACCCTAGATGTACATTTTACAATACATATGAAGAACTTAAAACTTTAAGGATGCTTCCTGACGCTGAAGAGTGGGAATAAATTTACACACCGACTTCTTTAAATGTACCTTCATCACCAAAGAGCTTGTTTTTTAAGTGTGCCATGTTATTGCTTACCTTCTTCTGTGTCACCTTCGCATAAATCTGCGTGGTCCGGATGGACTTATGACCCAACAACTGGCTCACCGTTTCAATCGGCACATCCTGCTCCAGCGTTATCGTGGTGGCGAAAGTATGCCGGGCCGTGTGGGAGGTCAGGTATTTATTGATCCCGCAAATAATGGCGATTTCCTTTAGAAAGGCATTAAACTTCTGGTTGGTACTCACCGGGAACAAGGTTCCTTTCGCCCGGCAAACCGGGTCGTCCTTATACCGCTCAATGATCTGCAAGGCGATGGGAAGGAGGGGAACATTCTCTCGGCTCTGCGTCTTTTCCCGGGCTTTGGAGATCCATTTCTCCCCGTCGATTCCGATCACGACATGCCCCGGCGTCAGTTGGGCCACGTCCGCATAAGCGAAGCCGGTGAAACAACAAAACAGGTAAATATCCCGAACCTCCGCAAGCCGGGGATGCAATTCCTTCCGGTAGAGCGCCACCACCTCGTCCATAGTCAGGCGTTCTCGCTCGGGTTCTTCATAGGTACATTTAAAGTTGCCCAGCGGATTATTGGGGAGCCATCCCTGCTCTACGGCCATTTTTAAGACCTGTTTCAGTACTTTAACGTGCTTCATTGCCGTATTTGAGGAAATCCCGTCCACCGTAGTTAAATAATGCTCAAAATCGGGCGCTAGTGAAAATGAAACTTCTTTCAGTGGCTTATCCGTGACTTTATACCGCCATTTAATGAAAGTTTCAACTTTCTTGCGCGTCACTTCGTGATGTTTGAGCGTGTCGGCGGATTTAGTGCCAGCCTTCACCTTATCGGCAAACCGCTTATTGTGAAAGAGGAACGCCTCGCAAAGGGATTTACCCGTTTCCGCGATGCCCTGGTACGCATTGCGGACAGCCTGCACACTCACCGGTTGACCTGTGGAAACTAAAAGGCTGTAATGCCGCTGAATATCACCTTTCATGGCGGTTAGTTGCCGGTTGATGGAGGCCGCTTCCTCGGAGGCTCCTTTCACTTTGTGCCCGGCCTGATCCCATAGTAGGGGATCAATGTACTGATAGGTGGAGATTTCCGTCCGTTTGCCATCTACACATATGCGGAGGTAGATCGCGGGCTTGCCTTTCTTCGAACGGCTACGGTTCAGCCAGCATAACATTGAAAAACGCAGATGTCCTTTCTTCATGCAATTCAGTTTTTTTGTTAACCGATATTGATTTAAACAAACTCGTCCTTACATCTTTGATCTTCGGAAACGCATTACAGGTAAGCCTTTCAGCGTTGCGAGGTTAGCGAATATATGTAACTCGTCGCTAACCGCAATGCTCTTTTTTTCGATAGAAAAACGCGGGAAAGTTGGGGTATTTTGGAGTAAACCAAAAACAAAAAACCCGCGTAAATGCAGTATTTACGCGGGTTCCTTAATTCTATTTGCTCTTGCTTGAGCTTCCTCTGTGATCCCGCTGGGACTCGAACCCAGGGCCCATACATTAAAAGTGTATTGCTCTACCAACTGAGCTACAGGATCATCCCCGTTTCGTTTGGGATTGCAAAGATAGGAATTAATTTATTCGCTCCAAATTTTCACATGAAAAAATTTTACGCAACTCTCTCATCCTCACTTACGGCGCACGTTAAAGCTCGTAATTTCCTGAATTAGTTGCGCACGCCCTTTCTCCGGACGATCCAGGAAAACATGATGCGAACCCTCCGGCAATGTGACGAACTGCTTTCGCGGACTGTTCACCAACCGCAATTGCAACGCCAGCAGATCTTCCTGCCGGCTCCAGTTGTCATACTTGCCACGAATGTAGAGCACCGGCACCCGCACGTCTTTCGCGTGCCACTGCCCGCGGCCCTGCGCCGTATAAAACGCCTCCGCGCGGTAGCCCCCCGGAACAGCCAGGATACTATCAGGATAAAAACCCACCGCCGTCTTGCCATACAACTCCGCCAGCGCCGGATCGCGCCAAAGCGCCTTGTTGCTGTCGGGGATGCTGCGGTCCCAGCTGTCGGTGAGCTGCGTGCGCGTGGCCCGGCGCAATACGTGAGTGGAAGCGTAGTTGAATTGTGTGGTATCGAAAGGGGAGCGGAAATATTCGGTAAACGACCAGGGCGCTTTTTCATTGTATAAACTATTCAGCATAATCAATGCCGACACACGGTTCGGGTAAATGCAGGAGTAATATCCCATCCACTGACCACCCGTTGCCCAACCGAAAAGCGTCACCTGCTTCACGCCGAGGCGCTCGCGGATGAAATCGATCACAGCATTGATATCATTGGAGACTTCGGCCGACGAGCCCGTGATGGTCCACCGGCGCAGCGTGTCGTAATCCGGCCGGGTGGAAGTTTCCCAGCCGCGCGCGTCCATGATGAACACATGCTGGCCTTCCTTCGCCAAATCTTCGGCCAGCGATCCGCCCGCCACGGGAAGATCAAACGAAGCCACCGCACCAGAACCTCCGCCGTGCAACATCAGCACCGGCGGCTTGCGGCTGCGCTTCTTCACGGTGATCTCCCTGACGAAGATCTTCACGCCCGGGTCGCTGTCTATCATAAAATCCTCGCGGTGAACCGTCTGGCCCTGCGCCAGCGCGGAAACGAACAAGGGTGTTACGAGCAAGGTTTTCCACATATTGTTTTCTGAGGTTCCGGTGCAAAAATAGCATAATTTGCGCGTATGACGGACACGTATATCCGCCGTGCCACCGAAACCGACCTCCCGGCACTGACAGCACTCGAATATCAAACCTTCTCCGACGCCTTCCGCATCCAATATCCACCGGAAGATTTCGAAGCATTTCTCCGCGATCACAAAAGCCCTGAAGCCGTACGCAAAGCCTTCCGGCAGGAGGGAAGCGAGTACTACGTCGCCGCAGCCGGTGAACAACTCACCGGTTTCGTGCAGCTCAACTTCAACAAACAACCCGATAACGGCACCTTGCTCCCGGAACCCGTCATGGAAATCGAAAAAATATACGTACTCCAGACCACCCAAAGCCGCGGCACCGGCAAAGCCCTCATCCATTACGCCCTCCAGCTTGCCCGCCAGCGCCACGTGCGCACCGTATGGCTCGGCGTCTGGAAACACAACCCGCGCGCCAGGGCCCTCTACGAAAGAGAAGGCTTCTCGGTCTTCGGTGAACACGCATTCATTATAGGCTCCCGCCGCGACCGCGACCTCCTCATGGCCAAAGTCCTCACCGGCAACAGTTAAAAAAACACCATCATCCGGTAAAAACATCCAACCCCATTCCCGCATTTTATCCGAAATTGCCTTTGTGCAATCGTTTGCATTAAAATGAATTCCATGAGAAAAACACTCCTCCTGATGGCGGCGCTCCTCGGCGCGCAAAACCTTTCCGCCCAACAAACCGATAAAGACGCCCGCATGCAATGGTGGCGCGAAGCCCGCTTCGGCATGTTCATTCATTGGGGCGTATATGCCGTGCCCGCCGGCACCTACAATGGTTTTCCCATGAACCGCGGCGGCGGCGAATGGATCATGAACAGGAGCAAAATCCCCGTTGCCGAATACCAGGCCTATGCGCAACAATTCAATCCCACCCGCTACGACGCGGAACAATGGGTGAAAATGGCGAAAGACGCGGGGATGAAATACATCGTCATCACCGCCAAGCACCACGATGGCTTCGCCCTATTCGATTCCAAAGCCAGCGAATGGGACATCGCCGACGCCACGCCCTACAAAAAAGACCTCCTCAAACCCCTCGCCGAAGCCTGCCGCAAACATGGCATCAAACTCGGATTCTATTACAGCCAGGCCCAGGACTGGAACAATCCCGGCGGATCCGCCGCCCGCAAAGAAATGCACGAAGGATGGCCCAATCCCGACAGCAACCGCGTAAACGCCTACACGAAAGCCCATAGCGGCCACTGGGACCCCGCGCAGGAAACCCAATCGTTCCAGCAATATATCGATTCCGTGGCCGTGCCCCAGGTCCGCGAACTGCTCGCCAACTACGGCGACGTGGCAGTGCTCTGGTGGGACACACCCACCAATATGACCGACGAAGCCGCCCGCAAACTCCAGGACGCCCTCACCGCTCAACCCAACATCATCACCAACGACCGCCTCAAACGCCCCAACTTTCCCGGCGATTACAAAACACCGGAACAAAAAATCCCCAACCTCAGCGACCTCGACGGCACCGACTGGGAAACCTGCATGACGATGAACGGCACCTGGGGCTACAAAAGCTACGACCACAAGTGGAAATCCGTGGAAACGTTGGTTCGCAACCTGGTAGACATCGCGTCGAAAGGAGGGAATTATCTCCTCAACATCGGCCCCATGGCGGATGGAACTTTCCCGGAAGCGAGCGTCGAGCGGCTGATAGGAATAGGGGCGTGGATGAAAGTAAATGGTGAAGCGGTCTACGGCACCAAAGGCAACCCTTTGCCGGTGCAAAAATGGGGAAGGATCACACAGAAACACAATGGTAAAAACACCACGCTCTATCTGTCGGTTTTTGAATGGCCCGCGGATGGAAAGCTGCAGGTAGACGGCCTCACCGCCAAAATATCCAAAGCCAGCCTCCTCGGCGGCAAAGGCAAAGTGACCGCAACAAGCCATGGCCCAGGAGCTGTCTTGACCGTTCCCGCGAAAGGTACGAACGACATTGCATCCGTAATCAAACTGGAAGTGGAAGGAAAATTATAAAATTCACAAAGACAGAAGGGCCGGAAGCGGGGATGATTTCCCTGCCTCCGGCCCTTTCTGTTATATAGATGGGGTTATTTCAGTACCCAGCGCTCATAGTTGATCTGCCCTGCCGCGCTGCCGGTTTTATACACCTTGAACTCACGCTGATCGGTTGACTGGAGTTTGGTGTAGAGCATGTTAAACGTGGGCAGCGCAATTCGCAGATACCCGTCTGTACTCACATCCCAGGTGCCCCAGTTGGAGTTACTGGGCGGATTGCTGACGTGACAGGCATAGCCGATAACGGGCACACTGTAGTCGCGGCTAAAAGTTACATCATCGGATTGAGGGCTCTTGATATACCAATACACTACATCATTGTATGTGATCGTGCCCAGCCCGCCCGTGCATTCGCTGCTGTTGGCCTTGAACATCCTTTGCGCTTCCTCCGCGGAGTACATGCTGGTGGGGTAGAGGTAACCATTTTCCCGCGCCCAGGTAGTGCCGGCCATCATCTTCTCCCATGGATTGCCGGAAGTAGCCTTGAACAGCACCGGGCTTCCCGCGACGGGCGTCCCGTCCTTTTTCGTCACCACCGCTTCCACCTCCTGTAGCTCAGACTCACCGAGGGTCCAGCTCATTTGCGCAACACCATCCGCCCCGGTCATAGTTTCGGAAGCCGACAGCGTACCGCCGCCCAGCTTCACCCGCCACACCACTTTAACATCTTGCAAAGGCTGCCCACGAATATCCAGCACCTTTACTTTAAGCGGGGCTGGTAACTGTTTCCCCTTCTCGCCGAGCTGGTTGTTACCAGCAACAAGCGACATAGTGTGTGGCACCAGCTTCGGGCTGTAAAGCGCAGCAACGGTGAGGTGGTTGGAAATACCCAGGAACGGTTGACCAAATACGAAATCCACGGTAAACTCAGTGTCTGTAGTGAGCGTGGAGCTGCTGGCTTTCACGATCAGCTTCCCGTCCTTTACCGTTTTGGTAATCGTGATGGCGGGATTGGATATGTTTGCGAGCGTCACGTCTTCCGCTTTTACCGCCAAAGAAGATGCAATCCCCGTGGCGGGAATACCAAAATCCAATGGGGGAATATTCGGGGTACGGACGAGCCAGTTTTTCAGGTTATTGACTTTCGTGATGGTAGCATTGATGCTGTTGGTGAGGCGCTGCAGTTCAGTTAAGAACTTGTTGATCACGGGACTTTTTGAATCCATAGCCAGGGATACGTGCAGCGCCACTACATTCATTTCGTAGGAAATATCCATCTCGAATACCATGCGCTCTTCTTTTTCGGCCGATGCATCTTCGCTTTGGCGGCCGGCTTCCCTGTTGCCGGAATAGGAAGATCCCTGTTGAACGCTTTCCACGCTTTTGGTATCCTTCGAATATAGCGTCAGCAGGCGCTTGCAGGCTAAAGCCTGTTTGAAGCAATAAAGCGACGTACCGATCACCGCCGCGCCCGCCACCTGGGTGACGCCAGTAGGCGCCGCCATCATGGTTGCCCCCAACACCAGGTTCGTACCCGATAAAGTGTACAATCCGATGCATTGGATCATCACTTCCCGGTATTCCTTGTCTGAAGAAATAGAAGTCGGCGCCTTGAAATCGTCGAGCTTGCTGGCGCCGGGAGCTTGCCGGAGGTTAACGGCGGGAGGGGACTGCAGCATCGATTGCTCGAACATGAATGCCACCTGGGCTTTCTCGGCAGCGGTCAGTTTTTGATAACCGGCCACGAAGTTGTCGCGAATGGCGGCAACGGAAGATGCATATCCATCGGGCAGCGTGATATCCGCGGCAATTTCATTCATGATGGCCACCATCCGGTCCTTCACGGCATCGGGAGCACTTACGGGCGTGTAGGACGCTATTTTAAAACTGGCCGGCGTTTTGACCTCCAGTGCGCTGAAATCGATTTTCACATCGCCACTGGGGAGGTAGGGGAGGATGAATACGGCGGCGCTGTCTTCCACCTTTGCGATTACAGTTTTCTGGCCGCCTGCGGTAATTTCTCCCGATTCCGCAACGAGGGGAAAATTGAATTTCGCTTTAATGATGTGGCCGGGGAGCCCCGTTTGCACATCCAGCGTGACCGTTCTGGGGTTTCCTTTTCGCCGCCCGGATCCGGATCGTTCTCCTTCTTGCACGAAAATGCAAGCAGCGACAGGAAGGCCAGCGAAAAGAGGAGGGATGGTTTGGACATGATTTCAGATTATACTATTAATCAATATAAATTCAGATAACATAGCTATCGCCTTCAAATTCAACTGCAATGCTATCAAAGATGATGGGAAGCAGCAATACCCAGAATTAAGTACTTAACGGCTTCTCCTGCACCGATTGCTGAACTAATGAAGGGATCGATGCGCCCCGCCTGATACGCGCAAACCGTAAGCCCGAATGTGCGGGATATGTACACGGTGGGTGCGCCCGTTTCTGCCGGATCGCATTATCAGCTGGCGGATGATATCCTGCGAGAATATTTTTTCCGCAAGCCTTTGTTTTATCCGCTAATTTGAATTTACTTTGTAATGCAAAGTGAAACAAAAGGGAGGCAACTCCCTTTATTCCGGCACCTATACTTTGAATCACAAAGTACTTTTCACCATGGAAAACAAAAGATCCCTCAAACAACGACTCCTCGACCACCGGTACCTGACTTACATTTCAGCATTGCTATTCAGCCTGTTACTTTATTGCTTCGGTAACCTCATCGACACACCCCGGGGAGACACGCTCTTTACCTTATTCGTCGTCCACGCCGGCCTTGCCATCCTTTGTTTGATCTGCTACATGACCATGGAACGGAAAAAGCCCTATAGCAAGGACATCAAAACTGTCCTATGGCTCCTCTGGCTCGTCAGCTGCTACGCCCTCAACCGCGAGATCCCCGTCTTCGATGAAAGCACCACCTGGCAAGCGGTTTTGCTCGTCATTTCCGGTGCCACACTGCTCACGTTCCGGTATGCGGATCTCTTGCCGGGCTGGGGCCGCGCTTTGCTGGGCATTTCCGCCGGCGTGGCGACCCTGTTGTTCGCCTACCTTGCAATTTGCTGCATCCCGCTGTTTCCTTTTGCAGCCGTCGGTATCATTCTGCTCGGCCTGGGCTTCCACGCTTTTGTGCCCGCCTTTCTCGTTTACCACACCATCTCCGCCATACGAAACCTGCAACTCGGAAAGCCCGCCCTCACCGGGGCGGCGCTTTCCCTGCTCATCGTCGCCGCGTTTTGTATCCGCTACGCGATGATCGTACAGGACATCAATCAAGCCTATAACCGCAAAATGATCGAAGGATCGGATGAATTACCCGCCTGGGTCGAAACCGCCAATCAGCTCCGGCCGGGCTTCGTGAACGATCGCGTCCTGAAAACGGGGCTCGTGTTCACCACTTCCGAAGTTTTACAAAACCTCTTCGATTTCGATATGCCCAACCGGAATTTCGACGCCCGGAATTTTCACGATCCCCTCGTCACCATCGCCCACCTCTTCAGCCCCGCGCTGCGCCCCGACCATGCCGACCGCATCAAAATCCTGGAGGCCCTGTACGACAGCCGCCACGAAGCCCAGGAGCGCCTCTGGTCGGGCGATAAGCTGTCGACCACCTACGTTCACACCTGCATCAGGCTATGGCCGGAACAACACCTGGCCTACACCGAAAAATCCATCACCGTATACAATGCCGCGCGATGGGGCGCCGCCGAAGGCATCTACTCCTTCGAACTTCCCGAAGGCGGCGTGGTTACATCTCTTTCGTTATGGATAAACGGGAAAGAAGAAAAGGCCATCCTCACCACGAAGGAAAAAGCCGACACCGCCTACAAAACCATTGTAGGCGTGGAGCAGCGCGACCCTTCGCTGGTGCGCTGGCAGGAAGGCAATACCGTTTCCCTACGGGTTTTCCCGGTAAACAGCATGGATTCGAGGGTGTTCAAGATCGGCGTTACCGCGCCGCTGAAGGTGGAAGGCGGCAAGATGATCTACTACAACATCGCCTTCAGGGGCCCCGTTTTCCGCCGCGCCACCGAATATACCAGCATCACCAACGAAGGCGATCAGCTCCCGGCCGTCAAACCCGCAGGCTTCGCCCGCAACGGTACGCTACTCGAAAGGGAAGGGGCCTACCGGCCAAACTGGCAACTGGAAATGCCCCTGGTGCCCCTCCGGCCCCAAACCTTCGCATTCAACGGAAACGCGTACACGATACAGGCGTATGAACCGGAGCGGTCCTCCGTTTCCACTTCTGCCATCTATCTCGACATCAACCATTCCTGGACACGCGCTGATATGCGGACGATCTTCGGGATGGCGGGCAACATTCCCATAAAAACATTCGCCGGCGACAAATTCGTTTCACTCACCAAAGAGAACTTCCGTGAACACGTGGAACCGCTGCTGGATAATCGTTTCAGCTTATTCCCTTTCCACCGCATCCCTGACCCTGCGGGCGCGCTGGTGATCACGAAGAACACCACGGTTTCCCCGGCGCTGACGGACCTGGAAGGCAGCGTTTTCAGGCTGAAACTGGCGGAAAGGCTCGCCGATCCCGCGTTCCCCAAAATCCGCCTGTACGATCTCGGCACCCGGCTTTCTCCGTACCTGGCCAGCCTCAAAGCGGCGCGGGCCTTTCGGTACGAACAAGGCAACGTCACGCAACTGCGGGAACTGCTGAACAAGGGCCTCTTCGCCGAAGATCCCGAAACACCGGATAAAGTGGTCATCGACGAAGCGAAAGCGGCGATCGTCCGCCGGGCAGACAGTTCCGCCACCGGCACCGCGCCCGACCATCTCATGCGCCTTTTCGCCTACAACCACATCCTCCAGCAAACCGGCAAAGGCCTGATAACGGGCAGCCAGGGGCAGGAGCACCTGGTAGCCGCCGCCAAAGAGGCCTACGTGGTGTCGCCCATCAGCAGCCTGGTGGTGCTCGAAACGCAGCAGGATTATGACCGCTTCGGTATCCACGACGAAGGCAACAGCCTGAAAAACGCTTCGCTCAACGGTAACGGCGCAGTGCCGGAACCCCATGAATGGGCGCTCATTGTCCTTGCTATTGTATCCCTGTACATATACCTTAACCGCCGCAGATGGACCGTCTCCAACGCATAGTTCCCGCCTTGATATGGACGGCCCTTTACGCCGGCATCGCGCTGTTTGCCCTGGATGATTATATGGAGTGGGGCTCCAACGGGTTTATCCTCGGAGCGGCGACGGTGCCGGTCGTACTGCGGGCGGATGCGGGCAACAAACGCAACCTGCGTTACTTTTACGCCGCACTGGCCTGCTGCCTGCTGGCCTGGATGGTACCAGCCAAAACGCTGCTCTTCGCCACGCTCGTGCTGGCATTATGCTTCCTGGCCGAAAGCTGCTTCGGCAAAATCAACGCGCTGCCCGTGATGGCGCTCATGCTCATGGCCCCCATCTTCCAGTACGTTACCAACATATTTACCTTTCCTATCCGCCTGCACCTGACCCGCTTTGCCGGCGCCATCCTGCGCCTGGCAGGGCGGGAGGTAACCACCGAAGGCAATGCAATGCACCTCAACGGCGCGGAATTCTCTGTAGACCCTGCCTGCATGGGCCTCAGCATGATGGTGACGGCCATCCTCTGCGGGATCGCGGCGGTTGGCATCGCGCAGAAGAAAACCGGCAAAACCCTGCCGCTATGGGCGCTCCTCGGCTGGCTGGGTTTCATTCTCTGCCTCAATACCGGCTCCAACCTCTTCCGCATCGTGCTGCTCGTGCAGTTCCATATCCTGCCCGGAGATATCATGCACGACGTGGTAGGACTCCTCTGCCTGGGGCTCTATGTGCTCACCCCCATATTCTATCTCACACCACGCCTGGTCAACCGTTTCGGCAAAACACCCGGAGTACGCGCCGAAACCGCGCAGCACCCGCGATACATCGTGCTGCAGGCGCACCTGTCGCTCGCCGCCTGCATCTTTTTGCTGGCATACAAAGTAAACCTTCCGAAAACAGTAGAAACCGCCACAACTCCCGTGGTGCCGGGGTTTACAGCTACCGCGATGAAAGACGGTGTCCTGAAACTGGAGCGCGACGGCGCTTTGTGGTATGTGAAGAAAATCAAAGACGGCTATTACACCGATCACCATCCTACCATCTGCTGGCAGGGGAGCGGGTTTGCTTTCCGGAAAGTGAAAGAGGAACAGATCGCCGGGATCCCGCTGTTTACCGGCGTGCTGGAGAAAGGGAAGGAGCGGCTGTACACGGCCTGGTGGTACGACTGCGGATCGGTGCAAACGGTTTCCCAGTTCGAGTGGCGTTGGAACGCCCTTGCCAAACGCCAACGCTTTTCACTTGTAAACGTGACGGCATCCAGCAGGGAAGCCCTCATCGCGGAGATCCGCCGGGCGCGGCAGAATGGCGCCATCCGGCTGGCGATGGGTTTGGAATGATGTATCAGGAGGCGCGGGCCGCGGGGTCCTGCCTGAAGATTTCGCTGAGCAGGCGGTATAATTCGGGGTGATGGGTTTGCATGCTGTCGGGCTTCTCGAAGAAATACTCCGCCGTCACCGCCAGGAACTCGCTCTGGTTCATAGCCGCATAAGGGTTGATCTCGCTATGCCCGGATTCGATCTTGCGGATTTCTTCGTGCATCACCTGCAGCCACGGCAGGCTGGTAATATTGTGCAGCAAGGATTGCGGGAGACCGTCCACGTACCCGTCCGTTTTATCTACCAGGTGCACAAACTCATGGATCGCGGTATTGCTCTGCCCGGCGTGTTCGGAGAAACCCGCGCGCAGGGCGCTGCGGGAAAGCAGCATCTGCCCGTTCATATGCCCGCTGCCAACCATCCCGAGGATATTGCGCCGGTCGCCCTCGAACTGGTAATGCTCGTCGAACGTATCCGGGTAAAGAATGATGTTGGTGAGATTGCGGTATTTCCAGCCGGGGAAGCTGAAGATGGGAATAACGGCGCTCGCCGCGATGAGGATCCTGTCCAGATCCTCTACCTCCGTACCCACGCCCTCGATGGTCACATGCCCGAGGAAAGCCTCCACCTCGCTGGAAAAGCGCTCTTTTTCGGGCGGCGTGAGCTGCTGGTAATAACGGACATGCGCTTCGAGCATGCCGGCTGTTCCGGCGGGAACGGCGCCGGGGGCCGATTTCCTCGGCCGGTAGAACCACCAGAAAAGAAATGCGATCACCACCACGGGGATCAATACGGGCAACACTTGTGCAAATTCCAAATTAAATGCCATCGGCAACAATTTACGAAGGAAAATTGTTTTAAAATGCAAACAATCAACAGACCCGTACATGCCCCGCTGGTTAAGAATCACCCTCATCACCGCCGGCAGCCTCGTGTTGCTGGTAGTCGTACTCTGGCTCGTGCTGGCCCTCGTTATCCGTAGCCGCAAGGCCGATATCCTCGCCGAAATCACCCGCCAGCTCAGCGAGCGCCTTAACGGCGACCTCGTTATCCGCGACATGGAACCCTCCCTCGTGCGCAGCTTCCCCCAGATTTCCGTTACGCTCAAAGACGTATCCCTGAAAGATAGCCTCTACGACCGGCATCACCATGCACTGCTCGATCTGAAGGAAGTCTACGTCAAAGTACACACGTTCGCCCTCATCCGCCGCAGCGTTTCCATCCGGGAAGTCAGCATCGAGCACGGAGAAGTTTACTTGTATACCGACAGCCTCGGCTATTCCAACGGATATCTCCTCAAAGGGAAAGACAGGAAAAAAGACTCCACAGCCGCCAAACCCTCACCCGTCATCAGTGCGTTTTCCTTCAAAGACGTACGCATCACACTGGAAAACCAGCAGAAATGGAAACATTTCCAGTTCGACGTGAAACAGCTCGAAGGCCGCATGCAGGAAAACGACTCAGGATGGCAGGCCCGCATCCATCCCGAAATCCTTATCGCCGACATGCAGTTCAACACCACCAAGGGCAGCTACGCAAAAGGCAAAACGCTCTCAGGCCCCATGGACCTAAAGTTCATCGCCGCCGATAAAAAGCTTCGCATCCCGCAGCAAATGATCCGGTTCGACCAGCAGCCCGTCCAGCTCGCAGGCGAGTTCATTTTTTCCGAAACCCCGCCGGCCTTCCACCTGCAGATCAACGCCGATAATATCCCCTTCAAATTCGCCACCACGTTGGTGACACCCAATATCACCGCCAAACTTTCACCCATCGATTTCGCGCAGCCGCTGAATGTGGCCGCCGACATCCGCGGGCATATGAAGTTCCGGGATACGCCGTACGTCCGTGTTACCTGGCAGGTACGCGATAACCGGCTGACGGGCGCCAACCTCGCGCTGGAGAAAGTCAACTTCGACGGCGCTTTCCTCAACGAAGTATTCCCCGGCCAGGGCCACAACGACGCCAATTCACGGCTGAGCGTGTACCGCTTTTCCGCGGAATACGACAGCATTCCCGTCACCGCCGACACCATCCGCATCCTCAACCTGCAAAAACCCTTGCTCACCGGGCGCTTCCGGTCGAAATTTCCGCTGGTGCGGCTCACGCATGCATTGGATCATCACCTTTTTCATTTCAATGCGGGGCAGGCGGAAGTGGACCTTCAATACGCCGGCTCCTGGGACGCGAAGGATACGCTGGCCGGTTCTCTGGAAGGATTCGTGCAAATCAAAGACGGCGCCTTCACTTACGTGCCGCGCAACCTGGCCGTCTCCGACTGCAATGCACGGCTAGACTTCACCCAGGGCCACCTTTATCTCCGGGATATCCGTGTGCAATCGGGCGCCAGCAAAGTTGAAATGGACGGCAGCATCCTCAACATCCTCAACCTGTATTTCTCCGCTCCGGAAAAAATCGTACTGAACTGGAACGTCCGCAGCCCGATGATCAATCTCAACGAATTCCAGTCTTTATTCGGCCGCCGCGCCAAGGATAAATCCCACGCCCAGACAAGGCAAAACCGCCATATGCGCGCGCGTTTTTCCCGCCAGCTCGACACCATGCTTGAACTGTCCAGCGTTCACATGAAAGTGGCGCTCGATAAGGTACGCTACCGGAAATTCAACGCCAGCAACGTGAAAGCGGATGTGCAGATGGGGCAGGATGGCGTCCGGTTCAATAACGTGGGACTGAACGCAGTGGGCGGGCAAATGCAGCTGAGCGGCGCCATCATCCAGCAGCCAAAAGGCGACCGCTTCAACGTAGACGCGGATATCCGGCAGGTACAGGTAGACCAGCTCTTCCACGCGTTCGAGAATTTCGGGCAGGACGGCATCACGGCCAAAAATCTCCGCGGCGTATTTTCCGCGAAGGTAAAAGTGACAGGGGGAGTGAAGGAAGATATCAGCATCCAGCCCAAATCCATCAACGGCAGCGTCAGCTTCAACCTGAACAAAGGAGCCCTCCTGAATTTCGAACCGCTGGTAAACGTGGGAAAATTCGTTTTCCGGAAACGGGACATGTCCAACATCACTTTCGAAAACATCCGCAATACGCTGGACATCCGCGGCAACAAGATTTACATCCATCCCATGCTGATCGCTTCCAGCGTGCTGAACATCGAAGTGGAAGGGACGTACGGCATTCCCAAAGGGACCGATATCAAGCTGAAAGTACCGCTGCGCAATCCGAAGAAAGATGAACTGGTGACCGACGCCGAGGAGTTGCGCAAACGCAGAAAAAGCGGCATCGTCGTGAACCTCCACGCCGTGGACGGCGACGACGGCAAGGTGAAATTCAAGCTCGGGAAAGGCGACTGACCCCGGAATGAGGAAATTCAGCCCCGGCGACAGGCAATTTCCACCTGAGGGGAGGAAGGAACCGTTTTTGCAGGATTATGTTTTTAATCAACGTGTTAAAAACTACTGTCATGGAAAAACAATCGCTGCAAGACAAAAAAGTAGCCGTATTGGTTGCGAACGGGTTTGAAGAATCAGAATTTACCGAGCCCGTAGCCGCGCTGAAAAACGCCGGCGCACAGGTGACCGTCGTTTCCCTCGAACCGGGCAAAGTAAAAGCCTGGGCCGAAAAAGACTGGGGCGGCGAATATGAAGTGAATGAAACGGTAGACCGCGCTTCGTCCGAAAACTACGACGCGCTGGTGCTGCCGGGCGGACAAATGAACCCCGATTTCCTGCGCGCCAACGAAGAAGCGGTGCGTTTCGTGAAAGGGTTCATGGAAGAAGCCAAGCCCATCGCCGCCATTTGCCACGGCCCCTGGACGCTCATCGAAGCCGGCGCCGTGCGGGGCAGGAAAATGACATCCTACCATTCCATCAAAACCGACCTCATCAATGCCGGCGCCGATTGGGTAGACCAGGAAGTAGTGACCGACAACGGCCTGGTAACCAGCCGCAGTCCGAAAGACCTGCCTGCCTTCTGCGCCAAAATGGTGGAAGAAATCGCCGAAGGCCAGCACCTGTCCAGGAACAGGGGTGTACATCAGCTGGGATAGAATTTAATCAGCCCGGAAATTAAACACTGCGCTAAGAGCTTTGTTATATTAGACAGTTAGAATCCCATTTACTCAGCATATGAATCAAAACAACAACCGTCCCCGCGCGGGCATGCTCTACGAACAATCCACTGTTATCAACGTATCCAAAACCGGCAGGATCATTTCCTCGGCTGCGGGCGCATCGCTGGTGTACCTGGCGATCGCGGGCATGAAGGAATCGCCCTTTAAGAACATCGGCCGTCTCCTGGTAGGCGGTTACCTGCTATACAGGGGGCTTTCGGGCAACTGCCCGATCACGGCGGCCATCGACGACGAGCAGCGCCCGCGGCACGCACGCGCTGTCAACATCCGGACGTCCATGATCGTGAAACGGCCCAGGGGCGAAGTATATGCGTACTGGCGGCAGCTGAATAACCTGCCGAACTTCATGGCACACCTGCACGACGTGGAAGTGGTGGATTCGAAACATTCGCACTGGACCATCAAGCTCGCGGGCAATGTAACACTGGAATGGGACGCAGAGATCACGGAAGACAAGCCCGGTGAGGAACTGGCCTGGCGCTCCACCGAAGGGGCGGCCATCGCCAATGCGGGCAAGGTGCGTTTCCGGGATGCGGAAGGGGAGGCAACGGAAATTCTCGTCACGTTTACCTACCGGCCGCCGGCGGGGTTCATGGGCGCAGGGCTCGCCCGGTTGATGAACCCAGCGTTCGCGCAACTGGTAAGGCACGACATCAATCGTTTCAAACAGCATCTGGAAGCGTTTCCCAAAGCGGATAACACCGCGCATGGCTGAAACGCGGGGCAGATCTCCGGATCACTAACCCATAAAGAAAAATGGCTGTTCCCTTCACTGGAAACAGCCATTTTCGTGTAATCCGTACATCCTGTATGCTATGGCTTAGAGGTGCGGAAAGTATCCGGCCGCGGCGTGTTGGATGTATCTTCACGCTCTTTGCGGTCTTTCTTCTTCTTTTTCTTAGGAGTAGTGTCGCCCGGCTCCATGGGAACCGTATCGGTCCAATGAACCGAAGGCGTCGAACCGGCAGGTGCGGAAAGTCCGGCCTGACTGCTCCAGGCTTGGCTCATCGCAACCACCACGAAGGCGATAATGAGACTCAGGGGAGTGATCGTCGATTTCATGTGATTCACGTTTAATGGTTATCAAATTGATATGGTTACTTAATAGATTTTATACGTGCGGACAACATCTTCCCACTGATCTTCAATATCGTCGTACTGTTCCTCATCATTGTTCGGATCTTCTTTTAACCGGTCAGGATCGCTCACCAGGTCGTTGTTGTATGCTACTGCCTCGGGGTCTTCGGGCCATCTTTCCTGTTCGCCCCCGGGCGTAAAGTCGGTGTTGAGGGGATTATTCCGGGCAGGTGTCCGTTTGTCCTGCCAATTGCTGAGCTTTTGCATGATGAAACGGTTTTAAGATGAACATTTTCAATAAAAACGGGCAATAACCGGTCCACCCGTACCAGGCACCAACAGCAGGAAAAGGTAGGGCAGGTACGGTACAGAGTGGGTAATCGGCTCTACTGGCGGGGAATCAGGGTAATAGTTGTTTTTGCCGGAGCGCGTCCAGCAGCCGTAGAATCAGCTGGTGGCGGGATTTGTTGAAGGATACATCGGTCCGGTTGGAGATCCAGAGCGTTACCAGCAATTTAAGATTGGTGCCTTCGATGTTTTCAAACCAGACTTCCGGCGCTTTCCGAACGGTACCGGTTTTTAACTGATTGACTACGCCCATGGCTGTTTTCACGATATCATCGAGCACGGGCGCGGGGTCCTTGTTGAAAGGAATGAGCAGGCGCAGTTCTATTTTTCTTTCTGTTGTGAGGGAATGGTTGATGATGGGTTTCTGGAAGATGTCTTTATTGGGGATAATGAGATGTTGCCCGTCGGAGGTACGCATGGTGGTGGAGCGGAACTGGATGTTCTCCACGGTGCCGGTGAAACCATTGGTTTCGATGACGTGCCCGGTGTCGAAAGGTTTGCGGAATGTGATATAAATGCCGGAAATAAAGTTGGACGTTAGATCCTGGAAAGCGAAACCCAGGGCCAGCCCCAGGATGCCGGCGCCCGCCAGGAGCGAGGATACGGCTTTATCCAGCTTCAATACTTCCAGCGCGGAAAATAATCCGATGGCGAAGACGATGAAATAGGCCACACCGGCGAACAGGTTGCTGATGGCCTTTTTATCGGAAATGCGGCAGGAAAGCTTGTACACGAACTTTTTCACCAGCCGCGCCAGGAAGTAAAAAACCAGGAAAATAACAATCGCTAATGCGAGATTGGGGAGCATTTTGATGGTTGCCTGTCCCCAGCGGTTGAGTTTTTCGTAGATAAGGTAAGTCCATTCCATACCCCTGAAAAGCAAATTCTGCACCACAGCAAAAAAACCTGCTCCCGGGAAGGAAGCAGGTTCGCCCTTGATTCCCGGCGTCACCAGCCGGGAAGTATTTTTCAGGTATTAAAAACGGCCTACGACGCCGAGTTTGATCCAGGTTACATCGTATCCCAGTTCGGAATATACGCCGAAGCCGGGGGTGAAGAAATAACGGGCGCCGGCGATGAAGCCTACATGCACGTCATTGTCTTTGATATTAGTTCGGCCTTCGCCGTAGTCCGCCGTGCCGGTGTACTTCGTTTTGGAAAGGCGCGCGCCGAGCTGGAGGGCGCCGTACAGGTCGAGATTTTCGACTTTGATGATCTCGGAACTGAGGTGATAGGCGCCGCGCAGGGCGATCACCATGTTGCTGTACTTCCATTTGCCCAGGGTTTCCACGTCTTCATAATCCAGAAACGTGCTTTCCCATTTCACACTGCGGTACGAAGCGGTGATCCCGGCCCCGAAGGTACCCGGACCAACTTTGAACGGCAACATGCGCTCGTAGGTGAAATTCAGGGTGGGCATGCCCTTGGCGCCCGAAGCATAATCGAGGGTGTTGCCGAATCCGATGCCGGCCTGCACATAGTTCTGCTGATCCTGTGCCGCAGCGGAGCCGAAAAGGCCGCTCACGAGGAGGAATGCTGATAAAATTTTCTTCATGTTTGAAAAGATGGTTTTGAGATGACGTTTTTGGGATTATGGCTGCAAAAATATCCCGGCCGGCGTCAAAATATCTCAGTATTGCTACCGGGTTTTCAAAATGAGTATTTCCCGCAATACCCGTAGCGCTACGCAGATACACTGCGTTTGATGCAGTATATTTGCCGTATGTACGCGATAGTAGACATCGAAACCACCGGCGGGCACGCCAGCGCGGGGAAGATCACCGAGGTAGCCATTTTCCTGCACGACGGCATGCAGATCACCGGGAAATACGAAACACTGGTGAACCCTGGCATCCCCATCCCCAGGTATATCCAGGCGCTGACGGGCATCACCGACGAAATGGTGGCCGACGCTCCCCTGTTTGAAGACATCGCCGAAAACGTCTTCAACCTCCTCCACGGCCAGATCTTTATCGCGCACAACGTTAATTTCGACTATTCCTTCCTCCGCCACGAGCTCGACTACTGCGGCTATAAGCTCCAGTCGAAGAAACTGTGCACCGTGCGCCTGAGCCGCAAAGTTTTCCCCGGCTTCCCATCCTATAGCCTGGGCAACCTCTGCCGTCAACTGAATATAGGCATTGTGAACCGCCACCGCGCTTCCGGAGACGCCAGCGCCACCGTCCGCCTCTTTGAACTGATGCTCGCGGCTGATAAACAGGGCGCCATTTCCCAGGCGCTCAATGCCCGGTCCAAAGACAAATGGCTGCCGCTGCACCTGCCGCAGGAATATGTCGACGACCTGCCGTCGACTCCCGGGGTGTATTATTTCCATAACGAAAAAGGGAAAGTGGTATACGTAGGCAAAGCCCGGAACATCCGCAAACGCGTGACGAGCCATTTCACGGGCAACAGCGCCGGCCGCCAGCGGCAGGAATTCCTCCGCAACATCCATAGCATAACATTCGAGAAAACCGGCACGGAACTGATGGCATTCATCCTTGAATCCATCGAGATCCGCCGCCTGTGGCCGCAATACAACAATGCGCAAAAGCGCGTGGAATCCAAATTCGGTTTTTATACGTTCGAAGACCAGCAGGGATACTTGCGCCTGGCCATCGAAAAGCGAAGAAAATACACCACGCCGGTGTTCGCCTTCAACCTCCTGGCCGAAGGCCATAACCTATTGCGCCAGCTGATCCGGGAATTCAAGCTGTGCCCGAAGCTCTGCTTCCTGCAAACGAGCCCCGATCCCTGTGCCGGCATGGCCGAAAAAACCTGCAAAGGCGCCTGCGAGAAAAAGGAAAAACCGGCGAAATACAACCAACGCGTCCTGGAAGCGATCGGGCATCTTCAATCCGCCCAACCTTCCTTCCTCATCCTCGACGCCGGGCGGCAAGCCACCGAGCAAAGCTGCATCCTCATGGAAAAAGGGAAATTCTACGGCATGGGATACGTTCCCCGCGATGTAGCCGTGTCCGATACCGCCATGCTAAAAGACCTGCTGACGCAATATCCGGAAAACGAGTTCATCCTCAACCTTTTACGCACTTATGCCAACAATAATGCAGGCAGATTGGTACAGGTGCCCGCCTAAATTGACCAAAACGGCACATCCTATTGTTATTTTACGACATAGTACGGTTGTAGTACGGTATCTGTACTGAGCGACTACTATATCCCTACCGCATGGTTATGGTTCCCATCATGGAGTGGCCCGCCATCCAGCAGCTTTTTCTCCGCCACCGCCTTTTCCAGCTCTTTTGCCGCATCCGCGTCGTTCATGCAGGTTTTCACTTCGATCTGGCCTTGCGTCCCGGTTTTGCCATAGCGGATGAGCAGTTTCGCGCCGGAAGCTTTGATTTCCCAGAATTTCTCCTGTTTGCCCTCGCCCGTAAGCAGGCGGGTGGCGCCTTCAGGCACGCCGTTTTCCTTTATGTCGGCTGCGCCATTGGCGGCGGGTTGCTTCCCGAGGCGCTTGAGAATGTCTTCCAGCACCTTTTCCGGCGCTGCCAGCCAGTCCTTCGCGTAAACGGTCATTGTCCGCCAGCCGAATGTTTCCATCACCGCGGGACGCTGATAATATTGTTCGAGCACGTTATCGTGCAGGTACCACGCTTCATCATCCACCTGGATGCCCAGCGCAAAGTGCGCGTCCTGCGGCTTCGATTTCACAGCCAGTGAGCAACGGAACCCGCTCTGGCCCACCTGTTCGGTCACTTCTAGCCCTTCTTTCTCCAAAGCTTCGCGGATTTCCTGCAGCACCACGGTGTCGCCGCTGCGGAAACGGCCCTGCGGGCGGGCGGAAGTCAGCATGTCGAGCACGATACGCGCCTGTTTCATGTTGCCGCTACTCACCTGTTCCGCGTATTGTAGAAATTTCGACAGGAAATTGGCGCCGGGGTTGTAAAGATTCGTAATCTGACCGTGTTTGATGGAGCTGACGATCGCCATGTGCCGCCTGGCGCGGCTGAAGATCACGTTCAGGCGTTTTTCGCCGCCCTTTTTATTGATAGGCCCGAAGTGCATCGACATCTTGCCACGGGCATCCGGCGCATAGCAAACGCTCATGATGATGATATCGCGCTCATCGCCCTGCACGTTTTCCAAATTCTTGACGAACAAGCCGGTAAATTGTCCGTTTTCGGTGCGGGCCTGCGCTTCTTCCAGGAGATCATCGAACGTGGTATCCTGTTCCGCCAGCGCATCCAGCGCCGCATGAATGGCGCCCTGCTGTTCCTGGCTGAACGCCACGATGCCAATACTGTCTTTGGTCCGCTTCAGCAATAACTCCCGCACCAGGTGCGCGATGTAAGTGGCCTCCGCCGTGTTGCCGCGTTTGGCGTACACGCCCTGCGGAAGATGGTGGTAACTGATGCTGCGGTCGAAAAGGGCTTTGATGTTAAACAACGCGTCCGACGGCTGCGCCACGCTGATATGCGGCCGCGGCACGCCGTGCTCGCTGCGATCGGGGATCGTGAGCAGTTCCGCGTCGTAGAACGCGTGGTTGCTGTAACTGATCAGGGTTTCGAAATGACTGCGGTAGTGCCACCCGAGCATGAAGCTGTTCATTTTGCGGGCGCCCTGGGTCAGGAGGCTGTCTGCATCCGCGCTGAGCAACTCATCCTCTGCGGGATCTGCGCCGAGATCGTCGGGGTCACCGGTACGGGCGGAAAAGAAATCCGTGGGCGGCATTTGTTTTTCGTCGCCCACGATGATGGTTTGCGGTGCGCGATACAGCGCCGGCACCCCTTCTTCCAGCGTGATCTGCGAGGCTTCGTCGAAAATCACGGCGTCGAAGAAGGGCTGGTCGAGCGGGAAGGCGTCGCTGACGCTGAGCGGGCTCATGAGCCATACGGGCTTGAGATCCAGCAGCACCCTGCCGCTGGCGCGGGAGCAAAGCTCGCGGATGCTTTTATACCGCATGCTTTTGGAGAACTCGTTTTCGAGGATGCGGCGCCCTTCCATATAGGTCTCATCGGCCTTCTGGCTGCGCTGCACGTTGTCGAGGAACTGGCGGCGGATGTTGGCGCGGATATAGGCGGCGTTGAGCTGTAACAATTCACCATAGCAATGCTTCACCGTGGCTACGGCCTGTTCCAGGTTGTGGGCGCCCGTTTGCGCGAAGGCTTTATTGGAACGGTACAATTGCCGGAGCGATTTACCGGCCATACCGGCTTCCAGCTCTCCGGGCGTCCAGGGAAGGCGGCGGAGCGCGTATTTGAACCCTCCCGGCAGGCTGGTGTAATTACCTAAAACGGGCAGCAATGCTTCGAGGGCGGGCGCGTTGAGACGGATGCCCTCGAGCAGGTCGGCCAGCTCACCGAAAGGCTGTGGGGCAGGATCGGCGAGGGTTTGGGAGAGGATTGATTCCAGTTTGAGCAAAGGTTCCTGCAACGCGGCCAGGGTACGCACGGTTTCGGGCGCCTGCGGGTGATGCAGGAGGTATTGGAGGGATGGCTCGTGCAGTTTCGTCCGCAATCTTTCCACCGCCAGCCAGGTCATCTCCAGCTGGGCGATGCGATAGTCCGATTCGAGCGCCTTCCGGGCACGGGATGCTGTTGCCGCGGCATCGTATTCCTGTTGCAGCTGCTCCAGCAGCGACGCAGCGGAAGGTGCTACGGCGCGCGACGAAAAATCGAATTGTTCCCGCAGCGTCCTGTTCAGCCGGCGCCATTTCCCGGATAAAAACCGCCAGAAGGAACCTTCGTGCCGGCGCGCAATTTCCAACCCCGCCAGAACATCTTCAGGGGATAATTTCTGACGCCATCCCGTGTTCTGCGCAGCGGCTTCAACGGCCGCCTGCTGCAGGGCTTTCACTTCCGCGAAACGGCGCTCGAAGGTAACGGCATCGGGGTGAGAAGGGTCCACCAGGCGGAGGAGCCCCGCACTGGCCAATGGCAGCAGCAAGGTTGCCTGCAAAACGAGCGACTTCAGTTCGTTCAACCGGGCAGCGTGTTCCCGCGCGCTTTCGAGTTGTTCCACGAGCGCGAGGGCGTCGCCTGTTAATTGTTTCAGCGTATGAATAGGTTGCGCGGAAATGAACACGCTTTCATGCACCCGGCTCAGGGGATGGGCGGCAAACACCGGTTCGGCGCCCGTTTCCTCCAGCGCCTGTCCCAATTGCTCTACCACGTTTCCGAACTGCAGCCATTGCAGGTATCCGGGCACCAGTTCTTCCGTTTCCGCATCCGCAGCAGGGATCAACGGTTTGAGTGACAACAGCCTTTCGATGAGCGTGCGAACCGGAACGCCCGCTGAATCGGTTTCGCCGGCGTGCGTGTCGTGGAATTCCTGCAGGAGCAGTAACTGCCGCCGCAGGTTGTGCAACAGCGCGTCGCGGCGGAGGGTGATCGTATGCAAATCAGTGTCCGGCTTGAGCGCGGCTTCATAACTCAGTTTGAGATCCTTGATGAAAGCGCGCTTGTCGGCCTGACTGTCATGAATATACGAAGACAGATCCGCCAGCCCCTGTTGCTGCAGGCGATGGTACACCACGTCGAGCGCGGCGCGCTTCTCGCAAACGAACAGCACTTTCTTCCCCCGCGCTACAAAATCAGCGATCAGGTTCGTGATGGTCTGGCTTTTCCCCGTGCCCGGAGGCCCCTGGATGACGTAGCTTTCTCCCTTCCGCGCCTGCAGGATCGCGCGCGTTTGCGTGGGATCGGCTTGTATGACATGGAACCATTCTTCCGGCAGGGCGGGCAGTTCCATCTCCTCGTCCAATGGCCGGGGATGGTCGCTGAACAGGTGGTCGAACACGCCGTGCCCCTGCCGCTGCTCGATGGCCGCGTTGTAATCACGCACCAGGCTCATCTTTTTATAATTGAAATTCCCCAACACCATCTGGCAGATATCGAACTCCCAGCGGTATGGGTTCGCTTCGGCTTCGGCCCATTCGAACAACTCTTTTTCCGTTACCTCATCGGTTTCGGCGGGCGCATCTTTGGGCTTCGGTACCTCCGCCCCGGCCGTTTTCCTGCGGTATTGCTCCGCCGTTTCGCGGGCTTCCTTGTAAATGAGGCGGATGCGGGGTTTGCGGAGATATTGCAGGACAATGCCGCGGTTGGCGCCCTCTACCTGCCGGCGGATGTGCTCGCAGAACATTTCGGGCGACATCTCCTCCAGGTCCACGCTGTCCGGCAATTCGATCCCGAACAGCTCACGGAGGCGGTTGGCCAGCACCGGGTTGACTTCCGCGTTATTATCCGTCACGGAAAGCACGTATTGGTCGCCCCCCGTTTGTTTCTTCTTTTTCAGCTCCACGGGCAGCAGCAGGAGCGGACTGTGGATGCTTTCCTGCGGATCCTCCGCCAGGTTGTGCCATTTCAGGAATGCCGCCACCAGCTTCAGTTGCGAGAAACCGAACTCCTGCACGTCGCGCTGGGCTTCGAGCCGGATTTTGTTCAGCACGGCAGGCAGGTAGGGATGGTCTTCGAAGCGGAGGTATTTGTTAAGGGGCAAATCGCCCATGGACACCACTTTAGCGGCGATATCGCTGTTCCAGGTGAATAGCAATTCTGGCCGGATACTTTGGTGGTGCAGCACCATGGGCACGCTGCCGAAGGTGAGGTTGGCAAATCGTGCGTTGGGCTTATAAAACAGCAGCCGGTTGCGGCGGCTGGTATCGAAAAGGCGGTTGCGCAGTTTGTGAAGGATGATCTGCTGCTTCTCGCTGCGGTCGTGCGTTACCCAACCCGCTACCTGTGCCAGGTCGGTTTGCTTTTCGGGATCGAAGTCGCGGTAATTTTCCAGCCGGTGGATGGCTTCACGGAGGTCGCGGGTGCGATGGCTGCGGTCCAGCTCGGTCATTTCGGTGATGAGGGTGCCGAGGGCGGGGTGGAGGGGCCGGTGCAGGAGGGGGCGCTCGCGTTGGGCAACCAAGGCCGGCAATGTTTCCGGATCATGCAGATCAAGGCCGTGGGCCAGGCTGGCCAGGACGAGCCCCAGCACGAAAATGTCAGTCTGTTCGTCGTGATGCCCCAGCAGCATTTCGTAGCTGCGGTAACCGGGGATATAGGCGGCATGGCGCAGGGGCTTGCCGGTATCGGTGTGTACGCGGAGCGTTTCGGCGGCCTGGCCTTCGGGGAGCCGCACTTTGTCGATCACCTCGAAGTGGGGGTTATGCCCGTTGAAGAGGGCTTCCACTTTTTCGGGGGCTTCGAGAGGCGGGTGGGCCGCTTCGGCGTGGAGGCGGAGGGTGCGGGCGGTGGCCAGGATAACGGCCTCCTGGTCAAATGGCGCCACTTTTCCATCGTCGTGCAACGCCTGCACGTCGGAGAATAACGGGAGAACGGCCGCTATAACGTCGTCGGTGGTGTATGGTCCATGCTGGAAAGCAGTTTGCAGGAACTGCCGGAATGAGATTATCGTCAATGTAAAAGATTAAAACCCTGGGCCGGGGGTTCGGTTGCCGGCCGGTCAAAATTACCAATTTCCGCTCCCCGCGCAAAGCCCGGAAAGCCTTCATTTTCCGCTTCGCTGCAAAATCTTTCCGCTTCCCTGCATTCCGTTTCACCGGCAGCGGGCGGCTGGATATTTTGCATTGAAAATGAATGTGAAAGGACATTCCAAAGCATATCCGCGCGACATGCGGGCTTCCTATAACGCCCGCACCCGCCTGATTATTGGCAGCTTCTCCCATCATTTCATTTCAATCCATTTAAAAAACATGCTAAATTTCGCCCCTATGTCCAAATTTCTAAAAAAGCACGCCGTTCGTATTGCCATCACCCTCCTCATCATGATCGCCGCATTCTTTATCGGTTTGATGATGTCGCCCAGCTTCAGCGTGATTGTCGCCGCCATTTCCGTACCCGTCGTGCAAATGCTCTGGTTCATGCTTGCCCGCATACACCGGCTGCTCGACCGCCTGCTGCCTTTCGAAAAAAGCGAAGCGGGAAGGATGATCCTTCAGTTACTCGTTGGATTTATTGCAGGCGGTATCGTCACCAGCATCGGCATGCTTGTGTTCCTGCTGCACCTGCCGTTCAGCAACCTCGTGGGAATACCCCTCATGTACTCCCCTTACCTTTCCATTATCATTAATATTGCATTGATCGGTCAGCATTACTTCCAGGCCTGGAAAAACAATGCTGTAAAGGAAGAAAGGATCAAACGGGAAAATTTGCAAATGCAGTTGCAGCATCTTAAAAACCAGATCGATCCCCACTTCCTGTTCAATGCCTTCACATCGCTGGACAGCCTCACGCAAACCAATCCGACGCTGGCTTCCGAATTCATCCGACACCTGTCGAAAATATACCGGCATGCGCTGGAAAATAAAGACAATGGCGTAACTCCGCTGTCGGTTGAGCTGGATATGCTGCGGCACTATACCGCACTCCAGAAAATCCGGTTCGGTGACGCCCTGGCGATCGATATCGATATCAACCCTTCACAGGAAGACAAGGGCGTAGCCGCGCTATCACTCCAGATGCTGATCGACAATGCCATCAAGCACAACGAAATCCATCCCGAACACCCCTTGTACATTCGTGTTTACGAGGAAGACGGATATATCGTGGTGTCGAATAACAAGCAAATCCGCCGGCAGCTTGCCCCTTCGAACAAACAAGGTTTGCTGCAGCTGAAGCAGATGTATAAATTGTTGGGGGAGAAGGAAGTGATTGTGAAAGATGGAGACACCCAATTCACTGTATCCATGCCCATGCTCTAATAACGGAAAGATGAATGTATTGATTTTGGAAGACGAGCCCCTCGTAGCCGCGCACCTCATCCAGCTGGTCCGCGCACTTGAACCGGAATGGGAGATCACCGGCCCGGTGGCCAGCCTCCGCGAAGCGCTGTGGAAGCTCGACCCCATGCCCGACCTCATATTGGCCGACATTCAGTTGTCCGACGGCATCAGCCTCGACCTATTCCCGCACCTGCAACCCGCCATCCCCGTTATTTTCACGACGGCCTACGACCAGTACGCGATCCGGGCTTTCAAAGTCAACAGCATCGATTATCTCCTCAAACCCGTTGACCGGGAAGAGCTGGCTGCCGCATTCCGCAAATACGCGTCTTTGCGGGAGAAGTACGCCAGTCCGCAATACATCCGGGAACTGTTGCGGTTCGTGCATAACCAGCAACAAGCTTCGCGGTATAAAAGCAGTTTTACCGTGCAATCCGGTAAAAACGTGTTTGTATTCCCGTTATCGGAGATCGTGGGGTTTTCCAAAAGTGAGGTGATCCGGCTGCACCATGCCGACGGGCGCAACTGGGTGGCGGATTTCCGTTCGCTCGATGAGATAGAAGAACTGCTCGACCCGCAGCATTGCTATCGCGCCAACCGGCAGTTCATTGCCCATCGCGCGTTCCTCGCGGGTTTCAAAACAGATGAAAGCTCCCGCCTTACGCTGCATTTCAAAGCCGGCAAGGCGCCGGAAGTGACGGTGAGCAAAGACAAAGCCGCCGCTTTCCGCACCTGGTTCGGGTAAATCAATTGGAGAATTGCAGTTCGCTGAGGCCGCGGTACAACCCTTCCGAACGGCGCATCAGCTCTTCGTGGGTGCCGGCCTCGGCCACCTGGCCTTTGTCGAGCACCAGGATCATATCGGCCCGGCGCACGGTGCTCAGGCGGTGGGCGATGACGATGGAGGTTCGGCCTTCCATGAGTTTTTCGAGCGCTTCCTGCACGAGTTTCTCCGATTCGGAATCGAGGGCGGAGGTGGCTTCGTCGAGGATGAGGATGCGGGGGTTCTTCAGCACAGCGCGGGCAATGGCGATGCGCTGGCGCTGCCCCCCGAGAGCTGTACGCCGCGTTCGCCCACGATGGTATCGAGGCCTTCGGGGAACTGGCGGATGAATTCCCAGGCGTTAGCCTGGCGCGCGGCTTCCATGATGGCGGATTCGGTGGCGGAGGGGTCGCCGTAGGCGATGTTTTCGCGGATGGTGCCCCCGAACAGGAACACGTCCTGCGGCACCACGGCCATCTGGGAGCGGAGGAGGGAAAGGTCGTATTCGCGGGTGTCCTGGCCGTCGATGTAGATATGTCCGGCCGCGGGGTCGTAAAAGCGCAGCAGCAGGTTGACGATGGTGGATTTGCCCGCGCCGCTCGGCCCCACGAGGGCCACCTGCCAGCCGGGCTCGGCGTGGAAGCTGACGTCGCTCAGTACGGGTATGTCTTTTCTCGAAGGATATTGGAACCCGACGTGCTGGAAGCGGATTTCGCCGCGGAAGTGCGGCTGGCGGGCGGCGGGAGGGAGGAGCCGGATATCTTCCTCCGGTTCGTCGAGGATTTCCAGCAGGTGCTCAGAAGCGCCGAGCGCACGCTGGACGCGGGTGAAGATCTCCGCCAGGCCGGATATCGATCCGCCGATAAAACCGGAATACAACACGAAGGAAAATAAGCTGCCTACGGGGAAATCCGGCCCGATCATGAGGACGCCCTTCCAGATAACGGCCACCATGGCGCCGAAGAGCCCGAAGATGAGGAACGACACGAACATTCCCTGGTACATGCCCGATTTGATCCCGGTTTTCACGACCTCATTGGTTTTGGCGCGGTAGCGGCCGATTTCGAAGTATTCGTTGGCGAAGGCTTTCACGTTGTAAATACCCTGCAGCGTTTCTTCCACGATCGTATTAGAATCCGCAATCTGCCCCTGCACCTGCTTGCTGAAACGGCGGATGAACTTGCCGAATACCACCGCCAGAATGCAAATGGCCGGGAGGATGGCCAGCATGAACAGCGTCAGCTTCCAGGAAGTATACGCCAGCAGCACGATACCGCCCACGATGGTGAGCACCTGCCGGAGAAACTCCGCCAGCGTGGTGGTGAAAAGATCCTGCAATTGGGAAATATCCGAGGAAATACGGCTGTTCAGCTCCCCGACGCGCCTTTCCGAGAAAAATTTCATGGGCAGGCGGATAAGGTGCGCGTAGGTGGCTTGCCGCAAGGCGGCCACGGTTTTTTCCGTTACGGAAACGAAAATCTGTATACGGAAAAAGGAAAAAATGGATTGAAGGGCGAGAACGGCCACCAGCATCAGCCCGATGCGGTTGATATGAAGGTGCAGCTCCCCGGCCTGGCCTACGTTGATGAGATCGCCCAGCAATTTGGGGAATGCCAGGCTGGTGGCGCTCGATAAAAGAAGCATGACCAGCCCCACAGCGAATTGCCAGCGGTAAGGTTTGGCGTATTGGTATAATCGGGATGCCTTCCGGATGCCTTCAAATGAGAGCTTTGCACGCTTTTGCTGTTCCTCCATACTATGAAATTAACTATTTCCTGATGGTGAAGACGGCCGGGGGCGGCAAATATTGTATGATTATTCAAATTCCCGGAATCCCTTGTGCTGGGCGAGGTCCAGCATTTCCTTGTCGCCGCTGCTGTCGCCATAAGCGTAAATCGCCTGGTAGGGCGTCAGTTTCACGGCCTCCCGGATCCGGCAGACCTTTTCGTCGCCGTTGCAGTTTTTGCCTTCCAGCAACCCGGTAACCCGCCCGTTTTCGACCCGCAGGCGCGATCCCAGCACCGGCACGCCGAGGGTTTCCGCCCAGGGGCGCACCCAGTTTTCTGCGGATGCAGTGACAATATATACGGTATGCCCTTCCGACTGGTGCCAGGCGATGGCATTCACGGCGCGGGGGCGCAACAGGGAGGGTAGGCGATCCCGGCAGAAGGCGTCACATCTATCCTGGAATTCCGCCAAAGGCGTGTTTTTAAAGAAAAACCGCAAAACAATCTCCTTCATCCGCTGGTTGCTGATCATCTTCAGTTTGAACATGACCAGCAGGGGCGACAGCACCGCCATTCCCGCATACAGCGCCACGGCTCCCTTCTGAAACCGGATGATCTCAAAAAGGGTGTCGTTACGGGTAATGGTACCATCGAAATCGAAAAAGGCGATCGCTTGCTTCACAGTTTTTTCTTTTTGAAAATAGGCTCAGGAACGTTTTTGATGATCAACATGATATATTTCCAGAACCATTTGGTATACAACACATTCTTTTTGTTCTCCGCCGCTTTGAAAATATCAGCCGCCACCTGGTCGGGCTGCGCCGTGAGCAAGGGCGGGAGTTTCAGGTGCTGGGTCATCTGCGTGGCCACAAAACCCGGCTCCACCGTCATTACATGCGCGCCGCTATGCCAGAGGCGGTTGCGCAGGCCGGAAAGATACGCCGTGAAACCTGCCTTGGCGCTGCCGTAGAGATAATTGCTCATCCGGCCGCGGTCGCCGGCTACGGAACTGATGCCGATGATCGTCCCTTTGCCGCGGGAAGCCATGTCTTCCGCCACGATATTTAAGATAGAAACCGCGCCGGTAAAGTTAGTATGCAAAATCCGGGACGCTTCCTTCCAGTCGGCCTGCCCTTTTTCCTGGCTGCCCAGGTAACCGAAAACACAGATGACGATATCGGGCGGAGTGGGGAGGGATTGATAGAAAGCGGCGTGGGAATCAAAATCGAGCGCGTCGAAAGCGTGCACGGTAGCCGCGATCCGGTGGCGGATGCGCAGGTCTTGTTCCAGGGACCGCAGCTGGCCGGGGTTACGGGCTGCCAGTTGCAGGGTGTGGCCGGCGGCGGCATAGCGGCGGGCAAGGGCTACGGCCATATCGGATCCGGCGCCCAGAATGAGAACAGTAGGCATATCATTCGGTTGGGCCGGCAAAGGCCCGGGGTATTTTTTAAGCGAATTGAATGTTAAGTCTGTCGGATTGCGCGGAACGGAATTTCCCGTTCGGGTTCCATTCCTTCACGATCTGGTGGAACCGCTGCGCGTTGGGGTAACTGTCCCAGAAAACACTTTCCTTCATCCGCGCGTCTTTCGTCAGGTACAAACGGCCGCCGTATTGCAGCACCAGTGCATCCAGCTCATCGAGGAAGGGGAAAAGCCCGTCCCGCACCGGGAAGTCCAGCGCCAGCGTATATCCTTCCATGGGGAATGAGATGAGATCGTCCTGCGGCCCGAAAGTTTTCAGCACCGCCAGGAAGGAGCCCCAGCCTTTATCGCTGATCTTTTGCAGAATCGCCACCAGCCCGTCTTTCTTATCCATCGGCAATACAAACTGGTACTGCACGAATCCGTCTTTCCCATACCCGCGGTTCCAATGCAGGATGGCGTCGAGCGGATAGAAGAAGGGTTCGTAAGGCACCGTATTCTCGATCACGCGCTTAGTATTCTTGGCATAGTACAGCGCGTTGAAAAGTTTGACGGTGAAGTTGTTCAGCACGAACCCCGGCAGATTGAACGGCAGGGTCAGCTTCATTTTCTTCGGCAGCGTGAGCGGCGCCTGCGCGGCTTTGGCGGGTAGCTGTTCCAGCGTGGCGTGCTCGCCTGTGATGAGGATGCTTCGGCCAAAGGAATCACCCTTTTGCAGGCAATCGATCCAGGCCATGGAGTAGGTGTAATGTTTATGTTCTTCGAACAACTGCAGCACCTCGTCCAGGTTTTTCGCCTTGATCTGCTTTTGCCGGATATACGCCGTTTCGATTTTCTTCAACCGGAAGGTAACGGTGGTGATCACGCCGGTAAGCCCCATCCCGCCGCAGGTGGCCCAGAACAAATCGGGCTCCGTTTCGGGAGAACAGGTTACGGGGCCTTTGCCGGTGAGCACATTCATCGAAATGATATGATTGCTGAAGGAACCTTCGGAATGGTGGTTCTTGCCATGCACGTCGGAAGCTACGGCGCCGCCGATGGTGATGAACTTGGTGCCGGGGGTAACGGGCAGGAACCATCCGCGCGGTACGATGATATCGAGGATCTGGTCGAGCGTGAGGCCCGACTGGCATTCGAAAATCCCCTGCTGCTCGTCGAACTGCAGCGCCTTGTCGTAGCGCAGGGTGGAAATACTATGCTCGCCCAGCGAGGCGTCGCCGTAACAACGGCCATTGCCCCGGGCGATCACGTTATCATGGGCATCCACGTATTGCGCAAGCTGTTCCTCCATGGAGAAGGATACTTCTTCACAATCCAGTACCGGATAATTGCCCCAGTTTGCTATGTTTTTTCGCATTATTCAAAAAAACTTTTATTCGTCGGTAAATAAATGATCACATAAAAGCTTAGAATCCACAGGAGAATGGTTAATTGAATAAAGCGGTCTTTGTATAGGATTTTGGTGGGAGAACCTGTGTCGTTGTCGACATAAGTTATTTGCAAATATCGCAATAATCCGGCAATAACAAAAATGCTGGTATAGTAGAGGCGGTAGGTGTTGAAGTGCGCCATGGTTTCGGGCGCCATGGTATACATGAGGTACGCCACGATGATCACCGCCGAAACGAGCGCCAGGGAGGCGTTCAGGAAGTCAAGGTTATATCCTTTGGACGCTTTCCGGAGATCTTTCCCCGATTCGAGCTTGTGCAGCACATCGTCGCGCCGTTTGGCGAAGGCCATAAACACGGCCAGCAGAAACACCATGATATTCAGCCATTCGGAAATGGCCACATCGCCGGCCACGCCGCCTGCCTTCACGCGCAGCACGAAGCCGGAGGCGAGGATGAGGATGTCGAGGATGGAAATGTTTTTGAGGCCGAAGGAATAGCCGAGGTTCAGCAGGAAGTAAATGCCCAGCACGAACATGAACTTGTAGCTGATGAAGTAGGCCAGCCCGAACCCGAGGAGCACCGTGAGCACGAAAACGGCCAGCCCCGCCGAAGGCGATACGGCGCCGGAGGCGAGGGGACGGCTCTTTTTCTTCGGGTGCGCCCTGTCGGCCTCGATATCCATATAGTCGTTAATGACATAGATACTGCTGGCAACGAGGGAAAAACAAACGAAGGCCAGGCCCAGTATCTTGAGCTTTTCCATTTGAAATATCTCACCTGCAAAGAAGAGGGGGATAAAAAGGAAGAGGTTTTTGGCCCAGTGTTTCGGACGCAGTAGTTTTAAGTATTGCACGGGGATAGACAATTAAGGCGCAAAATACAATGTTTATCAGGAATTGTGCTACCTTTGGCACCTTAAATTTGTATTCCGCAAATATTACCTTTACCCAGAAATACTTCCCCAACATGTCCAATCCCTTCCTGACCCCGCGCCGGGCAATGGTTTTAGAATGTTTACTGATTGTTGGACTGGCACTAGTTCCGCTTTTCGCCACATTTCCATACCGTGTCAATATTTTCCTTTCCTGGGAAGGGGCGTACCGTTTGTCGGAAGGGCAGGTGCCTTATAAAGACTTCGGATTGCCGTTGGGATATGGGTATTGGCTCGTTCCGGCCATGTTTTTCAAGTTGTTCGGGCCGCAGCTGATCTCGCTGGTGAAGGCGCAGATTTTCCTCAACATCGTGGGCGGGCTCAGTTTCCGGTACATCCTGCAGCAGATGCGTGTGGCCCCGGGCGTGAGGTTGCTGTCGGTACTGGTGTTCGTTTTATCTTATTCTTTCGTGAATTTCTGGCCCTGGTACAATAATACCGTGATCATTTACCAGCTTGTGGGGCTGGCGTTCCTGTTCCGCGGGCTTGGAGAGGGCCGCTGGAAGTGGCCCGCGCTCTTTTTCGCGGGGGCTTTCACGTTCCTCAGCTTCTTCACGAAGCAGGACGGCGGCGGACTGGCCCTACTGCTTGCCCTGGCGATCCTGGGATATCATAGCCTCAACGCCCGCCGCTGGCAGGAGCTGGCCGGGTTTATGGGCAGTTACCTGCTGGTAGCCTGCCTTTTCATCGTTCCCGCGGCGCAATATGGTTTCGGATACTGGTTCAACCACGGGCAGCCGCCGCATTCGTCGCGGCTATCGCTCATGGATATCTTCGACGTACTGCTGATAGAATCCCAATGGCTGAAATTCTATTTCGCCATCATCGTGATCCTCATGCTGCCCGAGCTGAAAAAGCCCCGCGAATTGTGGAACAACCGCGGCCTTATGCTGTTCCTGCTGCTGACGATCGGCATCCTCACCGAAGCCGCGCTGTTCCAGGTTACCAGCTACACGCCGCCGGATAACAACATCTTCTTCCACGCGTTCGCCATCGCGTTCATTCTCACCCGCATCTGCAGCCTCACCGCCATCCGGCTCGAAAACCTCAAACCGTTTATCGTTGCCGCCGCGGCGGTATTGCTCTGGTGGTCGGCTTCCTATTACAAATACATCGCCCGCATCCTGTCGCACCTGAACCCGCCGGCTACGGCCGCCGTAGTTCCCGGCGCGGAAAACGTCGTGAACCGGCATAACTTCATGGTGAACCTGGATACAACTGACGTCCCTACCAGCGAGTGGACCTTCTCTTCCCTCCCCGAATTCCACAAAGTGTACATGCCGCCCTCCACCGTAGCGGGGATCGACCGGATCATGGCCCTGCCGGAAGTGAAGAAAGGGAAAAACGCCAAAGTGCTCAACCTTACCGAGCTCACCCCGCTCGACCACGCCATTGGCTATACGCAGGAAACAGGCATGGATATCCCGATGTGGCACCACCTGGGCGTGGGGATGTTCAACCGGCAGCTCGCGGCGTATACCGAAAAAATCCGCTCCAAACACTACGACCTGGTCTTATATGAATACGCGCCCACGCTCAACAACTTCTTTCCCTGGGCGTTGCGCGAAGAGCTGAAACGCAATTACCGCCAGATCGACTCGTTCCATGCGCCGCGCCGGCCCACGAACGCGTATATCGAGGTATTTGTAAGGTGATCCGGGAAGCGTAGCTTTGCACCCGGCACCGCCGGAAAAGAAAAACCATGCAACAACAACGTTCCAGGATGTTCCTGGCATTAGGGCTCGTATACATCCTCTGGGGCTCCACCTACCTGGGTGTGAAAATCGCCACGGAAGTACTTCCGCCATTTTTGTTATCCGTCCTCCGCTTCATACTGGCCGGCAGCCTCATGCTCGGGATCGGGTATGCGGTGGAAAAGCACCGGCCCAGCCGCGAAGAGTTGAAAAACGCTTCCATCCTGGGCATACTCCTGATCGGGATCGGAAACAGTACGGTCGCTTTCGCCCTGGTGTACATGCCCTCAAGCCTCGTGGCGCTGTTCATCGCGGCATTGCCCGCGTGGTTTATCGGGCTCGACTGGCTGTTTTTCAGTAAAAAAAGGCCATCCACCCTGACATTATGGGGCCTGGTTATGGGGTTCGCCGGGCTTTTCTGCATTTTCGATCCTTTTTACCTCATGCACCCCGACAACGTGGTACGCACTTATCCGCTGTGGCCCGTAGCGGTTTTGACGGCAGGCTCCATCTCCTGGGCGCTGGGCTCGCTGCTGAGCCCGCGGCTGGAAACGCCGCCCCAGCTCACTTCATCCGCCATTCAAATGCTGTCGGGCATCGTGGTGACGGCGCTGATGAGCGTAATCCTGGAACAGGGCGACTGGCATAAAGTGGGGGAGATGACGACCCGCACCTGGCTGGCCATCGGCTACCTGGTGGTCTTCGGCTCGCTGGTGGGCTATACGGCCTTCAGCTGGCTGGTAAACAACGCCCCGCCGCAGGTTTCGGCGACGTATGCCTATGTAAACCCGGTGGTGGCGGTGATCCTGGGCTGGGTGTTCCTCAAAGAAACACTTGCCCCGCATGCCATCCTGGGATCGGCGGTCGTTATTGCGGGGGTGATCCTGATGACATTAAGGAAGAAGTAATTATTTGGCCAGCTCCACTTCGAACTGGATCACGTCCGCATGGGCGAGGAGCGTGTCGTTCACGGCTTTGAGCCGGGCGGAAGTGCCCATCAGCTCGTATTTCCCTTCATAAATGATCCGGCCGGCCTCGTCGGTGGATTTGGTGGTGGAGATGCCGAGCGATTTGAGGTGGTGGGCGTGGAAGAGCGCGTCGAGCGCTTCCGGGCTGAGTTTTCTTTCCCAATACTGGATCGCGTAGTATTTTCTTTCCCTTTCCTTCATGATGATGCGCTCAAAATAGGAGAAACCCCAGAGCGTAAACAGCGTAAAAAACACGGCGAACGCCGCCAGGTCGTATTTCCCGACGCCAACGGCCATCCCGATGGCGGCGGAGATCCAGATCACCGCGGCGGTGGTGATGCCGTCTATCGTAAACCCGCCCCTGAATATCACGCCCGCGCCGATAAAGCCGACGCCCGTCAGGATGTTGGAAGCGATGCGGTCGCCCGATACCATCCCGCCGAAATGGATGCTGAGGATGGAAAACAGGGCCGAGCTCATGCAGATGAGCGTGATGGTGCGGACGCCGGCGGCTTTACGCTGGATTTCCCTTTCCAGCCCCAGCAGGAAACCGGCCAGCATGGCCACGGCCAGTTTGATGATCATTGCGTATTCGATATGAAATCCTGTCATTTTCAACAAGTTTTGGGAACGGGTAGATGGTTGACGGCCATGAGACGGTCGAGCCGCAGCTCCCTGCCTGCCTCCGTCAGCAAAAATTCTGCCTTATTCCGGACATAGAGGTCGCGGATTACGGCTGTTTCGGTCTGCGGCTGGCCGTCGCTTCCCAGGAACTCCAGCAGCACGGGTTCCCGGAGGGTGGCCCAGGCTTCGAGGCGGTCGTAATAGTTGCAATCGATCGGTTGATAAACGGAATTTTGGCTGTCCATAAAAAATGCTTTGATTTTTTAATCCCGACTGGCCTATTTTTGCAGCACTTTCAAACAGGTAATCTATTAAAATATTCCGGAATGTTAGAATCTGCATTTAAGTTTCCGAACCAGACGGCCTTCTACAAAGGTAAGGTACGCGACGTGTATACCATCGAAGACAAATGGATGGTGATGTTTGTGAGCGACCGTATTTCGGCGTTCGACGTGGTGCTGCCCCGCCCGATCCCTTATAAAGGGCAGGTGCTGAACCAGATCGCGGCCATTATGCTCGACGCTACGAAAGACATCGTTCCCAACTGGGTGAAATCCGTCCCCCTGCCCAACGCTACCGTGGGCCTGAAGTGCGAGACCTTCCCCGTGGAAATGGTCGTGCGCGGCAACCTGACCGGCCATGCCTGGCGTACTTACAAAAGCGGCAAGCGCGAGCTGTGCGGCGTAACGATGCCCGACGGTCTGAAGGAGAACGATTTCTTCGCTTCCCCTATCATCACCCCCACCACCAAAGCCCATGAAGGCCACGACGAAGATATTTCCCGCGAGGAAATCATCGCCCAGGGCCTGGTGAGCAGGGAAGACTACGAGAAACTGGAGCAATACACGCTCGCCCTGTTCCAACGCGGGCGCGAGCTGGCTGCCAAACGCGGTCTCATCCTGGTAGACACCAAGTATGAATTCGGCAAAATCGGCGACACCATTTACCTGATCGACGAAATCCACACCCCGGACTCTTCCCGTTTCTTCTACGCCGAAGGCTACGAAGAGAAGCAGAAAGCCGGCGAGCAGCAAAAGCAGCTCAGCAAGGAGTTTGTACGCGAATGGCTGATGGAAAACGGTTTCCAGGGCAAAGAAGGCCAGCAGGTGCCGGAAATGACCGACGCATTCGTCAACAGCGTAACCGAGCGTTACATCGAGCTGTTCGAAAACATTACCGGCCAGCAATTCAAGAAAGAAGACGTCAGCAAGGAAGACCAGGAGAAGATCATTCTCGACACGCTTTCCAAACTGGGTTAATACAAAAAGGAGCAACGCAAGTTGCTCCTTTTTCTTTTCGGCTGCCCTAGACTGCCTGCAGGTGGGCGATTGCTCCGGCAGCGGCAAAATCAACCGCAATTGCTACATTTGTATAGCTTTATGAAACACCTCGCAGCTTTAAACAAGTACTTCGTCAAGTATAAATGGCGCTTCCTGCTCGGGATGCTCTTCACGTCGGTTTCCATCGTATTCAGCGTTTTCCAGCCCATCCTGGTCCGCCAGATCTTCGACCTGCTGGAGCAAAACCTGAAAAGCTACCGCATGCTGAGCGACACGAGCCTGAAAGGCGCCTTCCGCGCAGTTTTCAGCCAAACGCTCATGTTCTACGGCCTGTCCATCCTCGGCCTGGCCCTGCTCAGCGGCTTTTTCATGTACCTGCAAAGGCAAACGCTCATCGTCATGAGCCGGTATATCGAATACGACCTGAAGAACGAGATCTACCAGCAATACCAGCGCATGGATCTCCAGTTCTTCAAGCTTAACCGCACCGGCGACCTCATGAGCCGGATCACCGAAGACGTGAGCAGGGTCCGCATGTACGTGGGGCCGGCGCTCATGTACGCCACGCGCACGCTCATCATGATGATAATGATCATCTGGCTCATGTGGGCCGTGAACCCCATGCTCACGCTCTACACCCTCAGCCCGCTGCCCATCCTGGCGATAACGATCTACTTCGTCAACCGTATCATCCATAAGAAAAGCGAGCGCATCCAGGCGCAGTTGTCCAACATCACATCCGTGGCGCAGGAGAATTATTCCGGCATTCGCGTGATTAAATCGTATGTGCAGGAAGACGCGTCGGCGGGGCATTTCGAGGAAGCCAGCGAGGCTTACAAGCAGAGCAGCATCAGCCTCGCCAAAACCGACGCGCTGTACCAGCCGGCCATGGCGCTCATGATCGGGCTGAGCGTGATACTGACGATTTTCATCGGCGGCATGCAGGTGATCAAGGGGAATATTACAGTCGGCAACCTCGCGGAGTTCGTTTTGTACGTGAACATGCTGACGTTCCCGTTCTTCAGCATCGGCTGGGTGGCATCGATGATACAGCGGGCGGCTGCATCGCAGCAGCGGATCAATGAATTCCTGCTCCTCGAACCGCAGATCAAAGATGCGCCGGCGGCGCAAAACGATGTAACGCTCAAAGGGGAGATCCGCTTCTCCGGCGTGAATTTCACCTATCCGCATACGGGGATAACGGCGCTGAAGGATTTCAACCTGCATATCCGGCCCGGCGAAAAGATCGCGGTGATCGGCCGCACAGGATCGGGCAAAACCACCATGGCGCAGCTGTTGCTGCGGATGTACGATCCGCAGGAAGGCGCCATCCTGGTAGATGGGCACGACGTCCGCCAGCTGACGCTGCACAACCTCCGCGACCAGATCTCCTACGTACCGCAGGACGTGTTCCTGTTTTCCGATACCATCGCGGGCAATATCCGTTTCGGCGAGCCCGGCGCCAACGACGACGCCGTGCAGCAGGCAGCCCGCCAGGCCTCCGTGGAAAAGGACATCCTGGGTTTCCCCGAGGGGTTCCAGACGGTGGTGGGGGAGCGGGGCGTAACCCTCAGCGGCGGCCAGAAACAGCGCGTTTCGATCGCCAGGGCGCTGATCCGCAAGCCCAACATCCTGCTGTTCGATGATTGCCTGTCGGCCGTGGACGCGCGGACAGAAAAAGAAATCATCGGGAATCTGTATGCATACCTGAAAGACAAGACCGCCATCATCATCACGCACCGCATTTTTTCGCTGTTCACATTCGATAAAATCATCGTGCTCGACGAAGGGAGGATCGCGGAATCGGGGACCCATGAAGAATTAATGGCGAAAAACGGCTATTACGCAGAGCTTTACGCCCGCCAGCAGACAGGAGAAGAAGAGCGTGTAAGTGAATAATTTTCACATAGTTGTAAATAGCTGTAATGCCCTCCTGCGCGGAATATAAGATGATTTTTGAAAATCATTTAAAAATATTTTGATATTTGTAAAACAATAGTATATTTGTTGATTATTGATCACTCAAACAGGATTTGATTCGTTAACACTTAAATCTATCAACTGTGGCGTACGAAAACAACAATCAACAGGAAAGAAACAACGACAGCATCTTTTCCAAGCGATTGAAAGCGGGCAAAAGGAGAACTTATTTCTTTGATGTAAAAACGACGCGTGGCAACGATTACTTTCTCACTATCACGGAAAGTAAAAAACGTTTCAACGACAACGGTTACGACAGGCATAAAGTATTCCTGTACAAAGAAGACTTCAACAAGTTCCTCAATGCCCTGACGGAAACCATCAACTACGTAAAAACCGAGTTGATGCCCGACTTCGATTTTGATGCATATAACCACGACTACTCCGACGCTCGTGAAGACGAACAGGACAGCGACGCAAACGATGCCGTAGCCGCCGTTCGTTCCGAAGTAGCCGCGGCAGCTGCCGAAGCAGCCGAAGCACCGGCCCCGTCTTCCGAAGACGTAGACAAATGGTAATTTCTTTTTCTTTTCTCCCTGTCAACGATAAAGAATTTAAAAACCTCCGCAGTGCGGAGGTTTTTTTATGCCCGTAACGCCCGTTCCCCGCTATTTCCCGGCATAAAAGAAAAGCCGCCGGCAATGATACCGGCGGCCATTCGAAAGTCGATAAAAGCGGTTTATTTGCGCATTTCCTTGAAAGCATTGATGAGCCCGTTGGTGGAAGCGTCGTGGGAAGAGATTTCCTCGTTTCCGCCCAGTTCGGGGAGGATTTGATTGGCCAGTTGCTTGCCCAGTTCCACGCCCCACTGATCGAACGAGTAAATGTTCCAGATCACGCCCTGCACGAAGATTTTATGCTCATACAGCGCCGTCAGCATCCCCAGCGTGCGCGGGGTGATTTTTTTGACGAGGAAAGAATTCGTAGGCCGGTTGCCCGTGAATACCTTGAAAGGCACCAGGCTTTCGGGCGTGCCTTCCGCACGTACTTCTTCCTCGGTCTTGCCATTCATGAGCGCCTCCGTTTGTGCGAAGAAGTTAGAGAGCAGTTTGTTGTGGTGATCGCCCACAGGGTTGTGGCTGATGGCCGGTGCGATGAAATCGCAGGGGATCAGCTTCGTTCCCTGGTGGATCAGCTGGTAAAACGCATGCTGACCATTGGTACCGGGCTCACCCCATACGATGGGGCCCGTTTGCCACTCCACCGACTGCCCGTTGCGGGCCACACATTTGCCATTGCTTTCCATATTCCCCTGCTGGAAATATGCAGCGAAACGGTGCATGTACTGGTCGTAGGGGAGTATGGCTTCCGACGCCGTATCGAAGAAGTTGCCGTACCACAGGCCCAGGAGCGCCATGATCATGGGAATATTCTCTTCCGCCGGTGCGTTTCTGAAGTGCTCGTCCGCCGCATGCGCGCCGCCCAGCAGCTCGCGGAAATTGCCGTAACCCACTGTCAGCGCGATCGACAAGCCGATGGCGGACCACAGGGAATAACGGCCCCCCACCCAATCCCAGAATGCGAACATGTTCTTCGGATCGATGCCGAAAGCGGTCACGGCTTTCTCGTTGGTCGACAGCGCCGCGAAGTGCAGCGCGATATCATGTTCAGAACCACCGTTGGCCAGGAACCACGCGCGCGCGGTATGCGCGTTGGTCATGGTTTCCTGCGTGGTGAAAGTTTTGGACGCGATGAGGAACAGCGTTTCGTCGGCGGTCACCTTTTTGAGGGTTTCCACGATGTGGGTACCGTCTACATTCGACACGAAGTAAGGCTGGATGCCTTCCACCCAGTAGGGTTTCAGGCCTTCCGTCACCATCACGGGGCCGAGGTCGGAGCCGCCGATGCCGATGTTGACGATGTATTTGATTTTCTTGCCGGAAAAGCCTTTCCAGGCGCCGGAATGGATGCGGTTGCAGCAATCTTCCATTTGCGCGAGCACCGCGTTCACTTCGGGCATCACGTCTTTACCGTCGAGCAGCACGGGTGTGCCGGAAAGGTTGCGGAGCGCGGTGTGGAGCACGGCGCGGCCTTCGGTGGCGTTGATCTTTTCGCCGGCGAACATGGCTTTGCGGGCTTCCTCCACCTGGCATTCGCGGGCGAGGTCCTGCAGCAGCTGCATCGTGCCCTCGGTTATGATGTTTTTGGAATAGTCGAACAGGATATCGTCCAGCCGCAGGGAGAACTTCCGGAAACGGTCGGGGTCTTCGGCGAAGAGGTCGCGCAACTGGGTGATGCCCATCATTCCTGCGTGGGCGAGTAGGTCTTGCCAGGCTTCAGTAGCGTCGGGCTGTACGGATGGAAACATGATAAGGGCTTTAAATTTTCAATGCGTCAAAAATACACATCGGGATTGATAGTTGCGCAGGTTTTATCAGACGAGGGGCCGTTTTCGCAACAGTTGCATGAGGATCGACAACGCGAGCACGGCCATGATGATGGTGCCGGCGGCCACGATGGGAGGGGAGTCGGGACTGGCGACGGCGTCGCGCTTGAGGATGATGCCGTAGTAGGCCCAGATGCCGGTGAGGCCGTACCAGATATTATTGAACCGGAAAACCATGAGGAGGGCGGCGAGGGTGCCGAGGATCATGCAAAGTAGGGTCCAATAGACGCCCCCCACGCCGTAAACGTTCCAGCCCATGGCGAGGCCCCAGATGGTGAGGTTGGCGAACAGGGCGATGGTGATCCATCCGAAGTATACGCCGAACGGGAAGAAGAGGAAGGTTTTTTCGGCCAGGGGGGCTTTGGGATCGGCGATCCGGAAGCGGGCGTGGATGCGGACGAGGGTGTAAAGGATGAAAATCATGAGCAGCAGCGAAATCCCGATCAGTTCATAATGCCACGCGAACAGCCAACAGGCGTTGCCGAGGCAGTTGAGCAGGAACCACGGGCCCATGCGCACCATCAGCGAGGTGAGCTCGCCTTCGCGGCCCGGCGCGAAGGCAATCCACAGCTGGTAACCGGCGAAAGCCAGCAGCCCGAGGTAAATCACGCTCCAGATACTGAAGGTGATGCCGGCGGGGGTGAAGAGGTTCGGGTACATGTCCGACACCTCTCCGGTAGTGTGGCCGTTCAGCGTGGCGGTATTCGCCATAATGTTGACGCCAATCACCACCAGCAGCGCAATCAGATTGAAAAAAGCCTGCTGCCGGAAATGCGGTATGCTCATGCGGGTTTCCATACGGGTTTCATTTGATGACATGCTCGCACAAAAATTTTTCCAATCTGAATTTACACATTAAAAATGAATTGATTAGTCATCGAATTCCATTTTCGTATTTCGTTAATAATAATTTATCTTTGCGGACTTATGACAACAGAGCAACTGAAACATATGAGGGACCGTTTGTATGTCCTGGGAGGTTTTCTTTAACGTCCAGGACCGTATAGACAAAATCGAAAATGATAAGCAAATGACCCTTGCTCCCGGTTTCTGGGACGACAACGAAAGGGCGACCGCCATCCTCAAGGAAATCAAGGTTAACAAGTTTTGGGTAGACCTCCATGACGGCGTTAAATCGTCGATCGAGGACTGTTCCGTTTTACTCGACTTCCAGAAGGAAGGGGAGGCTACGGAAGAGGAAGTGAACCAGGCATATGCCGCCGCCTTGCAGGCGCTGGACGAACTGGAGTTCAAATCCACCCTGAACCAGCCGGAAGACGAGATGCCGGCCGTGCTCACGATCAATTCGGGAGCGGGCGGTACCGAAAGCCAGGACTGGGCCGAGATGTTATTGCGGATGTACCGGATGTACGGCGAAAAGCAGGGCTGGAAAGTCAGCGAGATCGACGTGCAGTACGGCGACGGTGCGGGTATCAAATCCGCCACCCTCGAGTTCGACGGGGACTTTGCCTACGGCCTCCTCAAAGCCGAAAGCGGCGTGCACCGCCTGGTGCGTATTTCGCCGTTCGACTCCAACGCAAGGCGTCACACTTCGTTCGCTTCCGTGTTTGTTTACCCGTTGGTGGACGATACGATTGAAGTGACCGTGAACCCGGCCGACCTGGAATGGGAATTTTACCGTTCGGGTGGTAAGGGCGGTCAGAACGTGAACAAGGTGGAAACCGCGGTGCGTTTGAAGCACATCCCTTCGGGCATTATCATCGAATGCCAGCAGGCCCGTACGCAGGGCGAGAACCGTGAAAAGGCGCTCACCATGCTGAAATCCCGCCTGTACGAAGAGGAGATCCGCCGCCGCGAGGAACTGAAGAACGCCACCAACGCCAACAAGCGCAAAATTGAGTGGGGCTCGCAGATCCGGTCGTACGTTTTCCATCCTTATAAAATGATCAAAGACCACCGCACCGATTTCGAAGTCGGCAACGTAGGCCCGGTCATGGACGGAGAGCTGGACGGTTTCATCAAAGCGTACCTGATGATGCAGAAAGAAGACGAAAAAGGCTGACACCAGGCCTGAAGTGAACAATATTGATAACCGAAACAACAATCTAAGCCATGCACAATGCTTATTTTGACTTTGCAGCACCAACCAACGAGCCGGTTCTATCTTACGGTCCCGGCACCCCCGAGAAAGCAGCATTGAAAAAACAGCTGGCCGCGTTCAAGGCCGTTGAGATGGACATTCCCATGTACATCGGCGGCCAGGAAGTCCGCACCGGTAAAACGGTGGATATTCGTCCTCCACACGAAATCAAGCATAAACTGGGGCACTTCCATGCGGGAGACGCCAGCCATGTGAAAGACGCTATCGCCGCTGCGCTCGCAGCGCGCCAGCAATGGGCGGATACGCCCTGGGAACAACGCGCGGCCATCTTCCTGAAAGCGGCCGAGCTGCTCGCCACCAAGTACCGCGCGCATACCAACGCCGCTACCATGCTGGGGCAGAGCAAGAACGCCTACCAGGCAGAGATCGACTCCGCATGCGAGCTGATCGACTTCCTCCGCTTCAACGTGCATTTCCTTTCCGAAATCTACCGCCAGCAGCCCATCAGCTCGCCCGGCGTTCATAACAGGCTGGAGTATCGCCCGCTCGAAGGATTCGTGCTCGCGGTAACGCCTTTCAACTTCTCCGCCATCGGCGGCAACCTGCCTACTTCCGCCGCCATGTGCGGTAACGTAGTGGTTTGGAAGCCCGCCAATACCGCGGTATACCACGCCAGCTTCTTCATGAAAGTGCTCATCGAAGCCGGCCTGCCCGCAGGCGTGATCAACCTGGTATATGCCGACGGCCCCACCATCGGAGACGTATGCTTCGCGCATCCCGATTTCGCAGGTATCCACTTCACCGGTTCCACCGGCGTTTTCCAGACCATGTGGAAAACCATCGGCAACAACATTTCCAAATACAAAACCTATCCCCGCATCGTGGGCGAAACCGGCGGCAAGGACTTTGTGCTTGCGCATAAATCCGCCGATCCCGACGCAGTGGTAACAGGCCTTGCCCGCGGCGCTTTCGAGTTCCAGGGCCAGAAATGTTCCGCAGCTTCCCGCGCTTACCTCCCCAGCAATATCGCCGAAGAGATCAAGACGAAGCTGGCTGCCGAGCTGAAGACCATGAAAATGGGCACCACCGAAGATTTCACCAACTTCATCAACGCCGTGATCGACGAGCGCTCGTTCGACAAGATCGCAGCGTATATCGAGAACGCGAAGAAGGATCCCAAGGCGAAAATCATCGCCGGCGGCAACTACGCGAAAACGGAAGGTTACTTCATCGAGCCCACCGTCATCGAAACCACCGATCCGAAGTACGTGACCATGTGCGAAGAGATCTTCGGGCCTGTGCTCACCATCTACACATACGACGCGGATAAATTTGAAGAAGCCATCGAACTGGTGAACGGTACCAGCGAATACGCCCTCACCGGCGCCGTTTTCGCGCAGGACCGCTACGCGCTCGACCTCGCCACCCAAAAACTGGTGAACGCGGCAGGTAACTTCTACCTCAACGATAAGCCCACCGGCGCGGTAGTAGGGCAGCAGCCCTTCGGCGGCGCCCGCGCTTCCGGCACCAACGACAAGGCCGGCTCCATGCTGAACCTGTATCGCTGGCTCAGCGCCCGCACCGTGAAAGAAACCCTCGTTTCCCCCACGGATTATCGTTATCCCTTCATCAAAGAAGCATAACAGGCAAATATCTTACGCGAAAAGCCGCTCCATCCGGAGCGGCTTTTTTGTTTTTTTGACGTCAATTCTACTGCCATCCTTCTACCATCGTTCAGCCATCCTATAATTAACCACCCTCAAACCTAATCCAGCATTGAACAAGCTTGAAGGATGATTGAAGGATTGCTCATAGCTTCCTGAAATACAAGCTTTTAAATTGTCCTACATAATCTGATTAATGACCATTAGCCGGTAATTGCATGGCGGGCAGGGGGGTATTGAGACAAAAAAGCGCCCCGTACAGGGCGCTTTTTACCAAATTCCGTAAGGTGTAGCAATTACAGTTTCCTTATCGCCGCCAGGGCTTCTTCCACGTGCTGGGTAGCCTGCGTCATGGAGTTGAACTGGTGCACGATGGTTCCCTTACGGTCGAGTACATATGTAACACGGCCGGGGAGCATCATGGTTTTGGGTACACCGAACAACTTGCGGACCTCGTTTTTTTCGTCGGCCAGCAGCGTGAAGGGGAGGTTATGTTTCAGGGCGAATTTCTTGTGGGAAGCCACATCGTCGGAGCTGATGCCGATTACCTGCGCGCCGGCGTCGGTAAAGGCGGCGAAGCTGTCGCGGAAGGAGCAGGCCTCCTTGGTACAGCCCGGCGTATCGTCTTTCGGATAGAAATACACCACCACCGGGCCTTTGGCCAGGGCTTCGGACAGGCGGAAGGTGTGGTTGTCCTGATCCTGCAGGGAGAAGTCGGGCACGGTTTCGCCCGTTTTGATCTGGCCCGAGGTATCGGAAAAGAGGCCGAACAGCGACAAGGTAATGAGCATGGTTTTTAAGATTTTCATGACCGGATGCGATTTACCCTTCAAATGTACGGCAATGGTCCGCTCCGGCAATCATTTTTTATTCCGGTCCTTCATCCTTACTTTTGACTTTTAAATTTCACCTGATTTGAAATCAATTCTGACAGACCGGCAACTGGCGATCACGATCGAAAGGCTGAGCCACCAATTGGTGGAGAACCATCTCGACTTCCACGATACCGTGGTGATAGGGCTTCAGCCCAGGGGCATCTTTTTGTCGGACCGCATCTACCGTCATTTACAGGCGCTGGTGCCCTCCGCCAATATCCCCTACGGCAAGCTGGACATCACTTTTTACCGCGACGACTACAAGAGCGGCAACCTGCATGTTCCCAACGAAACCGATATCGCATTTTCCATCGACGATAAAAAAGTGATCCTTATCGACGATGTGCTGTATACTGGCCGTACGATCCGTTCGGCGATGGACGCCATGTTGGATTTCGGCCGTCCGGCGAAGGTGGAACTGTGCGTGCTGGTAGACCGCCGGTTTAGCCGTGAGCTGCCGATACAGCCTGATTATACGGGCCGCACGATCGACGCGATTATCACCGAGCGCGTAAAAGTTTTGTGGAACGAACGCGATGGTAAAGACGAAGTTGTGCTGATAGCATAAAACCCATATATTTGCACCTTAGAATGTCACTGTCTGTTAAACATCTGCTGGGTATACGTGACCTGACGCGTCAGGATATAGAACTCGTCTTTCAAACGGCTGATCAATTCAAGGAAGTATTGCAGCGCCCGATCAAGAAAGTGCCCACTTTACGGGATACCACCATCGTCAATGTATTTTTCGAGAACTCAACACGCACGCGGCTCTCTTTTGAGCTGGCGGAGAAGCGCCTTGGCGCCGACGTGATGAATTTCTCGGCTTCCGGATCGTCTGTTTCCAAAGGCGAAACCCTCATCGATACTGTCAACAACATCCTGTCCATGAAAGTGGATATGGTGGTGATGCGGCACTCGGCCACGGGGGCGCCCCACTTCCTCGCCAAGCACATCAACGTACCCATCGTCAACGCCGGAGACGGCATCAACGAACACCCCACGCAAGCCCTGCTCGACGCGTTTTCCATCCGGGAGAAGCTTGGTAGCGTAGAAGGCAAGAAAATCGCCATCTGCGGCGATATCATGCACTCCCGCGTGGCGCTTTCCAACATTTACTGCCTGAAGAAACTGGGCGCGGAGGTAACCGTTGTAGGTCCGCCCACGCTCATTCCCAAGCACATCGCCAAAGCGCTCGACGTGAACGTTTCCTACGATATTAAGGAAACGCTCAAATGGGCGGACGTGGCCAACGTGCTCCGCATCCAGCTGGAACGCCAAAACATGCCGCTTTTCTCGACCCTGCGGGAATATTCCCTCGCCTACGGCGTCAACCGCAAGCTGCTGGACAGCCTGGGCAAGGAGATTGTGATCATGCACCCCGGGCCCATCAACCGCGGCGTGGAACTCAGTTCCGATGTGGCGGATTCGGGGCAAAGCATCATCCTCGACCAGGTAGAAAACGGTGTGGCGACGCGCATGGCGGTATTGTACCTGCTCGCCCGAAAAGAGAATTGATCCATCAAAAGAAATATTCTTCGAAGCTCCCGGCGCCCCGGGGGCTTTTTTATGTCCAAAACAGTAAATTAGTGCATGCGTACAATCATCCTGCTGCTGATCTCCAATGTTTTCATGACGTTCGCCTGGTACGGCCACCTCAAGAACACGAACGTGCCGCTGTGGAAGGTGGTGCTCGTGAGCTGGGGGATCGCTTTTTTCGAGTACTGCTTCATGGTGCCCGCCAACCGGCTCGGGTATCTCGAGGGCTTTAACGGTTTTCAGCTGAAAATGGTGCAGGAAGTCATTACGCTGACGGTATTCTGCGTTTTTGCCGTGTTGTTCCTGAAAGAGCCCCTCCGCTGGAATTACCTCATTTCCTTCTCGCTGCTCCTCGGCGCCGTGTACTTCATGTTCAAAAAATAAACAAACCCTGTGCTGATGAAACGTTCCCTGCTGACGGCCCTGCTCGTCTTTCACGCCCTGGCTGCCTTCTGCCAGCAGACCAGCAACCCGATGAAAACACCGCTTGACCGCAAGGTGGATTCGCTCGTACGCGCGGCATATGCCCGTGGCGAATGCGTAGGGCTGATGATCGGGGTGATAGACGGCGACAAGACATATACTTACGCATACGGTGAAACGGCCATAGGCGACAACACACTGCCCGGAACCAGTACGGTCTTCCAGATCGGATCGGTCACCAAAACGTTTACCGGTATATTGCTGGCCGCGCAAATCAGCAGCGGGCAAGTAAAAGCGGACGATCCCATTTCAAAGTACGTTCCGGATACGGTATCGCTCAAATGGTATGATAACCAACCCATCACCCTGGCCATGCTGAGCAACCACACTTCGGCCATTCCCCGCTGGGAGCCGATTATGACATATCCGGGGTTCTCGGTAGCGCAGCCCTACAGGCATTTCGGGGAAGCGCAGCTTTTCCATTTCCTCAACCACTACCAACCTGCTTACAAGCCCGGGGTAAAATATGCCTATTCAAACCTCGGTGCGGGACTACTGGGCGAATTGCTCGCCCGAAATGCCCGTACTTCATACAAAGACCTGCTCTTCCGGCAAATTTTCCGTCCACTGGGCATGAACAACACCTGGCTCACGGAGTCTCCGCAAGTGCCTGCGCAAATGGCGCAAGGCTACAATGCGCGCCGAAACCCGGAACAACCCTGGGTCATGTCGGCCGTATCGGGTGCAGGAGGGATACAATCAACCCTGCACGACATGCTCCTTTTCGCCCGGGCCAACATTCGTCCGGGTAAGGGCGCCCTGGGCGCAGCCATCCGCCTGAGCCACCGGGAAACCTTCCGCGATGCATCCGCGCGTATGGGGCTGGGCTGGCACATCGTTGAAGGGCCGGGGCATACCGTGCTGTTCCACAATGGGCAAACAGGCGGGTATCATTCGCACCTGAGCATTGAAACGGCTGGACAGAAAGCGGTGGTGATCCTGTCGAACCTGGCTGCCGACAACAAGATTGGCTGGCCGCTACAGGGTTATCTCATGCTCCGGGGCGGCGAAGGTAAATAATCCACCAGCGGCAACACGTTGCAACATATAATCCCTATTTTTGACGACTGACCAAAACCGGTATCTATTTCATGTTGAACATCCGAACCCTTACGGGATTGGCTGCCGCCTTTCTGCTGTGCTTTTCCGGCACCAGGGCGCAGACGTCTCCGGCGATGCATGCGGCCGATATCCAGCTGCAGCTGCAGAAACTGAACACGCTCGGCAGCGTTTTGTACGTAGCCGCGCATCCTGACGACGAAAACACGCGGCTGCTGGGATTCCTGGCCCGCGAAGGTAAATACCGCACCGGCTACCTGTCGCTCACCCGCGGCGACGGCGGGCAGAACCTCATCGGCAACGAACAGGCCGAACTGCTGGGGCTCATCCGCACGCAGGAACTCATGGCTGCACGCCGGATCGACGGAGCGGAGCAATTCTTCACCCGCGCCAACGACTTCGGTTTCTCCAAGAACCCGGAAGAAACCTTCACCATCTGGGACCGCAAGAAAATACTGGGCGACGTGGTGTGGGTGATCCGCAAATTCAGGCCCGACGTGATCATCTGCCGCTTCCCGGCGGATAGCCGCGCGGGACACGGCCATCACACCGCTTCGGCCATGCTCGCTGCGGAAGCGTTTAAAGCCGCCGCCGATCCGAAACAATATCCCGAACAGCTGAAATCCGTGGAAGTGTGGCAGGCGAAAAGGCTGCTGTGGAACACGTTCAATTTCGGCAGCAACAATACCATTTCCGAAGACCAGTTCAAGATGCAGGTAGGCGCTTACAACGCGCTCCTGGGCAAGGGTTACGGCGAAATCGCCGCCGAAAGCCGCAGCCAGCACAAGAGCCAGGGATTCGGCGTGGCCTCCGGCCGCGGAGCGGCTACCGAATACTTCCAGACGATCCTGGGGGATGCGCCCACAAAAGACCTTATGGACGGCATCAATACCACCTGGAACCGGGTGCCGGGCAGCAATGCCGTGGCGCAGCAGATCGGGGATGTGATCAAAGCGTACAAGGCCGAAGCGCCTTCCGCCAGCGTGCCCGCACTGCTGGCCGTACGTAAAAACCTGCTCGCGCTGCCCGACAGCTACTGGAAAGCGCAAAAGCTGAAAGAAACGGAAAAACTCATCATCGCCTGCTCCGGCCTCTGGGCCGAAGCTTTCTCCTCCGCCGCCGAAGTAGTGCCCGGAGGCCCGATGAAAAGCCAGCTCCAGATCATCAACCGCAGCAACGTGCCCGTACGCCTCGAAAAAGTGACGTACAACGGCACCGAAAATACTTCCCTGGCCAGGGATCTCGCCTTCAACGAATTCAATACCATTCCCGCCGATTTCAACATCCCGGACCAAACGCCCGGCTCGCAGCCTTACTGGCTGCAAGACCCGCATCCGCTCGGCGCTTATGTGATCCGCGATAATAATATGGTCGGGTACCCGGAAAATATCCCTTCCCTGACGGCCACGTTCTTCCTCCGCTTCGGGGATCAGACGATCCCTCTGCAAAGGCCCTTCATCTACAAATTCACCGACCCCGTGAAAGGGGAAGTGTATAGCCCGCTCGTGATCGCGCCGCCCGTGGTAGCGCATCTCCAGAACCAGGTCTACATCTACACCCAGGCCGAGCCGCAGGCGGTGCCCGTGAAGATCCGCGCCATGCAGCCCGGCGTGAGCGGGAAAGTGAAGCTGCGCCTGCCGCAGGGTTTCACCGCCGATCAACCCGCCATTGCTTTCTCTCTGAAAGAAAAAGGTGACGAGACGGAAGTGGTATTCCAGGTGAAACCCCTGAAAGTCAACGGCCGCCAGCTCACCGATACCATGAGCGTAGCTGTGGAATTCAACGGGAAGGAATACACGAATAGCATGACCGTCATCGCTTACGACCACATCCCCGCCATCACGCTCTTTCCGCCCGCGGAAGCGCGGCTGGTGACGCTCAACCTGCAATACAACGGCCGCAACATCGGGTACATCCCCGGCGCGGGCGACAAAGTAGCCGAAAGCCTGCAACAGGTGGGGTATACGGTGACCATTCTTGGAGAAAAAGAAATTATGCAGGGCGACCTCTCGTCCTACGACGCCATCATCACCGGCGTGCGCGCCTACAACACGCAGGACCGCCTCCGCTACTGGCAGCCCCGCCTGCTGGAGTACGTGAAAAACGGCGGAACACTGCTCGTGCAATACAATACCAACGGCAGCCTCGTGAGCCAGCAGCTCGGCCCGTTCCCCTTCACCCTCTCCCGCGACCGCGTGACCGACGAAACCGCCGCCGTTACCTTCCGCACGCCGCAGGACAAGGTGATGACTTATCCCAACGCCCTCACCACCGCCGATTTCAACGGATGGGTGCAGGAGCGGGGATTGTATTTCCCGGCCAACGCCGACGCGCAATATGTGCAACCCTTCGCTATGAAGGACCCCGGGGAGAAAGAGATTACCGGCTCCACACTGGTGGCCCGTTACGGGAAAGGCAAGTATGTATACACCGGCCTGTCGTTTTTCCGGCAGCTGCCGGCGGGCATTCCGGGCGCTTATCGTTTATTTGTGAACCTGATCGCTAAACAGGATTGATATATGAGTATGAGAAAAGACCGCGTGACGATTTCCGCAGGGCTATGCATCGTTATCGGGCTGGTAATAGGTTTCCTCATCAAGAGGGTTCATATCGGCCTGCTGATCGGGCTGGCGCTCGGCGTGATCGGAGGTGGATTACTGTCTAAACGCAACTGATGATGGAAGACCATTCTAATGAAAAAGCACCGCTGTTCCGCCGCTGGCGCACCTGGTATCTCCTGGTGATCGGCTGGCTGGCCGCGCTGATCGTTTTCTTTTACCTGTTCACCAAACACTATTCATGAGTTATGCCGACTGGGCTGTGCTGGGGCTCACACTCACCATTATCATTTTGTATGGTGTGTGGAAGAGCCGCGGACAGCAAAACCTCGACAGTTACTTCCTCGGAAACCGCTCCGTGCCCTGGTACATCGTGCTCCTGTCGATCATGGGCACCCAGGCCAGCGCCATCACCTTCCTGAGCGCCCCCGGCCAGGCGTACACCGACGGGATGCGGTTCGTGCAATACTACTTCGGATTGCCCATCGCCATGGTGGTCATCTCCATGGTATTCGTGCCCATCTACCACAAACTGAAAGTCTATACCGCTTACGAATACCTCGAAAACCGGTTCGATCTCAAAACGCGCACGCTCACGTCGTTCCTGTTTTTGCTGCAACGGGCCTTGTCGACGGGGATTTCCATCTACGCACCGAGTATCATTTTATCGTCCCTGCTGGGATGGAACATTTACTACACGAACATCTTCATGGGCGGGCTGCTCATCATTTACACCATGTATGGCGGCACGAAAGCGGTGTCGTACACGCAGTCGCTGCAACTGGGGATTATTTTCGCGGGGATGTTCCTGGCGGGGTATATGGTCGTGAAACTCCTGCCGGCCGACATCGGTTTCTCCGACGCTTTGCATGTTTCGGGGAAGATGGGCAAGCTGAACGTGATCGTGACGGATTTTGATGTGAAAGACCGCTACAATATCTGGAGCGGGGTGATCGGGGGCTTCTTTTTGGCGCTGTCGTACTTCGGGACGGACCAGAGCCAGGTGGGCCGTTACCTCACCGCCCGGGACCTTACCGAAAGCCGGATGAGCCTGCTGATGAACGGGTTGGTGAAAGTGCCCATGCAGTTCCTCATCATGCTGATCGGCGCGCTGGTATTTGTGTTCTATCTCTATTTCAGGGCGCCCATCAATTTCAACGAAGGCCTGATCCGGCAGGTGCATACCACGGAATATGCCGGGCAGATGCAGGCCCTGGAGCAGCGGTACGATTCGCTCGACGGCGTGAAGCAGCTCCAGGTGAAAGCCCTCGTGACGGCGCTCGACGCTAAAAACGAAGGAGCCGTCCGCGACGCGCAGGCTGGCCTGAAAGTTTCAGAAGCAGCCGCCGACAAACTCCGTGGCGAAGCCAAAGACATCATCAAAAAAGCCAATCCAGCGGCGGATACCAACGATACCAATTACATCTTCCTGCACTTCGTGGTGAACAACCTGCCGAAAGGGCTCGTGGGCCTGCTGATCGCCATTATCTTCCTCGCTTCCTGGGGCAGTATCGCGGCGGCGCTCAATTCCCTCGCATCTACCACGATGGTGGATTTCTACAAACGGATGTACAAACCGCAGGCGAGCGACGATGACTACCTGCGCGCCTCCAAGCTCTGGACCCTCGTGTGGGGCGTGTTTTCCATCGCCGTTGCGCTGTTCGCTTCCAACCTCGGCAGCCTCATCGAAGCCGTGAATATCCTGGGCTCGCTATTCTACGGCACCATCCTCGGGATCTTCGTGGTGGCGTTCGGGATGAAAAAGATCCGGGGCAACGCCGTGTTCTGGGGAGCCTTGCTGGCGGAAGTCGCCGTCATCGCAGTGTTCATCTCCGATATCGTCTCCTTCTTATGGCTCAACGTAATCGGGTGCGTGCTGGTGATGGCATTCGCCGCCATGTTGCAACCTTTCCTTCCTTCCAATACCAACGAACCCGCCTAAATTGGCGACCAGATAACAAGAAAAGCGGATGGCCCGGTCGGACCATCCGCTTTTTCATTACTGTAACAATCTTGCAAGCCTTACAGCGTAGCGATCAGCTTTTCGTTCAGCGCTACGTAGTCGGCGTTGTTGGCAGCTTTCGCCAGCTCGGTGGATTTGGCGGAAGTGGCCTTGGCGCCGGCTTTGTCTCCGGCTTTCGCCTGCATGCGGGCTTTCTGGTAGTACATCCAGAAGGCTTTGGCGTTGGCGGGGTCAGCGAGGGCCTGGTCCATCCATTTGATGGCCTGGTTGATGTCGCGGTTGGATTCCATGTAGTACATAGCCGCCTGGAAGTAAGGCTTTTTGTCCGTCTTCATGGCTTCGTCAATAGATGCCATGATCTTGCCGTCGATTTCAGCGGTGATTTCGATGGGCAGGAGGAATTTCTCCCAGAGGATCATCATGGTCATGGCGTCCGGTCGGATATTCTCGAACGTGATCATGAACGATTCGATGGGGAAGGGCAGCTCCTGGGCTTCTACATTGAAGCGGGCTACGTCTTCTTCCTGTTTGTAACCGTCGATACCCCAGTTCTTCAGGCCTTTGTTGATAATGATTTCCCAACCGTTCCGCGAGGGGATGCCATAAATCACGTATTCGCCCGCGGGTACGGCTTTGCCGTTGAGCTTCACATCTTCACCGAATTTGATCCGGGTAGCGGAGTTGGCTCCCATGCGCCAGATTTTGTTCCAGGGAACGAGGTCGCCCATGATGGTGCGGCCTTTCATGGCGGGGCGGGAGTAGGTTACTTCCACGGCCGACAGGGCGAAATCCTGTTTGATAGTCTGGGTAGGGCTGGGAGCGGGGAGCTTCACCTGCGCCTGGGCGGAAACGGTCATCACGCCAATGGCTGCGGCGGTGAGGAACGCGGATAGTTGTTTCATATTGATTTTGTTGTTTTTATGATAATTGCGTATTCACTGTGTTAATCGATCAGCCCGTTCCGGAAAGCGTACAGCACGAGGCCCACGGTATTCTTCACCCCGAGTTTTTCCAGCAATTTCTGCCGGAGGCCTTCCACGGTGCGCGGGCTGAGGAAGATCTGTTCCGAGATTTCCTGCGTGGTTTGCTCACTGCAAATAAGCTTCAGCACTTCCAGCTCACGGTCGGTGAGCTGGACCTCGTTCTTGAAGGTCGGCTTGAATTGTTGTTTGTTTTTATGGAGGACTTTCTTCAGGAGCGCGAGGTTCACGTTTTCATTGAAGTAGAATCCTTTTTCGAAAGTGGTGCAAATCGCTTCGTAGATCTCTTCCGGTTCACTGTTTTTGAGCAAATAGGCGTTGGCGCCATTCTCTACGAGATGGACGATAAAGTTGTCGTCTTCGTACATGGTGAGGATGATGATCTTGACCTGCGGGAACTTTTCCTTCACTTTGATGGTGGCCTGGATGCCGTCCATTTTGGGCATTTTCAGGTCCATCAGGATGACGTCGGGTTGCTGTTCCTGCATGATCTGCATCAGATGTTCACCGTCCTCCGCTTCAAATACGACGTTGATGTTTTCGTAGGGAGTGAGGGTTTGGATGACCCCGCTCCGGAAAATCTTGTGGTCGTCTGCGATTGCGACCTTAATAGGCGGCAGCATACTTATTTTTTATTGATGGCTAAGCAACAGGCTGATAGTTTTCCACCCTGATTTCGGCGATGGTGCCTCCGGGTGAATTCTTTACAAAGGTGATGTTTCCGCCGATAATATTCAAACGGCTTTCGATATTTTTTAATCCGAGGTGCCCGGTCTTCTTCCGGGAGGCTTCGAGGTTATCGATCAGCAGCCCGTTACCGTCGTCTTCGACGCGGATGGTGAGCAGCTGCGGGGTGCTTTGGTAAATGATAAGGACTTTCTCGGCTTCGGCGTGCTTGAGGATATTATTCATGAGTTCCTGCACTACGCGGTAGACGTTGAGGGCTTTTTCGCGGTCTACGGGGTAGGAGGAGCCGTCGGTCCGGAACTGGATGGCGGTTTGGCGGTTTTTGTTCATGAGGCTGGCGAAGGAATCCAGGGCATGGCTGAGGCCGAGGTTCTCCAGCGTGGTGGGGTGGAGGCTTTGGGAGATAAAACGGAGTTGCTGGATGATGGTATCGGCAAACTCCTTTGTTTCCTTGAGTTTTTCCTTTTCCCCGTTCCCGGCGAGTTGCTGGAGGTGGTTGAGGCTGAGTTTGAGGACGGAAAGCTGGGCGCCGACTTCGTCGTGGAGGTCTTCGGCGATGCGTTTCCGTTCGATTTCCTGGCCCTGGAGCACGGCAACGAGGCGTTCTTTCTGGATCTGGAGATCCTTTTCGCGGAGGGTCAGCTTATACTGAACTACCTGTTTTTGTTGCAACACCACCATGATGACCACGAAAATACCGAGGCTCATCATAACGATCGTACCTGCCAGGATCAATTGCAGCGTGTTCATGATCTCGCTCTTTTAATCTTTTGGAGGCCAATATAAAAAACAATCACCTGAATTATGCCGGCGATCCATCCGAGGCCCTGGGTAATCCGGAAAAGATTGATGATTTCGGGCCCGGGCTCGTCGCGCAGGAGGAAATTAAAAGAGAGATATAAGATGAAATTGCAGCATTGATAGACGAATACGCCGGAATTGAACCAGAATTCGGGGATGGAAGTGATGTAAATGGACCGTTCGATGAGGGAATTGTCGCGCACGAGCTGTACAAAGAACAGGATGCCATAAACGATCAGTACGAAGGTGCGGAAGGAGACGAAGATGGAACTGAAGCCACGGGGGCCGCTGATCCAGAAGAAGTCGATGATAAACGCCAGGGTGACGACGGGCACCATCCAGGCAATGATTTTTCGGGTAAGGGGCTTTTTGATGACGGTTATGAAAAACCAGGAAAGTAAATAGAACGCAACCAGGAACATCACTGCATGCCACGCCAGGTTATGCCGGAAGACCCGGGCAAGCACTTCGGCGCCTATGCTGAGGACGGCCGAATGGATAGCATACAGGTAGATGATCCGTTGTTCTTTATTGAACAGCTTGTAATTTAAAGTGAAGGGGATCAGAAGAAGGACTTCGATCCCCATCATGAAATAGAAAATATAGTGATGCAGCGGCACGTAATAGTCTTTATCCTTTGGGATTACTCAGAATCGGAGTTCAGGGGGTTTGATATTTTGGGGCAATCGAAGGGGCAGAAACCATCCGTCATCAGCGCTCCGCTGTTGGCACTGGCTTTCTTTTCCAGGCTGCGGGTCTGTGCGGGGAAAATATCGTTGCCTTCAGCATCGGTGGCGGTGAGCACGAATTTCTTGTCTGCCTTGCCGTCGCCGTCAACATCGAGGCCATAGTAGATGCGGAGGCCAACGGTGCCTTCCTGCGAAAGCAGTTCCTGTAATTTGTCGAGCCCGAAGAACTGAGACATCACGGGGTCTTTGTGTTTCTTGCGGTCCAGTTGATCGACCCGGTAGTTCTTGGTCAGCTTACCGGCAGCCTTCAGGTCAATAAAGATCCCGGTTTCTTTTGAAAATTTTGCCATTGTTTAGCATTTAGGAGTAAGTAATAATGATAAAAAAAGTCGCGGGTAAAATTATCACAAATTCCCAATCGTCAAACCCTTCCGTTAAATACCCGCAAACGGGGAATAGGAACTGAAAATCAGGAATAATTATAGCCACGGCGGCTTTCGGGGGAGGTGGCCTACCCCGGGGAGGGTATATTTTGCGTAGGGGCCTCATAAAAATGCGTATAAGTACGCATTCGGTATTTACCGTGGTTGAACGCTTGATTAAGGGATTGTTTATGTCAACCTTTGCAAGGTGGATAATGACCATGTAGACAGCGCAATCAAGGCCTTTCTACCATAGTTTGTTTCGTTAGTATGCAGAGGGCAGCCGGTGCCCCAAAACCGGAGTAACAAAGCGTACCCCAAAATGTAAAGTCCAAAAGTGAATCGCTATGAGTTACCTATTGATCGGCAACATCTCGGCGTTGATCTGTGAGGAGTGCATGGAACCCCTGGCCGACGCGCGCATCAGGATTTACCTGCCCGAAGGCCCGCACGACCCCGATGTTCTGGCCCGCGGTATCTTCAAAGATCTGCGACAGATCCCCGGCACCCAGGTGAGGGCCAAGGCAGACCGCCTCCTCGCCGAAACCGAACTGGACGGCAGCGGCAACTTCTGCCTGTCCTGGGACGAGATCCACCTGTTCACCGAACCGCTGGAACTCGACATATGCCTCAACAGCGTGCCCGGCGCACGCAACGCCAGAGAAGGAAGGGCCCAGTATCATCTGAGTACCTTCGTGCCCCATTGGAAAAGAGACCGCGACAAGTACCTCGCCGCCTTCGCGTACGTGGTACCTGCCGAAAAATGGTCCAACATCCGCCGCGAATTCGGCGCATGGGCCGTTGCCGGAACCGTCCGCCATGCAGACACCGGCGAAGCCCTGCGGACCGTCCGGGTCGAAGCTTATAACGCGCTCAACGACAAACTGCTGGGCCGCGGGTACACCAACGAGCTGGGAAAGTATAAACTGTACTTCTCCCGCGAAATGCTCTCCGGTAGCCGCATGATGCAGATTATCCGCGAAAGCCGTTACGGGATATCCGACTCGCCCGACGTCTACTTTAAAGTCTTCTACCAGGGAGAGCCCCTGCTGGAAGAAGACGGATCCCAGGCCCATAAACCCGGCCGGCGGCGGATCGCCCACTGCTCACGGCAGAACCTGCAAGCCAGGCCTGCAACCCAACCCCGAAAAACCGGCACCTTCTCCGGATGGATCAATGGATTCATCTCCGGAAAAGCACGCAGCTTGCAAAAGGACCGGTATGTGACGTACTAGAAAGCCCATGTTGGAAAGCCCCAAATACACAACAGCTACCTGTTTCTCAGTCATGCCTCAAAAGGTAGCTGTTTTTTTCCTTTCTGACATAACAGACAAGTCCCTATAACTCCAACCCGGAACGGTCCCAGGACCGCCCGGGCGTTGCCCCAAGCCAAGCCCGCAAATAACTTTGTATTAGATTACCGGTGAAACCCCGGATGAAACTGCACCAGCATATCGCGCAGGTATTCGCGGTTGAGGTGCGTGTAGATTTCCGTGGTGGTGATGCTTTCGTGCCCCAGCATTTCCTGTACCGCCACGAGGTCGGCCCCGCCTTCCACGAGGTGCGTGGCGAAGGAGTGGCGGAAGGTGTGGGGGGAGATGTTCTTTTTGATATTGGCCAGCCGCGCCAGCTCCTTTATAATAAGGAATACCATCACCCGGGTGAGCCCTTTGCCCCGGCGGTTCAGGAATAATATATCTTCGTGCCCCCGGGCGATCGGCGCAAACTGCCGGAATTCTTCCCTGTATCTGTTAATATGCCCGATTGCCGAACGGCCGATTGGTACGAGCCTTTCCTTGTCGCCTTTCCCTAACACCCGGATATACCCGTCGTGAAAATGCAGCTGCGAAAGCCGCAGCCCCACGGCTTCGCTCACCCGGAGCCCGCAGCAATACATGGTTTCCAGCAGGGCGGTGTTGCGCTGGATGATGGCGGGGTCTTTTTCCGTTCCGTAATTCGGGACTTGTTCAATAATCGCGTCGATTTCTTCCACACTGAGGAAGTCGGGCAGCTTCCTGGGTGTTTTGGGCGCCTCCAGCAACTGGGCGGGGTCGTGGGAGATGAGGTCTTCCCGCTGCAGGTACCGGAAAAACGTCCGGATCCCCGAAATCATCCGCGCCTGGCTGCTGGCCGTCATCCCCAGTTCCGCTACCCACCTGACGCAGGCCTCCAGCTCTTCCAGGGTCACGGATTCCGGCCCGACGGGTTTGCCGGCCTGCACGAGGTACCGTGCCAGCACCCGCACATCCCGCTCATACGCCTCTATTGTATGCTGCGATAAAGAACGCTCCATCCGCAGATGAACCCTGAACCCGTTGACCGATGCTTCCCACATATCCGTAAAAATATGGGAATGATTCCAAACTACCCATTCACATTATTTTAATTCATCATTCGAGCTCTGATATTGGATAAATGCATTTTAAAGCCCCTTTACTTTGAAAAAAATCAACAAATTCCTTAGAAAGTTTAGAAATAAACAAAGAAAAAATACATTCTTTTACTACTTTTATACCCGCTGATTTTTAGCATTAATGTTAAATTGATTGTCTGAACTAACCACAGTTATGTCTGATTCATCGCTAAAAAGGATACACAAGCTGTTAGTGGCCAACCGCGGCGAAATCGCCGTCCGGATTTTAAGGGCAGCATCGGAATTACGGATCAGGACCGTAGCGATCTTTACATATGAGGACCGCTATTCGCTTCACCGTTACAAGGCAGACGAAGCCTACCAGATCGGGAAAGACGACGACCCGCTGAAACCTTACCTCGACGTGGAAGCGATCATCCACCTGGCGAAGTCCCAGGGGGTAGACGCCATCCACCCGGGATATGGCTTCCTCAGTGAAAATGTGACTTTCGCCCGCAGGTGCAAGGAAGAAGGGATCATTTTCGTAGGCCCCGATCCGGAAGTAATGGCCCAGCTGGGCGACAAGGTGGCCGCCAAAACGCTGGCGCGCCGGGTGAACGTGCCCCTGATCGAAGACAGCCAGGTGAAACTGGAAGATATCGCCACCGTGAAACAGGAAGCCCTCCGCATCGGGTTCCCCATTATTCTCAAAGCCGCCTCCGGCGGCGGCGGGCGCGGGATGCGCGTGGTTCGGGATGAGTCCCAGCTCGAGCGATCCTTCCTCGAAGCCCGCGGCGAAGCCGGCAAAGCCTTCGGCGATGATACCATCTTCATCGAAAAATTCATCGAAGAGCCCAAGCACATCGAAGTGCAGCTGATGGGCGACAACTACGGCAACATCGTTCACCTCTATGAACGCGACTGCTCCGTGCAGCGCCGTTTCCAGAAAGTGGTGGAAATCGCCCCGTCGCCCAACCTGCCCGTGGAAACCCGGGAAGAAGTATATAAGTATGCCCTCGCGCTCGCCCGTGAGGTGAAATATAATAACGTGGGCACCGTGGAGTTCCTGGTCGACCGCCAGAACAAGGTGTACTTCATCGAAGTAAACCCGCGTATCCAGGTGGAACATACCGTGACCGAAGAGGTGACCGGCATCGATATCGTGCGGTCGCAGATCCTCATCGCCAAGGGCCACCACCTGTCGGACCCCGAGATCTTCCTCAAAAGCCAGGACGACGTGCGCCTGAACGGCTTCGCCATCCAGTGCCGCGTGACCACCGAAGATCCCGAGAACAACTTCACCCCGGATTACGGCACCGTGATCGCATACCGCAACGCGGGCGGTTTTGGTATCCGCCTGGATGAAGGCAGCGCCTATTCCGGCGTGAAAATCTCGCCCTTCTTCGACTCCATGCTCGTGAAGGTGACGGCTTCCGGCCGCACGCTTTCCGGCGCCGCCGGCGAGCTGCACCGCACGCTGAAGGAGTTCCGTATCCGCGGTGTGAAAACCAACATCCGCTTCTTAGAGAACGTAATTACACACGATACTTTCCGTAAAGGAAACTGCACGGTAGGCTTCATCGACCAGCATCCGGAGCTGTTTAAGCTGTCGCCCATCCGCGACCGCGCCACCAAAACGCTCATGTACCTGGCCGACGTGACGGTAAACGGGCATGTGGACGTCAAAGGCAAGCACGACGGCCGCAAGTTCCGGGTACCGCACGTGCCGTCGTTCGATCCGCTGGCGCCCGTTCCTGAAGGTACACGCAACAAGTTGCTGACCATGGGCCGCGAAGGATTCACGCAATGGCTCCGCAACGAGAAGCCCGTGTATTTCACCGACACCACTTACCGCGACGCCCACCAGAGCCTTCTGGCCACCCGGGTGCGGACTAAAGACATTCTCGCCGTGGCGGAAGGTTATGCCCGCAACAACCCGCAGATCTTCTCCATGGAAGTATGGGGCGGCGCCACGTTCGACGTCGCCATGCGCTTCCTGCACGAATGCCCCTGGAGAAGGCTCCAGCTCATGCGCGAAGCCATGCCCAACGTGCTGCTCCAGATGCTGTTCAGGGGCTCCAATGCAGTGGGGTATTCCGCTTACCCGGAAAACCTGATCGCCAAATTCATCGAGAAAGCGGCGGAAAACGGGATCGATATCTTCCGCATCTTCGATTCGCTCAACGATATCGAAGCCATGACGCCTTCCATCGGGTTCGTGCGCAACAACACCACTTCCCTGGCACAGGCCGCCATCAGTTACACCGGCGATATCCTGCACAAAGACAACAAAAAATACACGCTCGACTATTACGTTTCCCTCGCCAAACGCCTGGAAGACGCCGGCGCGCACATGCTCTGCATCAAGGACATGGCCGGCCTCCTCAAGCCGCAGGCCGCCACCGTACTGGTAGGCGCCCTGAAAGACGCGGTGAAACTGCCGATCGTGCTCCATACCCACGACACCGCTTCGGTACAGGCCGCCACTTACCTGAAAGCCATCGAAGCCGGCGTGAATGCAGTAGATTGCGCCATCGCATCCCTGAGCGGGCTCACCTCGCAGCCCAACCTCAATGCCATGGCCGCCATCCTCGAAGGCCACGAGCGCAGCCAGTTCATGAACCTCCCTTCCCTCAACGAATACAGCAACTACTGGGAAGACGTGCGCGAATACTATTACCCCTTCGAATCCGACATGAAGGCCGGTACCGCGCAGGTTTACCAAAACGAAATCCCCGGCGGACAGTATTCCAACCTCCGCCAGCAGGCCGAATCCCTCGGGCTGGGCGATAAACTGGAAGTCATCAAGCAAAACTACGCCGTGGTGAACGACCTGTTCGGCGATATCGTGAAAGTGACCCCCAGCTCCAAAGTAGTGGGCGATATGGCGCTGTTTATGACCGCCAACGGTCTCACCGCCGCCGATGTGCTCGACGAATCCCGTAACCTGGCATTCCCCGCCAGCGTGCAGGGTTTCTTCAAAGGCGAGATCGGACAACCGTACGGAGGGTTCCCGGAAAAACTGCAAAAGATCGTGCTCAAAGGCCAGCAGCCGCTCAACGGCAAACCCAACGCACATCTCGCACCGGTAGACTTCGATAAAGACTTTGCCGCCTTCCAGCTGAAATACCCGCTGGCCGAATTCCTCGATTACCTCAGTTACCACATGTTCCCGAAAGTATTCGAAGAGTACTATCAGCATGCGCAGACTTACGGCAACGTGGAAGCCATCCCCACACCGGCTTTCTTCTACGGATTGAAGCTCGGCGAGGAAATCCTCATCACCCTCGGCAAAGGCAAGACCATCATCGTAAAACTCCTCTACGTACTGCCTGCCGACGAAAGCGGCATGCGTACCGTGGTATTTGAACTGAACGGCTACACCCGCCGCGTGCAGGTGCGCGACCGCGCCGTGAAAAGCGAAGTGCCTTCCAACAAAAAGGTGAACAATCCCGAACAGGAAGTAGGCGCCCCGCTGCAAGGCAAACTGTCGAAAGTACTGGTGAAAGCCGGCGACAGCATCGGCGCCAACACACCGCTGTTCATCATCGAAGCCATGAAAATGGAAACTACCGTGACGGCTACACGCGATACGAAAGTGAAATCCATCCACCTGCGCGAAGGCACTATGGTGCAGCAGGACGACCTGGTGGTGGAACTCGAATAATTTTTATTTTTAAGATTGGTTGGAAAGGCCTCCCGCATGGGGGGCCTTTTTTTCATTTCAGCTTCGCCCTTCCCATTTCATAACCACTACCATGCAGATGGAAGCGGCGATCCGTCAGTTAGCCCCGTTTAACATTGCGCCCTTCCATCCCGCCATTAATTTTACCCCGTATATTAACATTTGGCCACCCCCAAAACCAGCAATACACTTATGCGTACAGCATTCTTCTCTTTCCTGATCTGTTGCGCCACTATCCTGGCAGGCTGCAGCAAAAGCAATGCTCCCGGAGACAGGGGAGGGCCCAACGACCCGCCGCCCCAGGAAGAACCGGACGGCAGCGGCGAAGTCACCGAAGCCGGGAAACCCGACGGAACACCCGGTACCGAAAAAGCCATCGGAGCCGCCGGGGGCGAAATCACCAGCGCCGACGGGAAAATCAAGATCACCGTGCCACCCGGCGTACTGGCCAACACGGTAACCATCGGCATCCAGCGTATCAGCAATACCAACCCGCTCGGCAACCAGCATGCTTACCGGCTTACCCCCCACGGACAGCGCTTCAACAAGCCCGTCCAGATTACGTTCCCTTATGACGACACAAATCTGAAAGGCACACACGAAGAAGTGATAGGCATCGCTTACCAGAACGAAAAGGGCGTGTGGATCGCTTTGCCGGTGGAGAGAAATACCACAGCCAGGACCATCACCGTCAACACCACCCACTTCTCCGACTGGGCGCTTTTCAATGCGCTCGATATGGTCATCACCAGAGATACCCTGCCCTTGTTCACATCTACTAACGTGTCGGCATTCTGCGACGACGATATGCTTGCGCCGCTTACACCTGCAGGACAACCCATCAAAAAAAGAATACTAGCCGCAGACAAATATGTAAAAAGCTGGCGGTTGACCGGTGCCGGGAAATTCGAGCATGAAGGGGCAGAAGGTACCTACACCGCTCCAGGATCTGTACTCAAACCGCCGCAAAACCCCGCCACGCTGACCCTGGAATTAAATCCCAAAAATGGGAAGAAATACCTGATGGTCGGCGAAATACTGACCACAGCGGGTTACATGGAAGTCAGGGTCAACGATGGCAACTGGATCGCATTACAGGCGAAACATGCGGTGAAGCTGGACGAGCTTTGGAGCGTAGTTTCGTATGTGGACCGGACCAACAAAAAAGGAGTGAGCATTTACTGGAAAGGGGATATCGGCAATTTCAATTTTAACGACGACAACATGGTCATCTTTGCAGATGGCACGGACAATTACGGCTGCTACTACATGGTACGCGGTTCCAACGATCCGATTGTCAGTCCGGGTTCGATCAACATCACTGACGTTGGCGCCACCGACAAATTCCTGGAAGGCACCTTCATCATCCAGAAAGCGGGCCTGCATAGCGATATGACCCAAACGCGCAAAATCGAAGGGCGTTTCAGCGTATGGCAGGGGAGCTGATATAACCCAAACCGATTCATTCCATCGGCGCCACCGGTCATTCCCCCGGTTGCACCGATGGTTCCTTTTGCTCGATACCGCCGGGATGTGGGGATACATTTGCATTTTAACCGGTTTTACCCGGAAACCATGCAACTTCAAACCCCATCATATGCACGCATTCAGATTGATGCTGCTGGCTTTGGCCATCACCGCCGGCTGCAGCAAAAGCGATTCCGGTAACGACGGACCGCCCGATCCCGCCACTAAAACCGGAACCCCCACGCCTGTAGGCGCCACGGACGGCACGCCTTCCGCATCTGCCGTCATCGGCGCGGGAGGAGGAACGCTTTCCTCGGCCGACGGGCAACTGAAAATCACCGTTCCGGCAGGCGCCTTCACCGCCGACCAAACGGTTTCTATCGAACGGATCGCCTCTCACAATCCACTTGGCGTTGGCCGTGGATACCGGTTAAAGCCCGAAGGGGTACGTTTCGCCAAACCGGTTTCGCTTACTTTCCAGTATTTCCGTCCCGATTCCATCGCATATCCCCCGGAAGCCATGCGCGTGGCTTACCAGGATGCGAAAGGCATATGGATGGCCGTTCCTGGCACGGTAAATACCGATAACAGAACGGCCACGGTGCAGACGGACCACTTCAGCGACTGGACTTTATTCACACCCGTGCGCCTGGAAGTGGACCAGCCTGTGGTGAACCCCGGTGGTTCCACACCCATCACGCTGATACTGGCAGATGATTTCCTGGCGCCGCTGACGAAGGAAAAACCCATCCCATCAAACCTCCCGGCCGATTCCCGGTTCATTAAAAGCTGGAAGGTAACGGGCCCGGGCGCACTTACCGGTACCGGTGCCACCAACCGATATGTGGCGCCGCCAAGGGTTACGGCCGGGCAGAACAAGGCTACCATTTCAGTGGAAGTGTACCGCGCGCTGGGCAAGCCGGAAACGGTGAAGCTGAACGCCGAGATCAGGACAATGGAAGGTTTTCTGAAAATAAGCATCGACGGTGGAGATGAGATCACGCTGCCAGCGAACCCTGTCGCTAAGGTGGGGGAGTTTTACCAGTTGTCGACAACCTATTCCGCGAACCAGACGGCTGTGATGATCTCCTGGCCGTTTGGCGTGGGAACCCATGGCTACCATATAGAACCGCGGATGGACAAGGCCGCCGTCTCCCTGTTTTACAACGACGCCAATTACGGCTATACTTATATTGCCGGAGATATGTTACGGGCGAGCCCGGGCGCGGTGACGATCACCAGCATGGGCGCGATCGACGGATTGGTGACGGGGAAGTTTGTGGTGGAGAAAGGAGGGAAGTACCCTTTGCTGAAGAGCTCCGTGCATTACGAAGGCACTTTCCAGACAACGAAGCTCGCGGATTAGCCGCTACAGGTCTCAAATTCGTACAATCACATAAACTACAAAGTGTTCCAGCGCAAACGGGCTCCTGTTCTCAGGGGCCTGTTTTGCATGGCCCGCGAAATGAAAACAGAAAGGCGGTACCGTGGTACCGCCTTTTCCAGTTATTCCGGAACGGATTAAAACTTCTCCAGGCCGGAGAAGAAGAAATTGCCTTCGATAGCTGCGTTCTCATCGGAGTCGGAACCGTGAACGGCGTTACGGCCGATGGATTCTGCGTAGATCTTGCGGATGGTGCCTTCCTCAGCCTGCGCGGGATTGGTGGCGCCGATCAGCTTGCGGAAATCTTCCACAGCGTTGTCTTTTTCCAGGATCGCTGCCACGATGTGGCCGCTGCTCATGAACTCAACCAGCTCGCCGTAGAAGGGGCGTTCTTTGTGCACTGCATAGAATTCGCCGGCTTTCTCAGCGGAAAGGCGGAGTTGCTTCATCGCTACAATGCGGAAACCTGCCGCGCAGATTTTGTCCAGGATGCCGCCGATGTGCCCGTTAGCCACAGCGTCGGGCTTGATCATGGTGAAAGTTTTGTTGCTCATATTGGTAATTGGTCGTTATACGTGAGTAATGCCTTTTTGCGCCGCAAAAGTAATCACATTTTGATTACCTGTAAAAAATTTTGAAATTCTGGCTCAAATGGTGAACTTCGCACTTCATTTGCTTAAACGAAAATAACCGCTTTTAGCGGCTACAACCTTTACTAATCATCATTTTAGGAATGAAGCCGATCGAGGATATTAAGCCACTGCTGGAAAGCCCCAAGAAGGTGGTCATCACCATGCATCAGAAACCCGATGCCGACGCCATGGGCTCTTCACTGGCCATGTTTCATTATCTCCGTCGGAAAGGGCACGACGTCACCGTTATTTCGCCCACCAATTTCCCTGATTTCCTCAAATGGATGCCCGGTTGCGACCAGGTGGTGGATTTCGAATCGCAGAACGACAAGGCCATGAAAGCCCTTGAAGGCACCGAAATCCTCTTCTGCCTCGACTTCAACGCCATGAGCCGTACCCGGAACATGGAACCCCACCTGGAAAGGCTCCACAGCGTGAAAGTCCTCATCGACCACCACCTTGAACCCCAACCGGTGTTCGATTTCGGCGTGAGCGACACCTCCGCCGCCTCCACCGCGCAGCTGGTATATGAGATGATCTACCGCCTGGGCGACGAACATTACATCGACAACGACATCGCCCAGTGCATCTATGCCGGCACCATGACGGATACCGGATCCTTCCGGTTCGCATCCACCAGCGCCCGCGTTCACCGGATGGTGGCCGATTTGCTGGAAAGAGGGCTGGAGCACGAATACATCCATCAGGCCATTTACGATAACTTCCTCGAAAACCGCCTCCGCTTCATCGGGCACAGCCTCCTGAACCGGATGGAAGTGTTTTATGAGACCAATACGGCCATCATGGCCATCCCGTACAGCGACCTGAAACGGTTCGATCTGCAAACGGGGGACACCGAAGGACTGGTAAATTTCCTTTTATCCATCCAAGGCATTAAATTAGCGGCGCTGATCATCGACCGGAATTCGGAAGTAAAGCTGTCTTTCCGCTCCAAAGGCAATTTCGACGTAAATACCTTTGCCCGGAAATACTTCGAAGGCGGTGGCCATTTCAACGCCTCCGGCGGCAGGAGTTCCGATTCGCTGGACCGCACCGTGCAACGCTTTATCCGCGCCATGCACGAGAACGAAGACTTATTGCAATAAAATCTTAACCGGCCCGATAAAACCGGTTGAAACACTCATAAACTCAATCGTAAAGATGAAAACAAACAATCTGTTACTTGTTGCGCTGGGAGGCCTTGCTCTGGCCAGCTGCGGTAAAAGCGGGCCCAGAAAAACACCGGGCGGCATCGAGTTCATCGTTCCCAAAGAAGGTAAGGGCGAAAAACTGAAAGAAGGGGATACCATCCTCGTTCACTTCTCTTCCTACCTGAACGACTCCTCGCTGATGTCTTCCCGCGAGCAGGCACCTTCCGGCATGCCGCTGGTACTGCAAAAATCCATGAACAAGTACGATCTCATGGACGGTTTCGCGATGCTGACCGAAGGCGATAGCGCCGTATTCCTGCTGCCGGTAGACTCCATGCCCCAAATGCCTCCCATGGCCAAGAAAGGTGATGTGATGAAAGTGGCATTCGTGGTAGAAAGCAAATATTCCTCCGCCAAACAAAACGAAAAAGACGAGAAGGAAATCGCTGAATACATCAAGAAAAACAACCTGAACACCCGCAAGTCTCCCAAAGGCGTTTACATCGCTGAGACCGTTGTTGGTACCGGCGCACAGGCAAAAGCCGGCGACGAAGTGAGCGTGAACTACACTGGCAAGCTGCTCGACGGCACCAAGTTCGACTCCAATACCGACAGCACCCTGCGCCCCGGTATGCCGCTGGAGCCCCTGAAATTCAACGTAGGCGAAGGCCGCGTGATTCCGGGATGGGACGATGCGCTGGCGCAACTGAAAGTAGGTTCCAAAGCTACGATCGTGATCCCGTCTTCCCTCGCTTACGGCCTGAACGGCTCCGGCCCCTTCATCAAGCCTAACAGCATCCTGGTGTTCGACGTGGAACTGCTCGAAGTGAAACCCGCTCCCGCAGCACCCGCAGCACCGCCTGCTCCCGCTAACTAAGCAAAAGCAATAGATTGCACATATGTAAAGCCCGGCCACCGCGCCGGGCTTTCTTTTTCCTCCCGCCTTCCGCCCCGGATAATTTACAGCTACTTCCCGTTAACGTCATTCCTGCTGCATGTATATAGTAAGTATATAAAACGGTTAATACGCCCGGTTGGGGGAAAATAGTATCGGTGAAATGGGCTTATTGCAGGATGAAAGCGGGTTTAAAGAGGGGTAATGTATATCATAGGTATATTAACAGTATATAAACCCGCTGCCATAGGGCATAAAAAAGCCCCGTTCCTTCACCGGGAACGGGGCTTTCTATGATCGGATGTTTTGATTAAAGGAATTTACCGCGCATGTCCGCATCCGGCACCATGCAAGCGTCCATCTTCCCGAACCAACGGTACCGGTTGCGCGCAATCCAGTCGTAGATTGCATTCCGGATAGATGCCGGCACGATCATGAAGGCCCACAGCAGGTTCCAGGGAAACCCCAGCCCGCGGGCCACCCGCAATGCCGCCGTGCTCTTGAGATATGGTTTCCCATCCCTGATCAGCACGAACGAATCCGTTTTTGCCCGGTCGATGCCATGTTGAGCCATCAGCCGTTGCCCTGCTTCAGATTGCAGCGGCGCGAAGCGGAAACGGCCGGCTTTGTCGTGGCGGAGCACGAAATTCACACTGCCGTTGCAAAAGCGGCAAACGCCGTCGAACAGTATGACGACCTTTCCTTCCATTAGTGGATGCCGGTGTAGTTATGCGGGGTGATGGCTTTCAGTTCTTTCTTCAGCGCCGCGCTGATCTTCAGCCCGTCGATGAATTTGTGCATCGTTTTCTGCGTGATCGCTTCCCCGCCGCGGGTCAGTTCCTTCAGCGCCTCGTAGGGCTGGGGATAGTTTTCGCGGCGCAGCACCGTCTGAATGGCTTCCGCCACTACGGCCCAGTTGTGCTCCAGGTCTTCGTGCAACTTCGCAGCGTTGAGGATCAGCTTGTTGAGGCCTTTATCCAGGCTTTTCAGCGCCAGGAGGCTGTGCGCGAAAGGAACGCCGACGTTGCGCAGCACCGTGGAATCCGTAAGGTCGCGCTGCAGGCGGGAAATGGGCAGCTTGGCCGCCAGGTGCTCGAACAGCGCGTTGGCGATGCCCAGGTTGCCTTCGGCGTTCTCGAAATCGATCGGGTTCACCTTATGCGGCATGGCGGAAGAACCTACTTCGTTTTTCTTGATCTTCTGCTTGAAGTAATCCATCGAGATGTACGTCCACACGTCGCGGGCGAAATCCACCAGGATGTTGTTCACGCGCTTCAGCGTATCGAATTGCGCGGCGATATTATCGTAGTGCTCGATCTGGGTGGTATACTGCATACGTTGCAGGCCGAGGTTGTTGTTCACGAACTTGTTGCCGAACTTTTCCCAGTTGATGGCCGGGAAGGCCACATGGTGGGCGTTGAAGTTGCCGGTAGCACCGCCGAATTTGGCGGCGAAGGGGATTTCGCCGAGGAGTTTGATCTGGCCTTCGAGGCGCTCCACGAACACCTGGATCTCTTTGCCCAGGATAGTGGGGGAAGCAGGCTGGCCGTGGGTGCGGGCGAGCATGGGAATGGCTTTCCATTCCTTCGCCAGCTTCTTCAGGTGGAGGATGAGATTGGAAATGGCCGGGAGGTATACGTGTTCGATGGCGTCTTTCCAGAGCAGGGGCGTGGCGGTGTTGTTCACGTCCTGGGAAGTGAGGCCGAAATGCACCCATTCCAGCTTATCTTCCAGCCCGAGGCGCTTCAGCTCGTTTTTCAGGAAGTATTCCACGGCTTTCACGTCGTGGTTGGTCACTTTTTCAGTGTCTTTCACCAGCTGGGCCTGCTCCACGGTGAAATCTCGGTAGATGGCGCGCAGGGCTGGCAATTTGGCTTTGGGGAGGGTGAACAGCTTCTGTTCGGACAGGGCGATGAAGTATTCCACCTCCACCTGTACCCGGTAACGGATCAACGCATATTCGGAAAAATAAGGGGCCAGTTCTTCGAGCTGGCCTCTGTAACGCCCGTCTACCGGGGAAATCGCAGTTAAAGCTTGTAATTGCATCATGTTAATATTATCCTGTCAATAAAGCCCCCGGTTATCCCAAAGCAGGTAATTACGGGAATTACTTTAATTTAGCAGGCTCAAAATTACAGAAATTGGAACGGAAAGTAAAAGTAGCAGCAGTGAGTTATCTGAATACGAAGCCTTTATTATACGGATTCAGGGAACACCCGGTACTGCGGAACATGGAGCTGACGGCGGATTACCCGGCTAAAATAGCCGCGCAGCTGATAGATGGAACGGTGGATGTAGGGCTGGTTCCCGTGGCGATCATCCCCAAACTGAAGGAATCGCATATCATTTCCGATTTCTGCATCGGTGCGGAAGGCCCCGTTGCCTCCGTTTGCCTCTTCAGCGAAGTACCCCTGAAAGATATTAAAAGAATTTTCCTCGACTACCAGAGCCGCACTTCTGTGGCGCTCCTGAAAGTGCTTGTACGCGAATACTGGAAGCTGGACGTCGAGTTCGTGGAAACCACGGGCGACTACCAGCACCTCATCACCGGTACCGACGCTGGACTGGTGATCGGCGACAGGGCCCTGGAACAGCGGCTGATTTCGTCGTTTATCTTCGACCTGGCCGAGCACTGGATCCGGTTTACGAGCCTGCCTTTCGTGTTCGCCGCCTGGATCAGCAACAAGCCGTTGCCCATCGAATTCATCCAGCAGTTCAACGACGCCAATGCCATCGGGCTGAACAACATCCCCGCGGTGGTCGCCGAAAACACGTACGGGCCTTATGACCTGACGGTCTACTACACCAAAAACGTCAGCTACCGCCTCACGCCCAGCAAGCGCCAGGGGCTGCAGCGTTTTCTGGCTTACCTGCAATAATCCCGCAGGATTTGCTTAAATTAGGATAGAGCAAATCTGTTCGGTATGAAGATCGCCATCCTCGGGTCCGGCGATGTAGGGCTGACACTGGCCGGCGCATTCCTGGCGCGCGGCCATCAGGTGATGATCGGTACCCGGCACACGCAAAAGGAAGGCTTGCTGGATTGGCAAGCGGCGCACCCCGCCGCCCAGGCAGGCACATACTCGGAAACGGCCGCATTCGGGGATGTGGTGGTGCTTTGCACCGGGTGGACCGGCACCAAAGCCGCCATCGAAATGGCCGGTATCTGGAATTTCAAGAAAAAAATCGTGATCGACGTGACCAACCCGCTCGACGGCAAGGGCCCCGACGCTTCGGGGCGCCTGCATCTCTCCACAGGCAACGCCCGCTCGGGCGGGGAACAGGTACAAAGCTGGCTCCAGGAAGCCCACGTCGTGAAAGCCCTCAACTCCATCGGCAATTCCGGCATGATCGCACCGGCCTTTTCGCAAGGTACGCCGGCCATGTTCATCGCCGGAAACGACGACCTCGCCAAACTCGCCGTAACCGACATTCTCGGACAGCTGGGCTGGAAAGATGTGGTGGATACCGGCGACATCGCCATGAGCCGCCACCTCGAGTCCCTCGCCGTGATCTGGTGCGCATACGGCTTCCGTAACGGCACCTGGGACCATGCCTTCGCCCTGCTCCGCAAATAATCAGGCTGCTGTTTTCGTATGCTTCCGGAACGCCCGGATGGCCAGCATCGCGCCCCACAGCGTGAGAACAGCGGCCATTACGAAGGGCGCGGCCGGGAAGTACATCGGCGCCGTGTCTTGCGTGAAGAAATGGAAGAGGCCCGTCATGAGCAGGGGCCCCACGATGTTGGTGAGGCTGATCAGGCTGGTGAAGGTGCCTTGCAGTTCGCCCTGCTCGTCGGGTGGCACCTGGTTGGAGATAATCCCTTGCAGACTGGGCCCGAAAATACCGCCCAGGCCGTAAAACGCCAGGATGGCGAACATCATCCAGCCGGCCGTGGCCAGGCCGAACAGCAGGAAAGAAATCCCGTAAATCAGCAAACCGATATACACCGCCCGGCTGTAGCCGATCTTAGGCAGCAACCACCGGATCAGTACACCCTGTACGATGATGGTCATCATCCCTGAAAAAGAAAGCGAATACCCCACCATTCCGGTCGACCAGTTGAAAACCAGCATAGTGTAATAGGTCCAGTTGCTCTGGATGGCGTGGATAGCCGTGAAAATGAGCACCACCGCGCCGAGCAGCGGATAAATATTCCGGTATTGCTTCATTTGCCGCAGCCCGCCCCAGGGGTTGGCGCGCGCCCAGCTGAAAGCCCGGCGGTTTTCCGGTTTGAGGGATTCCGGGAGGATGAAATATCCGTACAGCGCATTCAGCAGCGACATGCCGGCCGTGAGGAAAAAAGGCGCCCGCAGGCCCCAGTGCTCGCTCACTGTTCCGCCGATAACGGGGCCTAATATGAAACCAACGCCGAAAGCCGAACCCAGGAGCCCGAAGTTCTGCGCGCGTTTTTCAGGCGTGCTGATGTCTGCGATATAGGCGGAAGCGGCCGTCATACTGGCGCCCGTGATCCCGATGATGATCCTTCCCACAAACAGCCAGAAGATATTGGGCGCATAGGCGAGGAACAGGTAATCGATCCCCATACCGGCCATGGATAACAGCAATACGGGCCGGCGGCCGTACTTATCGCTCAGCCCCCCAAGGATAGGCGCGAAAAAGAACTGCATGATGGCATATGCGAAGGTGAGCCAGCCACCGTACCACGAAGCGTCGCTTTCGTTGCCGCCGATCAGTTGTTCGATCAGCTTTGGCACCACCGGGATAATGATCCCGAATCCGATGAAATCGATCAGTAATGTAATGAAAATGAATGCCAATGGTCCCGAAAAGCGCCGCATAGTGTGGTGAAATTTGCGCAAAACTACAGGAATAAGGGAAGGAGAGTAGGGTAAAATGACATATTGCATTCATGGAATGATGTTTGCCTGACACTCCATATCACATCATTGTTTCACTTTAAAACCCTTTATTATGTTACGTTGGGCAGTTATTTTCCTGATCATCGCCATTGTAGCGGCTATATTCGGATTCGGCGGCATCGCGGCGGGCGCCGTGGGCATTGCTAAAATCCTCTTCTTCATTTTCCTCGTCCTGTTCGTGATTTCCCTCATCGGAGGACTGATGCGCCGTTAAGGCCGGAATTTCAGGCTTCCTGCATGGAAATAAGCTGGATGGCATCCGGACAGGCGGCGAAAGCCTCCCGGAGGCGGTCCCCGTGTGTATCGGTAATGAATACCTGCCCGTAATCGGGTTGCAACACCAGTCGGATCAGCCGGGAAACTCTTTCCTGGTCCAGTTTTTCAAATACATCATCCAGCAACAGGATGGGAGGGAAGCGCTTGTGCGCGCGGATCGCCTCGTATTGCGCCAGTTTGAGAGCAAACAAAAAGCTCTTGCGCTGGCCTTGCGAGGCGCTCGTTTTCATAGGATGCTCGTCGAGCAGGAACAGCAGGTCGTCGCGGTGGATGCCCTGTGTCGTGCGCTGCACCTGCTTATCACGGAGCCGCGACTGGGCCAGCAATTGCGCCAGGGGCTGTTCGTTGAGCTGGCTCTGGTAGCGGAAGGCGACGGTTTCGTGGCTGCCGGCCAGGTAATCGTAGCGTTCCTGTACCTGGTCGATGAATGCGGGAAGGAAGGCTTTGCGGGCTTCGTAGACGGGCGTTCCGTGCTGCACCAGCTGCTCGTCGAATATATCGAGGAGCGGATCGGGGCTGTGGATCAGGGAGGCCATGGTCTTGAGCAGGGAATTCCGCTGCTGGAGTACTTTATGGTAGGCAAGAAGATGGTCGAGATACCCGGGCACGAGCTGCGACAGGAGGCCGTCAAGCCACTTGCGGCGGTCTTCCGAGCCACCGAGGATGATTTCGGCATCGTCCGGCGCGATCATGACGGCGGGGAAATGGCCGATATGGCGGGAAAAGCGGTCGTAGGGCTCATCGTTGAGGGCGATATCCTTTTTACCGTCTTTCACGGTGCACACGATCTTTTCATCCTGGGCGTGGCGGCGGAGCTGCGCTTCCAGCCGGAAGCCGTTCATAGTATATTGCACGTTCTGGCTTTCGGCGGTGGAGAAATAACTTTTGGTGAAACAGAGATAGTATATCGCGTCGAGCAGGTTGGTTTTGCCCGAACCGTTGCGGCCGGTGATGCCGACGATGCGGGAATGGAACCGGAAGGTGCGGTGCGAATAATTCTTGAATTGCGTGAGCGCTATGGAGGATAATGTCAACAAGCTGTCTGATTCATTTAATCTGCCGGAATGCCGTCTGCCGCAAGGGGTTAAGACATCCTTCTGCAAAATTGCTTGAATTTGCAGATTTTCCTGTTATATTTGCGAACAAATTTAGAAATAGTGCAAACTTTAACAGACGTGAAAACGAAATTCACCAAAGAGACATATCTGTACTGGTACGAATTGATGCTGTTACTGCGTCGCTTCGAGGAGAAGGCAGGGCAATTATACGGAATGCAGAAGATACGCGGTTTCTGTCACCTGTACATTGGTCAGGAGGCGATCGCGGCAGGTGCTATGACGGCTACGAAACCCGGCGATAAATTCATTACGGCATACCGCGACCACGCATTGGCGATCGCGAAAGGAATTTCTGCGAAGGCCTGCATGGCCGAGCTGTATGGTAAAGCTACCGGCTGCTCCAAAGGTAAAGGCGGATCGATGCACTTTTTCTCCAAGGAACACGGCTTTTTCGGCGGCCACGGTATCGTGGGCGCACAAATAGGGACCGGTGCAGGCCTGGCATTCGCCGAGCAGTACCTGGGTACCGATAACGCGGTATTGGCATTCTTCGGCGACGGCGCCGCCCGCCAGGGTATGCTGCACGAAACGTTCAACATGGCCATGCTGTGGAAACTTCCCGTAGTATTCATCTGCGAGAACAACCATTACGCTATGGGTACATCCGTGGAGCGCACTTCCAACGTACTTGACATTTACAAACTGGCAGATGCTTACGAGATGCCCGCCGATTCGATCGACGGCATGAGCTGCGAAGCCGTTCACGAAGGCATCGCCCGTGCGGTAACCCGTGCACGGGAAGGCGGCGGGCCCACCCTGCTGGAAATCAAAACATACCGCTACCGCGGCCACTCCATGTCCGACCCGGCTAAATACCGCACCAAGGAAGAAGTGGAAGAATATAAGAACAGGGATCCGCTGACCATCGTTGAGCAAACGCTCCTGAAAAACAAATGGGCCACGCAGGCAGATCTGGATACGATCGCCGAAAGAGTGAAGGCTGAAGTGGAAGAATCCGTGAACTTCGCGGAAGAAAGCCCCTGGCCGGCCGACGACGAGCTGCTGAAAGATGTTTATATTCAAGAAGATTATCCGTTCATCGTCGACTAATCCATTTCCCTGTCTACCTATTATATTTTATGCAAACAACCATGGCAGAAAATAAAGCAAACACCAAACAGCCCGATGCGGCGGTGAAAAAACAGGACTTCGATCTGCAGGCCACTGCGGACAGGGCTTCTGATTTCTACGGCAAGAACAAGAACATCATCAATATCGTGGTGCTGGCTTTTGTGATCGGCTTCGGCGGATACTTCGCCTACAAGCGTTTTGTAAAAGCACCGGCGGAAGAGAAAGCGCAGGTAGCCATCTTCCAGGCGCAGAACTTCTTCGCGGCCGATTCCCTGGCCAAAGCCCTCAACGGTGACGGCAACAATTACGGTTTCCTCCAGGTGATCGACAAATACGGCAGCACCAAAGCCGGTAACCTCGCCCGTTACTACGCAGGCGTTTGCCATGTTCGCCTCGGCGAATACCAGAAAGGCATCGACCAGCTGAAACAGTTCTCCAGCAACGACCTCGTTGTATCTTCCATCGCAAACGGCCTCATCGGCGATGCTTACATGGAACTGAACAACGCCGCCGACGCAGTGAGCTACTACAAAAAAGCAGGCGCTTCCGATAACGAGATCACTTCGCCCATGTACCTCATGCGCGCAGGCCTGGCACTAGAAAAAGCCAACAAACCTGATGAAGCGATCGCCGTTTACCAACAAATCAAACAAAAATACCCCCGCACCAACGAAGGCCGTGAAATGGAGAAATACCTGGCAAGATTGGGCGTGGTGAAATAATCCGGGAAATGTCCGTACATAATCAGACTTTACTCAACAACACTGGCACTCTTCAACTGGAAGGTGCCAGTGTTGTTATTGTATCTACAGAATGGAACGATTTCGTCACCAACGAACTGGTGGCAGGCTGCCAGCGCACGCTCGACGAATATAAAATCGCCCACCGCACCCATATCGTGCCCGGCTCCTTCGAGCTGCCCTTCGCCTGCAAACAAATCTGGGAACAAACCCGCGGCACCGGCCTGCAACCTTCGGCCATCATCGCCTTCGGCTGCGTCATCCGTGGAGAAACTCCGCACTTCGATTATGTCTGCAACGCTGTAACCGATGGTATCCTTCAACTCAACCTCGAACTCCCCGTTCCCGTCATTTTCGGCGTACTCACCGTGAACACGGTGGAACAGGCTACCGACCGCCTCGGCGGCGCGCATGGCCACAAAGGAGAAGAAGGCGCGCTCACCGCACTGAAGATGATCGGATTTCAACGTCAGTTGGCAAAAAGTGCCCGATAAAAGCGAAGTTTACAGCAGTATCGAATGCTGGAAGCCCGTAACTTTGACTGCTCATTACCCAAACTGATACCATCAGCATGAACGTACATCTTTTCATTCCGTGCTTCGTAGACCAGCTCTTTCCTGAAACCGCCTTCAATATGGTGAAAGTCCTAGAGAAACTGGGCTGCACCGTGCATTACAACCCTAACCAAACCTGCTGCGGACAGCCCGCTTTTAACGCAGGTTACCAGGACGAATGCCGGAGCGTAGCCACCAAATTTCTCAAAGACTTCCACGTATACGACTATATCGTGGCGCCCAGCGGCTCTTGCACCGGATTCGTGCGCAACTATTACGGCAAACTGTTCGATAATTCCGCCGCGCATAACGACGTGAAGCTGCTCCGCAAAAACCTGTATGAGTTCACCGAATTCCTGACCGACGTACTGAAAGTCACCGATCTCGGCGCTACCCTCGAAGGCGTTGGCACCTATCACGACGCCTGCGGCGCCCTGCGCGAATGCGGCATCAAGGAAGGCCCGCGCAAACTGCTGGCCAACGTGAAAGGCCTGGAGCTGCGCGAAATGAACGAATCGGAAACCTGCTGCGGATTCGGAGGCACCTTCGCCGTGAAGTTTAAACCCATCTCCCTCGGCATGGGCGAACAGAAAGTGCATAACTCGGCTGATACCGGCGCGGATTACCTTATCTCCACCGACCTCAGCTGCCTCATGCACCTCGACGGCTACATCCGCAAACACGGACAAAACATCAAAATCATGCACATCGCGGACGTACTGGCCAGCGGCTGGTAACCCCGCATCATAAAGCAATTCGGAATGCAATACTGGTTAGTGAAATCGGAACCGTTCAAATATTCCTGGGACCAATTCGTGAAAGACAAGCAGACGTTCTGGGACGGTGTCCGCAACTACGCCGCCCGCAACAACCTCCGCTCCATGAAGAAAGGAGACCAGGTATTGTGGTACCATAGCAACGAAGGCCTGGAAATCGTAGGCATCGCCAAAGTGGTAAAGGAATCCTACCAGGACCCCACCACGCCCGATCCCGCCTGGCTGGCAGTAGACCTCGCACCGGTGAAGAAGCTTAAAAAGCCCGTCACCCTCGCGCAGATAAAAGCCGAGAAAAGCCTCGCCAACATGGACCTCATCCGGCTCGGCCGCTTGTCGGTCGGAACGGTGAAGCCCGAAGAATTTGAAAAAATCATGGAAATGGCGGGTATGTAAACCCGCCATTTCTTTTTCGTTCCCCTTCAAACCCAACGAACATGAAACCCAAACTCGTCGTGCTCACAGGTGCAGGCATCAGCGCCGAAAGCGGCCTCCGGACTTTCAGAGACTCAGACGGTCTCTGGGAAGGCCACGACGTCTACGAAGTCGCCTCACCCTCCGGCTGGCAGCAGAACCCTTCCCTCGTACAGGAATTCTACAACCTGCGCCGCAAAGACGTGCTTGCCGCACGGCCCAACGCCGCCCATACCGGACTGGCAGCGCTGGAACAGTGGTACGACGTGCGCATCATTACCCAGAACATCGACGACCTGCATGAACGGGGCGGCTCTTCGCGGGTGCTTCACCTGCATGGAGAAATCCTGAAAATGCGCAGCGTGCATGACGAAACCAAACTCTACGATATCCGGGAAGATATCGCCATGGGGCAGGTGGCTCCGGACGGCGGGCAGTTCCGTCCGCACGTGGTATGGTTCGGGGAAGATGTGAGCATGATCCAGCCAGCGGTGCTGGAGATCGTACAGGCGGATATATTCGTGCTGATCGGAACCTCGCTGAACGTGTACCCCGCAGCCGGATTGGTGAATTACCTGCGGGCGGATGTACCGCGGTACATCATCGACAAGAAGATCCCGCCGGTGAGCGATTCGCACGACTGGACGCTGATCGAGAAGCCTGCGACGGAAGGCGTGGGGGAGTTGCTGCGATTGTTACGCCCATAAAAAAGCCGCCCAAACCGGGCGGCCCATACTTTCACATGTTCAACCTCCTCTGAATAGGAGTAGTCATAGGAAAAATGACTTGATCCCGTGCGCGGGTTGAATCGTTGGCCGGTAGCAATACTTTTTGGTTAGTCGAAAGATTCCTCGAACCTGATATCGAATTCCTCCAGTTCGCGGAGGACGGGATTGTAGATTTCCGGCATTATGGGGATCTGGAGCCCGGTGAGGCTCACCTGGCCGGAGAGCACGAGCTTCGCCAGGATACCCAGGGGCAGACCTACGGTTTTTGCCATTGCGGTGCGCAGATTGTCTTCTCCCTGCACGATCATATAACTTGATAACTTAGTGCTCATGTTCCGCCGCTCGAACTCGATTTCGTGGAGCATGACGATCATGTCTTTGTCGGATGGTTCCATTCTCAGGCGGGCTTCGAGCACATGTTGCAGGACGCCCGCGTCGGTTTGTTCTCCTAAGTTAATCAAATCCCCGTTTAAAATCCCTAAAAATTTCAGTTGGCGGATAAGTTTGCTTTTGGACGAAACGCCAAGGAACTGCGCGACATTTTCTTCTGCGGAGAGGTTGGGGTCGGCGGAGATGTGCCGGGTGGTCCAGCCGGCGTAGGTGAGCTTGTCGGTCTGTTGTTTCTCCTTATCGTTTGTCAGCCCCAGTTTAACGATCGCGTTCCAGCCTTCGCAGAAGTCGGGGTAGCGTAGGGTGGCGCGCATGAAGGTGGGGATATTGGAAAGGTTGTAGATATCGGTGTAGTTGAGGGAATCGCGGTTGGGATACCAGGCGAGTTTGCCGAGGCCGGGCACCTGGATGGTTTTGGACTGGTCGAACAGGTGTTCATAGGGCACTTCCTTCACTTTTCCCTTTTCGCGGTAGATGGCGCCGGAGGAGCCTGCCAGTACGATGTTCCGGGCATTCCAGGAGATTTTGTACTGCCAGGGGTTGTCGTTGCTTTCGGGGGAAATGAGGCCGCCGCAATAGGAGCGGAAGCAGGAGATCTGGCCGCCTTTTTTCTCGATCGACTGGATGAGTTTCATGGCGGACATGTGATCGATTCCGGGATCGAGGCCCATTTCGTACATGAAGAGGAGGCCGGCGGCTTCGATTTCTTTTTCGAGCTGGCGGATTTCCGGATCCACATAGGAAGCGGTAAGGAGGTTCTTGCCGAATTGCAGGCAGTCGCGCGCCACAGTGATGTGGAGGGCGGGGGGAAGGAGGGAAATGACGAGGTCGGTTTCCTTCACAAGGGGTTGGCGGACGGACGGATCCTTCACGTCGATCGCCGCTGCAGTGGCATAATACGACTTGCCGATCTTGGATTTGATCAGCATGAGGTCGTTGTCGGCCACGGTGATGTGCCATTTTTGCCGGGGCGCGTTGGCCAGCAGGTAATCGATCAGTACGGTCGCAGACTTGCCGGCGCCAAACAATAGAACATGCTTCATAAGAGACTCGATGGTTAAAAACTACCAAACGAAAACAATAAATTCCGGTGAATGTTCAGACAAGTGTACTTTTCCGAACCTTCGTGATATTGTTCCCAATGGAATGTAAGGGCTGATTTTCATAGGGTTATAAACAAATTGCTTGCCAATTTGTGATCGGCTGGTATATATCAATTTTAAGATATATAGAACATTTACCGGAGATGATGCGAAAGTAGGAATATTCCCTCATTTTTATTCACATTCCGCCCCCATAGCGCCTGAATACGGCTCAAATTCGTTATATTTGCTCTTTATTTAAGGATACGGAAAAACCTGTAAACCAATAACATAATGATAGAGAACACGGACAATCAAGACAATCAAAAGGAAGGTAGAATTGTTCAGATCAACATTGAGGAGCAGATGAAGACCGCTTACATCGATTATTCGATGTCTGTGATCGTGGGCCGCGCGTTGCCGGATGTAAGGGATGGTTTCAAACCTGTTCACCGCCGCGTGCTGTTTGGCATGTATGAACTGGGGAATACGCATAACAAACCTTACAAGAAATCTGCCCGTGTTGTTGGGGACGTAATGGGTAAATACCACCCGCACGGCGACTCGTCCGTTTACGACACCATGGTTCGCATGGCGCAGCCCTGGTCGCTGCGGTATATGCTGATCGACGGTCAGGGTAACTTCGGTTCCATCGACGGCGATATGCCTGCGGCCATGCGTTATACGGAGGTCCGCCTCCAGAAGTTCGCGGAAGCCATGCTGGAAGACCTCGATAAGGATACGGTGGATTTCACGCTCAACTTCGACGATACGTTGCAGGAGCCCCTGGTACTGCCCACCCGCATTCCCAACCTGCTCGCCAACGGCGCGTCCGGTATCGCGGTAGGGATGGCCACCAACATCATGCCCCACAATCTCTCCGAGCTCGTGGATGGTCTGACGGCCATGATCGACGACCGCAACATCACCGTTGAAGAACTCATCAAACATATCAAAGCGCCCGACTTCCCGACCGGCGGTATCATCTATGGCTTCGAAGGCGTAAAAGCGGGCTTCGAAACCGGCCGTGGCAGGGTAGTAGTACGCGGTAAGATCAATTCGGAGACCAGCAAAACCGGTAAGGAAAGACTGGTGATTTACGAATTGCCTTACCAGGTGAACAAAGCCGTGCTGCACCAGAAAATCGCGCAGCTGGTGAACGACAAGGTAATCGAAGGGATTTCCGACGTGCGCGACGAGAGCGACCGCGAAGGCATGCGCCTGGTGATCGATCTCAAGCGCGAAGCGATCCCCAACGTGATCATCAACCAGCTGTACAAATATTCCGAGTTGCAGACTTCTTACGGCATCAACAACGTGGTGCTCGTGAAAGGCCGCCCCAGGATCATGAACCTGAAGGAGCTGCTGGAAGAATTTATCGAATTCCGCCACGAAGTAGTGACCCGCCGTACTGCTTACGAATTGCGCGAAGCGGAAAAGAAAGCCCACATCCTGGCGGGTTACCTCATCGCGCTGGACCACCTCGACGAAGTGATCGCCCTTATCCGCAACTCCGCTACACCGGACGTGGCAAGGGAAGGGCTGATGAGCAACTTCGGCCTGAGCGAAATCCAGGCGAAAGCCATCCTGGAACTGCGCCTCCAGCGTTTGACAGGCATGGAGCGCGATAAAATCCGCGAAGAATACGAAGAAATCATGCAGTTGATCGGCAGACTGAAAGAGATCCTGGCAGACGAAGGCCTGCGTATGGGCATTATCAAAACGGAACTGGAAGAAGTGAAAAAGAAGTTCGGCGACGAACGGAAAACTGAGATCCAGTACCTGGCGGCCGAAATGCGCATCGAAGATATCATCGCCGAAGAAGACGTGGTAATCACCATTTCCCATCTCGGTTACATCAAACGCACTTCCGCTTACGACTACCGCCAGCAGAAACGCGGCGGCCGCGGGGCGATCGGCGGCAAAACGCGTGACGAAGATTACATCGAGCACCTGTTCGTGGCTTCCACGCACCATACCATGCTGTTCTTCACCGAAAAAGGCCGTTGCTACTGGCTGAAGGTGTACGAAATCCCCGAAGGGGAGAAAGCCAGCAAGGGCCGCGCCATCCAGAACCTCATCCAGCTCCCGTCAGACGACAAGATCCGCGCGATCATCGATATCAAGGACCTGGGCGATAAGGACTTCATCAACAACCACTACATCGTACTCTGCACCCGCAACGGTATCATCAAGAAAACCCTGCTGGAAGAGTTCAGCCGCCCGCGCACCAATGGCGTGAACGCCATCACGGTGAATGACGGCGACCAGCTGCTGGAAGCCAAGCTAACCAACGGCAACAGCGAAATCATGATGGCCGTGAAGAGCGGCCGCGCGATCCGTTTCCCTGAAAATACCGTGCGCGACACAGGGCGCGGCGCCATCGGGGTACGCGGCATCGAGGTAGATAACGAGAAAGACGAAGTTGTTGGTATGATTTGTGTTGATAAGGAAGACAAGACGAAAACCGTGCTCGTGGTTTCCGAAAAAGGCTTCGGCAAACGTACCGACATCGAGGAGTACCGTATCACCAATCGCGGGGGCAAAGGGGTTAAGACTATCAGCGTAACTGAAAAAACCGGTCCATTGATCGCCATCCTGGACGTTACTGAGAACAACGACCTCATGATCACCTGTAAATCAGGCATTACCATCCGTATGGCAGTGGGCGATGTCCGTGAAGCAGGGCGCGCTACGCAGGGCGTAAGGCTTATCCGTATGGACGAGTCTGACGAAATAGCGGCAGTGGCACGGCTCGACGAGCAGGAGGAAGAAGAAGTTGTGGAAGGAGTTGAAGGAGCAGAAGGTGCTGAAGGCGCAGAAAGCGCGGAAGGTACCGGTGAAAACGCAGAAGGTGCTGAAGATGCCGGAAACGGTGAGGAAGCGGCCAGTGAAGACGCGGGACAGCCTGCAGAAGAATAAACCACTAACAATTAACGATAATTATTTAAAAACCTGAGCCACATGAAAAAACTATTTGTAACGCTTCTCTTTTGCGGCGCCGGATTTGCAGTCATGGCGCAAAAAGCAAAGGTGAACAGTGCAGATGAATACCTGAAAAGCGACAAAATCGACCAGGCGAAAGCTGATATCGAGGCGGCGCTCGCTCACGAAAAAACGAAGGACGATGCTAAAACCTGGTACGTGAAAGGCAAAATCTATGAAGCCCTGGCTACCAAGAATAAAAGCGCGGCCGACGCGGAAATTGCTTACGAGTCTTTCAAGAAAGCCCTCGAAATCAATCCTAAACTGCCGGAAGCCCTCCTGGAAATGAATAACCGCATGTTCAATGTGTACGCCACCATCGGCAACGCCGGTTATGGCAACCTGAACGAACAGAAGTGGGATTCGTCCTACCTCTATTTCCAGAAAGCCGTGGAAGTGCGCGACTACTATAATGGCAAAAACCTCGGCGGTTCCATCCCCACCGACACCGCCATGGTATTCTACGCCGGTTACGCCGCGCAGCAGGCCAACAAAAAGGACGAAGCCTTCGCCCTGCTGAAAAAGGCCGCCGACCTCCAGTTCAAAACCGAACCCGCCCTGTACGTAGTACTCGCGCAGCAATATGAAGAGCGCGGCGACAATGCCAACTGGCTCGGTACCATCGAAAAAGCGAAAGCCCTCTTCCCGGCTGACAAACGCTTTAACGACATGGAAATGCTCTACTATTCCAAAACCGGTAAAACGGATGAACTGCTGAGCATGCTCGAGAAAAAGGTAAACGATAATCCCAGCGACTTCAGCCTCGTACTGGATTACGCCATCCGCCTCGATAACGTAGCCAATCCCCGCGACGAAAAAGGTAACGACATTGCCAAGCCTGCCAACTACGACGCACTGATGACCAAAGCAGAAGAAGCGTACAAGAAAGCACTGGCACTCAAGGGTGACGACGCCACCGCCAACTTCCAGCTCGGCGCACTATACTTTAACCGCGCAGTAGCCAGCAACAAGGATCTCAACAACCTGCCCAGCAAAGAGCAAACCGGCCCGAAAGCGAAAGAACTGCAAGCCAAAGTACAGTCACTCATGGACCAGGCCCTGCCTTTCTTCGAAAAAGCAGACGCCGGCTTCACAGCGATGGGCGCTAACATGGAAGCCAGCGACAAACGCACCTTCGAAAGCGCACTCTACGCGCTTCAGAAAATCTACGCTATCAAAAACATGAATGATAAAGTAGAAACCGTGAAAAAGAAACTGGAAGGTCTCAACTAAGGCTTACCAAAATGATAAAAAAAGGCAAGGGGCATCCCTTGCCTTTTTTGTTGCCACGCCATCCCCCAATCGCCCAAACTGCCGCAATAATTCCACAGTCGTTATCTTACACAAACAAGTAAGTGATTATCATGAACTTACGTTAGTAAACTGTTAATCAATCACTATCAGTTGAGATAGTTTTATATGTATCTCGTGAATATCCGTTGGCATGGTAATTACCGTATGTTATTGGTAAACATGTAATTGATTCAATTAACCATATCAAATCCTTACAATTATGGTCACACGAACAAAACCTACTGACATGCAGGAGCAACATCACGACAACATGCTGATGAAAGACGCCAACAGGCAGGAGCGTTACGGAGAACAAGAGGAATATAACGACGATAAAAACAATCGTCTAGAAGGGTATGATGAAAACGAATTGGATGCCGCCGACCGTCGTAATCAGCGTGAAGCCAACCTGGCTGATGGTGATGCCGCTGCGCATGGGGAAACGCAAAAACGCACTCCCAGCAGAAGGGGCTTTGCGGCAATGGATAAAGAAAAACAACGCCAGATTGCCAGTAAAGGCGGGAAGGCCTCCCACGGCGGTGGCCGTAAACCCAGCAAACCCCGCTGAGGCGCATAAGATCATTGTAAAGGCGTGTAACCGTAAGCGGTGCACGCTTTTTTTATGCCCCGGCAGGTAATTTGCGTACATTCATATCCAATCCCAATTATATGAAAGCTGTTGCAGTCAATCAATTCAAAAGCGTTCCCCAGTTCGTGGAACTGCCCGAACCCGCCGTGAAAGACGGCACCATCCGCATCCGCCTCGCCGCGGCCGGGCTCAATCCCTTCGATTGGAAATTGGTGGACGGCATCCTGGAAAACACGATGCCGCACGTATTCCCGCTCATCCTGGGGGTCGACGGGGCCGGCGTTGTAGATGCGGTGGGTGCGGGCGTTAAACGTTTCAAGCCGGGCGACCGCATTTTCGGGCAGATGATCCATCCGCCCATCGGCGAAGGATCTTACGCGGAATTCGTGACCGTCCCGGAATCGGCGGCGATCGCGGAAGCGCCGCACTCCATCCCATTGACGGAAGCGGCCGCTTTACCCACTGCGGGCATGACCGCCCTGCAGCTCCTCGATCGTTCCGGGCTCGCGGAAGGGCAGACATTGCTGCTGATTGGCGCCACCGGCGGCGTGGGGGCGTTTATATTGCAGATGGCAAAGGCCAGGGGAATCCATGTGGTGGCCACTGTGTCGGGAGATGAGGCGGCGGAGCGCGTCCGGCAGCTGGGTGCAACGGAAACCATCAATTATAAATCCGCGCCGGTGGAAGATCAGTTTGCCGGCGGGGCCGATGCGCTGATCGACCTGGTGAGCCCCAAATCCGGGTTCGATAAGATGCTGCCGCTGGTGAAGAAGGGCGGTCATGTGTATACCACGCAGTTTGTAGCCGACAAGGAACATCTACATGAACTGGGGCTGAAAGGCGGCAACTTCGAGACGAAGGGCAGCCCGGCCTCCCTCGACGCGCTTCGCGACCTGGTCGATAACGGGCGGCTTACCATGCCGGTGGACCGCAAATTACCGCTGGAGCAGGCGCCACAAGCCATCGCCGATAGCCGGGCGTCCCGGAGCAAGGGGAAAACCATCCTGGTGATCGATGATTCGCTGGATTGAATTCGCTATAACTGTTTTTCCGCCGCCGTTGCCCGGGAAACCGGCCTGCGGCGGTGGTGTTTTACCCCAGCTGTTCGCGGGTCTTTTTGGGCAGTCCTTTTACGACGAGGTCGTATGAGTTGCGGGTCCATTCGAGGAGGAGCCGGTCCGGGATGGAGCCGTCGAACAAAACGGTGTTCCAGTGTTTTTTATTCATATGATACCCCGGCAGTACGCCTTCATATCTTTCGCGGAGCTCTTCCACATCTTCCGGGTCGCATTTCAGGTTGATGCTTTCGAACGCATCCACATCCACTAAAGCGAATATTTTTCCCATGACGGTAAATACAAGGGTCGCTTCCCCAAACGGGAATCCTTCGGCGGTACCGGGGAGGGTAAGGCAGAAATCCTGTAGCTTTTCGAGATTCATGACTACAATTTACGGAAAACTCCCCGCGCTGAAAAACGCTTTTACCGGCAGGAATCCTCACTATTTTTCATACATCCATCCAACTGGTAAACATTAAAATATCACTCCTCACCGGAAAATTTACATGAATGCAAACGTGTGTTAATCAATCTGTATTTACAATTTAATGTTAATTAACTCCTGGGTTTTTCATTCTTGTTGATAGCGAAAAATGAAGCAAGTGCCGTTAGAAATTTACACTCAGTAAGTTGAGTGAGGTATCAGATGGGTATTGATTATCAGCATTTTCCCCATTTTACCTGAAAACCGCCTTTAACGGAGCCGAAAAACGCCTTCCCGGTATATGTGGCAACTCCGAAATTTGAAGCTGCGGTTATGCGGAATATGTGATGAAAAACGGTAATTTGGGGCACCTTGAAAACCGTTTGGCAACATCCCGTATCCTTCCACATTACACGCAATAAAAACCTATATGAGTACATTCAAATCAATGCTGATCCCCGTTTTAACCCTGGCCGCCGGAGTTGCGGCAGGTTATTACTGGTCCAATTCCCAAAGCGCGGGCGGCGGGTCTGCCGGTAAAGATTCCTCGCAGTATGTCTGCAATTCCAAAACAGTTGTGCCCGAAGACGCACTGATGTCGGTAGACACGGCTTACGCCATGATCGCCCGGTATGGCGCCAACCTCCCGCCGGATTCCGCACACACCCGCAGCATCTGGTTCTCGACGGAGCGTATTCATGCCTTGTTGTGCGTCATGCAGCGCGACAAAATGAGCGGCGTCCGTTTCTACCTGGCCAATTACGCCGACGATTACCCCATTCCACACGAGGAAGGCACCATCGGCCACATCCCCATCAAACCTTATTGGGGCCACACCACGCTTGTAATGGTTACCACCCGGGAAGAAAAGAAAAAGCATGTCGACCACATCCAGGTTACACCAGATAACAGGCCCACCAAAGGCATGATTGCACTGAGCGGTCCTCCGGACGATCCTGAAAACAACGGCGAAATGTGCCCGCCCCCTAAAAACTGTTTCGCAAGAGGCGCGTATTTCCTCGCACCCAATGTGGACAGCACTAAAAGCCATATTTACAAATAATGCAATATTTCACCGTCAACACGGTTGCTGAATGGATCTGCTTCCTCACCGCCCTTGTATGCCTCCGGCGCGACAAGGACCCGGTGTGGAGGCGGTTTCCATTCTACCTTTTCCTAGTTTGCCTGGTGGAAACCGGCGGCATTTACATGCGCGCCGTACTCCACGCACCCAATGCTCCATTGTACAACCTGTATATGCTGGCCGAATGTTTCGCCATCACCACCTTCCTGTACCACCTCATGAAACCTTACGGGATCAGTATCTGGGTCCCGGTTGTATGGGGGACCGTATTCCTGTCCGCCTGGCTCACAGAATCTTTTTCCCATCAATTCGGATATTATTCGCCGCTCACGGCCGCTTTGATGTCGATGGTCATGGTAACGGGATGCCTGTACTATTTTTTCCTGGTGCTCCGCGACGATAAATACATCCGCCTTTCCACCCATCCGCCGTTCTGGTGGGTGAGCGGCACGCTCATGTTTTACTTCGGCGGGATCGCCACTTACATCTTTTTTCAATACCTCCTGGAAGCTTCTTCAGCTGAAGGCATCCGCTTTTCGCTCCGGTATGTTATTTTTAAGGTCCTGAATGTGCTGTTATACGGCAGCTGGACATATGCTTTTATATGCAGGTACCGACAAACGAAATACTAACCCTTATCATTTGGGTGAGCGCCGTCTTCCTCCTGGCGCCGCTGTTCCTTATCGTATACGTAACCGTGTACAACTCCCGGAAAAAGAAGCATTTGGAAGAAACGGAGCGCCTGCGCAACGCGTTCCGGACGGAATTGCTGCAAACCCAGATGGAAGTGCAGGAGCAAACGCTCAAGACGATTGGCAATGACCTGCACGACAATATCAACCAGCTCCTCGGGCTGATGACCATCACACTTTCCGCCGTAGACCTGTCCGACAAGGAAAAGGCCGCCGGAAAGATCGCCGCGGCGGAGGAGCTCGCCCGGAGATCTATCCGGGAAATCCGCGCGCTTTCACGCCTGATGCACGGGGAGGAGCTTGTGGGCAAAGGGCTGGCCAATGCCATTGCGTTCGAGCTCGACTGGCTGGAGAAATCCGGGCGCTACCAGCTCCACCGCACGGGAAACCTCACGGGCATGCCTAAACACCCGGAAACGGAACTGTTCGTGTTCCGCATCTTCCAGGAAACACTCCATAACATTATCCGCCACGCCCAGGCCACGTCTATTTCCATTGAACAATCCTGGAACGACAACACCCTGACCCTCACACTTACCGACGATGGCGCCGGCTTCGACGTCGAAGCCGCACTGGCCCGGCAGTCGGGGATGGGCCTTCAGAATATCCGGAAAAGGGCTTCCATGATAGGGGGCTCCGCCGTAATCCGGTCGGCCCCGGGCAAGGGGTCGTCCGTCACCATCACCGTTCCCCGCACAATCCAGCACCATGCAACATAAGACCATACAGATCGCTATCGTGGACGACCACACGCTGTTCCGGCAGGGACTGACCAGCCTGTTGTCCGAATACCCGGAGATCCACGTAGCTTTCGAAGCCGCCAATGGCGCCGAAATGAAAGACCGCCTCACGGCTGCGCCCGCGCCCGATGTGGTGCTGATGGATATTAACATGCCCGTCATGGACGGGTTTGAATCCACCCAATGGCTAAAACAATTCCATCCGGATGTGAAAGTATTGGCGCTCAGTACATTCGAAGACGACAAGCCCATCATCAAAATGCTCAAGAACGGAGCGGGCGGTTACCTGGTGAAGGAATCCCGGATCGCCGATGTAGTGCAGGCCATCCGGACGATCCACGAACAGGGATACTTCCTTAACGAGCTGATTTCCGCCAAGATGCTCCGCAGCATCCAGGATAATCCGACACCCGGCGCGCTGCAGGTGCAGTTGAGCGACAATGAGATTACGTTTCTCCGGTTGTGCTGTTCCGAGCTCACGTACAAGGAAATCGCCGCGGAAATGAAACTAAGTCCACACACGATCGATAACTACCGGCAGGAGCTGTTCGACCGGCTGGCGATCAAATCGCGGACGGGCCTCGTGTTGTTTGCCATTAAAAATGAATTGTACGCCCCCTGACCTGGGTTTTCTGAAAATAAAGATCCCCGGCCTGGATGAAGGGACCGGGGATTTTTTGTTTGCATGGAGTGATGAAACCGGCGCCGGAAAACCAGCGCCGGTGCTCGTTTCATGTGTGTTACTTAGTGAAAACTGAAGGTAAATGGAATAGGGATCAAAAGGATGCAATGCTATTACACGACAGATGCCAGCATCCTTGGTTCCATGAAACCGGCCGGCGCTTTGGCTACTGTAAACCATGCACCGTCGGTTTCATACCTGTACGTACAGAAGCCTGATTTCCAGGCGTTATCCAGTTCGAGGAAGATTTCCATGTTCGGCTGCGGCACTACATTGCTGTAAGGCGTTGCCAGGTATGGCATACCCATGATAATCAATGAATTTGGGAACTCAACAATGGGTGAGGCCGGCAAAGCAAAGAAGTAACCTTTCAGATAGGTGAGGCCGAAAGCATGATGATGCGCGGCGGCCGACAGCTGGCCGGTACCGGTGATTTGCCGGGTTTGCTCATGGATGGTGAGCGAAATATGCAGGACCGGCCCGCCGGGCTGATGGGCGCCGATATCCATTTGAACGGCGAACAATCCGGGGGAAAGATGGGATTCTATGTGGACAGACTTAAGCATACAGAGAAAAGCGAACGATCAAATTTCTATAAATGCGGTTACCCCTGAAAGGCTGTTTTCCCCCTGGACAGGGGGGATTTTCAGCCTTTTATGGGTGTTTTTCATAAACAATTGACTGTTAATAACTTATAAACCAATTCAGAAATCTTATCCAGGTCATCTTTGTAAAGAGATGTAGCCTGCGCATGCGGGCTTCAGGCGCCAGTACGGCGAAAACCAGTCGCTGTGTTTTCCCGCCCAAAATCGCGCTATCAACCGAAACAGTATACCGAAATCGAGCCGTCAAATCACCTAAGGACAAATGGCGGCACCCATCAACAAGTATATTTTCATTCCAATATCGCGCATAATGGGAGGTGGCGGCACATGTAATTTTTCCATCTGACCGTGAAACTTTTCTCAACGTATCATCAGGAGGTCAGGATGACCCGTTTGAAATTAAAAGGAAGATACCGAGAACGAGGGCCTGATTTCGCGTTGCTCTATTTAACATAATATAAATTATATTGCCGTATATACAATTTGATCAATCATTTAAAGTTAATTTTAAACATTTTAATTTCGAAAAGCCAACTAATCATGTTTAACAAGTCATCCATGAAGTTCCAAAAGCTAATGGATGTAAAAAATTATGCGGACTTTGCGGGATTTTCAAGGTGATGCGATGACAAAACATACTTTCGTCAACTGATATAAATTGATATACAATTCACTCATCATCAATCGATCATGAATTTTAACTCCATCAATCATTTATTCACTTTCAGTAATGAAAAATTACGCAAGAATTGTCACACGGCTTTAACTGACCACGCGCTACGCGAAACGCCCGGCAAAATCAAACTCCGGCTCCTCCTCTGCTGAAAACACAAAAAAATCCGGGTAAGTCGTGAATACGCCCCAGCAAACAGATAACATCAATTAATATGAAATTATCCTATTCTTAGAAGCGCCCGTACAAGTCTTGTCTGCCTTCCCACATCTTCAACCCCGAAATGGGATTTTACAGATGCCCCATCCAGCCCAACAAATGAAAAAACGGGCAAATCCTGTAAGGACTGCCCGTTTTCCGGTTAACAACTTTATCCCGAAAGCGATCTATTCCATTAAATCCAGCGCCTTCAAATGGGCGGCGGCTTCAATCAGCATGCAGCCGGAAAGCTGGGTGCTCAGATCCACCTGGGAACCCATGGCGTTCCATTTGCCACCAAAAAGTATCTGCGGACGCGTGGTCGCCTGGAGCCAGAGCGTTTCCGCGTTGACTTTCAGGAAGCTCACATACTTGCCGGCGTCGGTGGCTGAAATCCCGCCGTCTGTAATCAGCAACATCATGTAGCGCACCAGGATGCCCTTGAACAACCCGCCATCGCCGGCGCCTTCGTCTTTCATCACGTTCCCCTGCGTCAGCTCCCCGGTCAGGGAGTTGTTGGCGGTACGCAGCGCGTCGTTGAGGTACACCTGTTCGCCCGTGATCTTGTATAATTCCACGGCGGCGCCAATGTAAACCCCTTGATTATAAGTGAATTTCCAGTTCTTGTTGGTGCCGCTGCCATCCAAACCGTCCCACACCAGGCCGGTTACCGGGTCTACCAGGTTGTTTTTCTGCCAGTTATAGATTTTCCTGGCCCAGTCCAGATCTTCCGGGTTCTTGTTGAGCAAATATATCCGCGACGCAATGATGCTCGCCGGCGCGTTGGAAGGCGTGTTTTTGTTCTTCCGCTCTTTATTCCAGTAAATCCCGCCGCCCCAGGTGTCGTCCCAGCCGCCTTTGATATCATTCCAAAGCGTTTCGGCGACGGTTTTGTATTTCGCGTCGTTCGTTACCTCGTACACCCGGATGCAGGCTAGCGCCATCCATTCCATATCATCATAAAAATGATTGATGTATGTGTTCCCGTTACGGGCTTTCATCCCTTCCAGCAATTCGTCCATCCGCGCTTTTATCTGCGGATCATTCTTACGGAGGTACGCGTCGAGCAATACATCCAACCCATGCGCATTGCGCCAGTAATGAAATGTATTGCCGCCGGTGTGATTCTCATTGAAATACTTCCCGGATGCATTGTAGAAGTTGGCTATCAATGAATTATAAGTCGAGTCCGCAATCGACGGCCAGTTGTACACGTACGTTTTCTTCCCCGCGCCAGGCCCCGGCCCATCGTCTACCGGTTCTTTCAAACAACCGGTAAACGATACGGCCAGCATAAGCAGCGACAGGCTATATTTAGTGATTTTCAGCATGTTGCGTGTTTGTTATTTAACAATTACTTCATGGGTATACGCCCTGTCCGCCCGGAAATATACATGCACGTCGCAAGGACGGGTATCCACTTCCGTCATGAATTTATAGCAGTAATTCCAACGGTCGCTGTTGGGGATAGGTCGCAGCTCCCAGAACGACAAAGGCGTGGCGGAAGTCGGGCGGTTGTTATCCGCATTCGAGCTGCCGAACCATTCGAAACCGTCGGTTCCCGCATTCTTCACGCTCAGGCGGAATTTATAGCGCTCGTCGCGGCCCCATGATTCCTGGCGGAAAGTGATCACTTTGTCGGTGAACGACCAGGTTCCGTTGCCGGCATAGCTCAGTTCGTGCATGATCTGATCGTTGGGCGCGAACCACAGGCCGATACCGGTGATTTCGGTAACCGTTACCGCGGCGTTGTTGAAGTCGAGGCGCAGTCGGTAAACTTTGGTGCCGCCGGCGTGGGTGCTTTCGCCGCCTTCGCGGATCAGGCCGCCATCGAGGGAGAACACGTTAGGCGTACCGCTGTTACGGTCGGTGAATTTGTATTTGCCGTCTTTCAGCGAAGTGTAGATTTCGAATACGCCCGCAGTCACGGATTTCAGTTTTTTCGCCTGGGCCAGGTCGGCACCGGCTTCGGTAGCATCTCCCGTCAGGAATACATCGACCGGGATCTCGGCGAAGCCGTTCGGGCGTTCCACCTCGATCGACCGGGCTTCTTTTGCGGGCTGAACATTAAACCCCTTGGAAGCCAGTACGGTCCATTTGATTTTACCCGTCCCCAGCGCGGGGATCCCCGTTTTGCCGGCGATGCTGTTCAGGTCTTTGTGGGACAGGTTCAGTTTATTCTGCACCCCGCCGCCATCGGAAGGGACTCGGGCGATGGGGTTGCTGAAATCGCCGTCCTCTTTATCGAACGCCACTTCATATAATACCAGCGAGCCGTCTTCCGCGCGGGCCTGGTCCCATTCGAAGAGTACCGAAGCGCTGGTGGCGGGCTGGAGCTTGGTGAATTTGTTATTGAGCGGCGCGGTCAGTTTATCTACCGGCTGCATGTTGGTGTTCAGTTTGTAATCGTCCTTTTTGCACCCGCCGGCTAACAGCGCAACGAGCAAGGTTACCATGGAAAGACTTTTATACATGACTTACGATTGAATTTGATTGTAGAATTGGATTACCATTCGGGATTCTGTCCCAGGTTTTTGTTCTGATCGCGTTCGGCGGTGGGTACCGGCCAGAGGTAATGTTTCGGGTTTTCAAAACGGCGTTCCTCTACGATGACGTACCCGTTGGGATCTTTATTGAAAGCGCCCGAGGCCACCTTAATCCCGCGAACCGGTTTCGCCAGTACAGTTTGCGCGGTTTTCCAGCGGCGGATGTCGAACACGCGGATACCTTCGAACGCCAGCTCGGCCCTCCTTTCGCGGCGCACGATGTCGCGGAGGGTTTCCTTTACGGCCCCGGCGGGATATTCGAGCGCGCCTGCATCGGTGAAGCCAGCGCGGACACGGAGGGCACGGATGGATTTGTTCCAGGTATCGGCGTCCAGCTGGCCCAGCTCGTTTTTAGCTTCGGCAAAACCCAGCAATATTTCCGCATAGCGGATCAGCGGCAGGTTGAGGCCGGAGTTATAGTTCGGTGCGGTCGGATCATAATGTTTCCGGAAGTAGTACCCGGTGGGGGAAGCACCCTGGTCGTCCACGCTGTTGGTAGCCGGTACGGAGCCCGGCTGGGTGAGGATCGTTTGGGTCGCGCCGTTGAAATCCACGATGGTAGCGCCGTGATGGATAACTGTCGCTTTGAAGCGGGGATCACGGTTTACGTAAGGATTGTTGGCATCATATCCGGAACCGGTTTCGGCAATCCCTTTCCCGTTCGTCATGATGTAATCGTCGACCAGGTCTTGCGTGGGCACCAGTGTGCTGCGCAACAGCGCCACCGTTTGCGGCAAAAAGCTGCGCTGGGTACTGTAAGTGCGCCCGCCACCGTACTGGATGTCGAGCACGGTTTCGTTATTGAATTCGTTGGCGGGTTTGAACAGGTTCTCATAATTGCCGAGCAATCCATAAGTCCCGTTTTGATTTCCCATCAACAGCGCATATTCCTGCGCGGCCAGATCCCAGTCGCCTTTCCAGAGGCGCACCCTGGCAGCCAGCGCGATGGCGGCGCCACGGGTGATGCGGCCGCGGTCTTTTTCCGCGTATTGCGTGTTAACGGGCAGGTCGTTCCGGATGGCCGCCAGCTCGTCGAGCACGAATTTGGACACTTCTTCGCGGGAGGTCCGCCCAATGGTGCGGGCTGCGGTTACCGAGATGAGATCCAGGTAGAAGGGCACGCTGCCGTACAGGTCCGTCATATTGAAATAAGCCCAGGCGCGGATGAACCTTGCTTCCGCGACGATCCGGCGGCGGAGGGTTTCATCCATCTGCGGCACTTTGCCGATGTTGAGCACCACGAGGTTGCACTTGCGGATAGCGGAATAATGGTAACTCCATTGCTCACGGACGCGCGACTGCGCCGGATCGTAGCTGCCACCTGCGATGAGCGACACGCCACTGAAGCCGCCGCCGGCTACATAGGCATTGTCGCTGAGGGCTTCGTTCCCGAAGTAGAAACCGTCGCCGTACATGTTTTCGTAGCAGCTGGCCAGCGCATCGAGCGCATCCTGTGCGTCGCGCCAATAGGCTTCTTCCGTAAACTCGCGCGTATTAGGCTGTTCCAGCTTGCGGCAGCCGGCGGCGAGTAACGAAATGCATGCTATGGTGAAGATCAATTGTTTCATAACGGTGTGTTTATCAGAATTTGATGTCGATCCCGAAAGCGTAAGTCGCTGCGTTCGGATAGTTACGTCCTGCGATGGCGTTGTAATTGAAGAAATCCATCTTATCGTCGAATTGCGTAAACTCAGGGTCTACGCCGATCTCACGGAAACGCTTCGGCATGAGGGTCAGCATGTTCTGACCTGTCACATAAATCCGCGCGCCCTGGATTTTCACCCGCTCAGTGAAGGATCTGGGCAGGGAATAACCGAACTGCAGGTTCTTCAGCCGCAGGTATTTTGTATCGAACATCCAGTAATCAGAATACGCGAAGTTGTTGGCGTTCGCTGTGCCGATAGTGAGCCTCGGGTAGGAAGCGCCGGGATTGTTCGGCGTCCAGCGGTCGAGATGCTGCACCATGGCGTGGTCTTCATTATTATGGAAGGCTTCCACGATATCGCCGCGCAGATATTGCGAACGCTTGCCCACTCCCTGCCAGAACATGGTGAAATCGAAATTCTTCCAGGTCAGGTTGTAATTGAAACCGAAAGTATACCGCGGGAAAGGATTGCCGAATACGAAACGGTCGTCGGCATCGATTGTACCGTCCTCGTTCCGGTCGATGTACCGGATATCACCGGGCATCACCTGCTGGTTGAATGCGAAAGGCACCTTGGGCGCGTTCTTCAGATCGTCCAGGTTCTGGTACAGACCGCTGGATTTGTACCCGAAGTATGAAGCGATGGGAAAACCTTCGCGGATAATGTAGCTGAAGTCGGAACCGCGGATGGACTCCTGCCCGAACTTCGTCACCTTGTTCAGGTTGTCGGACACGTTGGCGCTCAGGTTATGGTTGAACGCACCTGTTTTGGCGCGCCAGGAAACCGTCACTTCCCAACCCTGGTTCCTCACCTGGCCGGAATTCTGCAGGCTCGATCCGATGCCGGTGGTGCCGGGTACTACTTCGAACAGGTAAATACCGGAAGTCCGTTTGTCGAAGTAATCGAAAGACACTCCGACTTTATTATCAAACAGTTCCACGTCGGCGCCATAGTTGGCCATGGCGGAGGTTTCCCATTCGAGCAGGTCGTTGTAGGGCGTGAAATCCGCGCCGGGGTTGGCGGTATTGTTGAAGGGATATTTGTTCGGGTTGATGGACACGCGCGCCAGGTAATTGAAACCGCCGATGTTGGAGTTGCCCACTTTACCCCAGGAATACCGGAGTTTGAGGTTGCCGATGTCGCGGAGGTTGTCGAGGAAAGGCTCGTCGGTCACGCGCCAGCCCAGCGAGAATGCGGGGAACATTTGCCAGCGGTGGCCGGGCGCGAGCTTGGAAGAACCGTCGTACCGCCAGGTGAATTCTGCGAGGTAGCGGTCTTTGAACACGTAGTTCACACGGCCAAAAAGAGAATTCAGGGCGAAGAGGTTCGGGTTCACCAGCTCGTTGTACGTGCCGATCGTCGCGTAATCGAGGGTACCGTCGGGCTTGGGGATATACCCGCCGCCGATGCTCCAGTCGCTGTCGAGATTGGTGGTCCCGTACCGGGTGGCACGCAGGCCGTAATATTCGTTCTGCGCATCACTCCTGCCGCCTACCTGCGCCTTCACGTAGTGATCTTTCGCGAAAGTGTTCTCATATTCCACCGTTGCATACACGTTGGTGGTGAGGTCGCGGTAAGAAGCGTTGGACTGCTGGTTGTTGATCGGCGGGTTAGCTGTAGTATAATACGGCGCGTAGCTGTATTTGTTCTGCCGGTAATAATGGTTGTTGATGGTATAGTTACCGGAAGCGTTCAGGTTTACCTTCACATGTTTGAGCGGCGTGATGGTAACGTCAACACCACCCAGCAGGTTGTCGCGCTCGGTGTTGTTATAACCGGCGTTCACGAGTTGGGCGATGACGTTGTTGCTGTTCAGCGCCGGAACCACGAAATTGCCCAGCGAGTCTTTCACCGGGTAGATCCTCGGGGTCCGCATCGCATCGCGCATCAGCAGGCCGATGTCCGCATTCTGGCGGTTGAACCAGGATTTGGTGTACGCCATGTTCACATTCACCTGCACATATTTGCTCACTTCCACGCTCACGTTGGCGCGGGCGTTGTAGCGGCGGTAACCGAGGTTGAGCTCGTCGGGCACATACTTGTTGGCGAGCATGTTCCCCTGGTTCACGTAACCCATGCTAAGCAGGTAGCTGGTGGATTGGCCGCCACCGGAAAGGCTCAGGCTGTGGTTTTGCTGCGGGGTGGAACGGCGGATCATTTCCCGCAGGTAAGCTGGTTCCGAACCGCGCTCTTTCCAATGCGCCACCTGTTGCGGCGTGTATTGCGGTGTTTTGCCGGAGTTCACCAGCGCTTCGTTTTTGAGGGACATATACTCCCATCCTTCCACCTGGCGGGGCAGCGCCGTGGGCGTTTGCCAGCCGTACATGCCGTTGTAGTGAACGGAAGGCCGCTGGTCTTTGGTGCCGCGCTTGGTGGTGATATAGATCACGCCGTTGGCGGCCTGCGATCCGTAGATGGCGGACGACGCGGCGTCTTTCAACACGGAAATGCTTTCCACGTCGTAGGGATTGAGGTTCTGCAACCCGCCGCCCTGCGTCATCACCCCATCGATTATGATAAGGGGCGCATTGCCGGTGAGCGATCCCACGCCGCGGATATTGAGTACCAGCGCGGCGCCGGGTTCGGCGGTAGCCTGTTGCAGCGTGAGGTTGGGCGCGGTACCCTGCAGCGCCTGGAACATATTGGTCACAGGTCGGCTTTCAATATCCTTGGTGGAAATGGTGCTGATGGCGGCTGTTACCTGTCCCTTTTTCTGAGAGCCGTAAGCCGTGACCACCACTTCACCGAGATTTTTGGAATCGATACGCAGTAAAACGGTGAGATCGGTGCGGCCGCCGATAGGCACTTCGGATGAAAGATAGCCGATGTAACTGCAAACGAGCGTTCCGTTTGCGTCTTCGGAAGGGATCTGAAGACTGAAATCGCCGTTTTCGTTCGACACGGTGCCTACAGCAGGTTTGCCTTTGAGGCGGATATTTACTCCGGGAAGCCCTTCGCCGTTTTCGCCCACCACCCGGCCTTTAATGGTGACGTTTGCCTGCTGCGCGAACACGACGGCTGCTACGTTTCCCTGTTTGAGTATGATCTTGTTATTGATCAGCTCGTATCTGATATCGAGCGGGGAAAGGAGCATGTCCAGGATTTCGCTGAGCTGGCGGTCTTTGACCTGGAGGGTGATTTTGCGGGAAATGCTGATTTCGTCGTTGGAGTATACGAAAACATAAGGTGTTTGCTGCTCGATGCGATCGAGGACGGACGATAGTTTCTCGTCGCGCACCTGGATGCTGAGGCGTTTCTCCGTTTGTTTGCGGGGATTGTCCCGAGCCTGGTCCATCGTTTGGCGGGCGGTGTTGGCGGCCCATGCATCCTGCGCGTGGAGGTCGAGCATGCACAGCAGGGCAGTGCAGAAGACGGCGGCGCGGAGCAACGAACGGAAGGGACCCGGCTTGCAGAGCGGTCTTACTTTCATAACGTTTTAAGTGTTGTGATAAATGGAACGGGTACTTTATTCACTGATCAGCAGGGTGCTGTCGGTGATGGTATATTGGAAATTTTTAGATTTTGACAGGTAGAACAGGATCTCGGAGAGGCTGTTGTTGCGGAAGGCGCCGGTCATGCGGTAGTGGCGGGGCTCTTCCGAATCGAAGTGTACTTTTTTCCCGAAGGTTCTTTCCAGCTCGCGGCATATATCTTCCAGCGTGGCGTCACGGAAAACAAGGCCGCCGTCGGTCCAGGCGCGGTCTTCATCGCCGGATGTAACCGCTTTTTCCGGGCGGGCGTCTTCATCATACCAGGTTACTTTTTCGTCTGGCGTGATGTAGAAGGTGTCGGGAATGCGGGCGTCGGTGTATTTCGGGATGAAGGCGACTTTCCCGGTGCTGACGGATGTTTTGACCGGTTCGTTTTCGTATGCGCGGACGTTGAACGAGGTGCCGAGCACGCGGATGGTGCCTTTGCTCAGATGAACGATGAAAGGTTTCTCGGGAGCGCTGCTTACCTGGAAGAAAGCTTCCCCGGTCAGGAACACTTCGCGGGAATGGGGGCCGAACTGTTCGGGGTACGACAGGCGTGAATCTGCGTTGAGCCAGATTTTGCTGCCGTCCGCCAGTTCAAGTGCGGCGCGGATGGCTTTCGCGTTTTGGCGGTGCAGCCAGCGGACTGTATCCTTTTCAGGGTTGAACGCCGCGTAGCCTGAGTGTAACGCGGCTGGTTTCCACAGCGCCCACGCGCCTCCCAGCAGCAGGAGTATGGCTGCGGCGGCGGCGGACCACCACTTCCAGGCTCCTCTCCTGCCACGGCCAGACTCGCTGAGCGGGGCGGATTCACCGGCACGGATGCGGGCGAGCGTCCGCTCCAGGGCCTGCTCCGTACCGGCGGAGCTATGGACCGGCGCATCTTTGAAATAGCGCTGGAGGAGCTGCGCCTGCGACTGCACCGATGCATCCTGCGCCAGTAGCGAATCCAGTTCGCGCAGTTCCGCTTCGGTAGCTTCGCCAGCCAGCCGGGCCGCCAGCAGCCGGGTGATTCTTTCGTCGTTCATCATCATTACCAGAGATAGGGACCTGCTTATGATTCCGTCATTTCCTTACGGATATTGCCGTTATCTTCCGGCAGGTCAAATACATATATACATTTTCAATGCTATCGACAATCCATTTCATTCCGGGCGCGGCAATGCGTTACACCGGCCGGCCCTCCCCTTTTCCCGCACGCTACACCTGTATCCACTTCACCCATAAACTTGCACAATCACCACCGAACGGACGCTTTTTGCCAGCAATACCGCACTTTTCCGATTGCTTACCTGGTGGGATACTATAGGGTAACTTAGGGGTTACTGTATATTTAAAGTATATCAACAGTATATCCCAGCCTGTATTACCCTTTGTTTACCCTGGAGAATACCCACCTTAACCTACTGTATACCATTAACTTACACTACACTATCCATCACGTTGGCATCCATTAAAAGGCCTTCAGATATACATAAACCCCCAGTTTATACGGGTAAACCAGCTTGTTGCGGGTTTCCTGTTCATCGCGCGGCCAAATCGCAGCCGGGGGCTTACCAAGTCCATCCATCCAGCAACAGCAGCAATAAACCCACCGTTGGCGGCAGTTTTCCGCCCTTTCTGAGCCTGTCCGGCAACCAGTGCCCCACGGCCTCCTGCAGGCGGCGGATGGCGCGGAAAAGCTGCGTTTCCACTGTCCGCGGCGAGATATTCAGGATTTGCGCCACTTCTTTATACCGGAAACCTTCTTCCTTGATCAAGCGGAACACTTTCCGGCATTGATCCGGCAGGAGATTCACCTCACGGTCGAGCCGCGCCGACATTTCCTTCCACTCCATATCCCGGCCGGGATCGCCCGCGTCCGTCAACTCCCACTCCCCGTTCTCCAACGGCGATATCCGCATCGATGAATACTTCTCCTGGTAATTATAAGCCTGGTTCCGCACCGACACAAACAAGTACACTTCCAGGTTCCCTACTTCCGTCAACCCCGCACGCCGCTCCCATATCCTGACGAATACATCGGATACCACTTCTTCCGCGGCCTCCCGCGAAGAAACGTACTGCATGCAAAATCGAATTAGCCGATCGTACAGCAATCTGAACAGTGCGGCAAAAGCCTGTTCGCTGTCGTTACGTGCAATTTCTTCCTGCAAACTCCGTATGTGCTTGTTGCTGTCCGGCATAAGCCCTGCTGTGGGTCCCCCCTTGTTTACCTTCGTAAAAAACCTACGTTAAAAAATGTCTTGGTTGAACGGAACGGCGTGGAATACCGTTTTCTAATGTAAGGACCGGCAATTTTAGAAAATTCCTTACAGGAAGGAAAAAAATTTTAGACGGCGGAACCGGGCATGAAAAAAGGCGGCGGAATTGCTTCCGCCGCCTTCGAATATTTTGTTCAACCCGCCATTAAGCCGCCTTGCGCGACTTCTTCGGTACCGCGATCTTTGCAGTAGCCGTCTGGCGCAGCTTGATCATGCCCAGGAAGTGCATTGCGCGCATCACCGGGTAAGTAGGATCAAACTCAAACCATTTCTTGGCGAAGTTGGCGCTGTCCTTATGCTTGTGGTGGTTGTTCTGGAACAGCTCACCCAACAGGAAGATACCCCAGGGCTCCGAGTTGCGGGAATGGTCGCCGTTGTCGAAATTGCTGTATCCGTATTTGTGACCGCACCAGTTCACGATCGCACCCTGGATAGGGCCCATCAGGAAGTGAATCGGCAACAGCAGATACAGCCACCAGGTAGTACCAGCGAAGATCACATAAAATGCAATATACAAAGCGATCCAGGTCAGACGGGTAGCACGGTGGTCACCGAACTTGTCCAGGCTGTCCCAAACCGGCAGGGGATCTTTCGTGAATTGTGCGTCAGGCAGTTTTTTGCCGGACAGAAACGCTGCATAAATCTCACGGGTGTGGATCATCATATGCCAAACGTCCTTGAAAAAGTGCGGGCTGTGCGGATCATGCTCCGTATCGCTGTATTCGTGGTGCATCCGGTGCATCACGCCATACGCACGGGGAATCAGGTAAGAAGAACCCTGGAAAAACCAGGTGCTGAAATAAAACACGCGCTCCCAGCCCTTGCTGGTGTCGTACATCTGGTGAGATGCATAGCGGTGAAGGAAAAATGTATGGAAGAAAAGTGATAAAAACCAGTGTGAAAAGAAGAAGATCAATATCGCAGTCATCGCCTCAATTTTAGTGTTGAAAGTTGAACCGCAAATGTAACCCTTTAATCCGGGCTAACCTAATAATCAAGCCCCCCGAAAAAATTAACCCCTTCTTAATGAATATATTAATATATGATATGTTCACTGCTCAATTTTCCACGATCCGTACCCTTCTCAACTCCAGGGTATTCAACCCATCGCTACTGAGCCCCAACACGTTAGGCTGTTTGAAACGCATCACCATGTCATAAAACAACGGCACCACCGGGGCATCCGCCACCACCATCCTGTCCATCTCCTGGTACAACCCATACCGTACCGAATCGTCCGTTTCCTCCAATGCGCGCTCATACAGCCGGTCGAACGCCGGATTATCATACCGCGTATAATTCGGCGGCGCGGGATTCTTACTGTAGAACATCGCCAGGAAACTTTCCGCATCCGGGTAATCCGCGATCCAGCTGGCCCGGAAAAAAGGCACGGCGGATTTCGCTACCTGATCAATCAGCGGCCCCCGTTGCATCACTTCCACCTGTACCTTAATCCCCAATTCCTGCAACTGCCGCGCGGCGTAATCGGCCAGGTCCGCGTACAAAGGGATCGACACCAGTGTAATCCCCGGCAACCCCTTCCCATCCGGATATCCCGCTTCCGCCAACAACTTCCGCGCCCTGGCCGGATCGTAGTGATACCCCGGCACCGCGGCCGTATCGAACGACGGCAATCCCGCCGGCACAAAACCCGACGTGGCCGGGATCCCTTTATTGTTCCGCAGGTATGTCACCATCTTCACCCGGTCGATCCCGAAATTCACCGCGCGCCGCACGCGCAGGTCGTGCAGCGGACTGTTTTTCACACCGGGCTTCTCCGGATCCATCACGATACCGAAATATTCCGTGCTGAGGTAAGGCGTTTTCATCATGACGATCTTCCCCTCCCACTCTTTTTTCAATTCACCCTGCCGCGTGAGCACTTCGTCTTTGAACGTGGCGTCGATTTCGTTGATGAAGCTGAGTTGTCCCTGCCGAAACAGCAGAAACTCGGTTCCCTTGCTGTCTACAAACGAGATCTGCACCGCATCCAGGTATGGCAGTCGCGTGCCGTGTTCATCGGTTTCGTGATAACGGGGGTTTTTATGCAGCACCAGCCCCTGCCCTTCGTCCCAATAGAAAAACTGAAAGGGCCCCGTGCCTATGGGGTGCTTCCGGAAATCCTTGCCGAAGTGCTCCACGATCTCCCGCGGCACCACGCTGCAATATTGCATGCTGAGGATGCCCATCACGGGTTGGAAAGGCTGTAGTAACCGGAGTCGGAAGGTGCTGTCGTCGACCGCCGTGAAACCTGCCACGGGATCTACTTTGCCGTTGAAGACCCAGGCGCCCGACGATGCCGTGGCGGGGTCGATGAGCCTGCGGAAACTGTAAGCAACGTCTTCCGCCGTCATTTTCCTGCCTTTGCCGCCGGGGAAAAGAGCGTGGTCGTGGAAATGGACGTCAGTGCGGAGATGGAAAACATACTCCTTCCGGTCGGCCGAAACTTCCCAGCTTTTCGCGAGCGAGGGGCGAATGTTGAGGGAGCTGTCGGTTTCGACGAGTGTGTTGAATACCTGGCGCACGGCCCACATGATGGCCTGGTTCTTGGCGAAGGCGGGGTCCAGCGTGGGGATGCCGCCTTCCTGGTTGTAGCGGAACACCATTTTCCCGTCGCCGCGGCGTTCGCCGCAGGCGTATATCAGGATCAGCAGGAAGAAAACGGAATACTTCATAAACAGGACCATCAAGGTAATCAGAATTCCGGGACCAGGCAAGCCTGCGCAACCGCCTGTCAAAAAAAGCCCCTGCCGTCTCCCCCAACTGGATTATATTGCCGTTTAAACTTAACCTGTATGATGAGGCTGCTGCCCATTCTGCTGACGTTGTTCACCGTAAGCAACGCCTATAGCCAGCACAATCAACGCTTTACCCGCCAGGATACCCTGCGCGGCACCCTGGGGCCGGAGCGCACCTGGTGGGACGTAACGTACTACGACCTCTCGATGCGCATCTTCCCCGACACCAAATCCATCGAAGGCACCAACGTGATTCATTACCGGGTTACGGGCGCGCCCAACCGGATGCAAATCGACCTGCAGCAGCCCATGGAGCTGCGGAAAGCCGTGCAGGACGGGCAAGAACTCACATTTACCCGCGAAGGCAACGCCTTTTTCATCGATATGCCGGCCCATCAGCCCAGGGGAAAAATCAAACAGATCGTCCTCACTTTCGGCGGCAAGCCCCGCGAAGCGAAGAACGCGCCCTGGGACGGCGGCATCGTCTGGAAAACCGACTCCCTGCACCGCCCCTGGATCGCCAGCGCCTGCCAGGGCCTGGGTGCCAGCGTGTTCTGGCCGAATAAAGACCATCAGTCCGAAGAGCCCGACAGCATGCAGATTGCGGTAACCGTACCCGGCGCCCTGACCAACGTTTCCAACGGCAGGCTGCGTTCGGTGAAAGACGGTGCGGATACCACGCGCACCTTTACCTGGTTCGTCTCCAATCCCATCAACAACTACGACGTGGCGCTGAACATCGGCCACTACGCGCATTTCTCCGATATTTACAAAGGCGAAGCCGGCAACCTGCCGCTCGACTTCTGGGTGCTGGATTACCACCTCGCCGCCGCCAAAAAACACTTCGGCGTGGTGAAGCCCATGATGCAATGTTTCGAGCACTGGTTCGGCCCCTACCCTTTCTACACCGATACCTACAAACTTGTGGAAACGCCGCACCTCGGCATGGAGCACCAGAGTGCCGTGGCATACGGCAACCAGTATAAAATGGGCTACCGCGGAAAAGACCTTTCCGGTTCCGGCTGGGGATTAAAATGGGATTTCATCATCATCCACGAAACCGGCCACGAATGGTTCGGGAACAATATCACGACTAAAGACATCGCCGATATGTGGGTGCATGAATCCTTCACCAACTATTCCGAAACGCTTTTTACGGAGTGCCGATACGGCAAGGAAGCGGGGAATGCATATCTGCAGGGCATCCGTAAAAATATCGCCAACGACGTTCCCATCATCGGCCCCTACGGCGTCAATACCGAAGGTTCCGGCGACATGTATTACAAAGGCGCGAACATGGTGCATACCATCCGGCAGATTATCAACAACGACGAACAGTTCCGCCAGATCCTGCGCGGGCTGAACAAAACCTTCTGGCACCAGACGGTGACCACACAGCAGGTAGAGGATTTCATCAATAAAAAATCAGGGTTTAATTTTGATAAGGTATACGATCAGTACCTGCGCCATACACAGCCGCCCGTATTCGAGTACAGCATTAGCGGCGGACAGCTGAAATACAGATGGGTAGCGGATGTGAAAGGGTTCGACATGCCGATCCGTGTGAGCACGGGAACCGGCAAGCCCGTTATGCTGCGGCCCACGGCGGAGTGGCAAACGATGCCGCTGAAAAACGCGTCTAAATTCGGGATCGATCCGAACTTCTACGTGGTTCCGAAGAAAGTGTAAACGGTTAACGCCGCGAGAGATATTTCCGTAAGAATTTCCCGGTTTGCGACGCCGGGTGGTCTGCCAGATCGCCCGGCGTTCCTGTAAATACCACCGTGCCGCCCTCTCGCCCTGCACCCGGGCCCATGTCGATGATATGATCCGCCTGGGCGATAACGTCGAGGTTGTGCTCGACTACAACGAGGGTGTTGCCGTTGTCGACGATGCGGGCGAAGATATCGAGGAGCCTGTCCACATCGCTCATATGCAATCCGGTGGTGGGCTCGTCCATGATGAACAACTGGTTTTCCGTTGCATCCAGCCGCATGGCGAGTTTGATGCGCTGGCGCTCGCCGCCCGACAAAGTGCTGAGGGGCTGCCCAAGCGTGAGGTAACCCAGGCCTACGTTGCGCAGGCGTTCCAGCATGCCGTGAATATTGCCGCTCGCGGAGAAGAACGGTATGGCTTCGTCGACCGTTTGATGGAGGGCTTCGTAGATGTTCTTTCCTTCGTAACGATAGCGCAATGTTTCGGCCGTATATCTTTTCCCGCCGCATTCTTCGCAAATGGTGGTGATGGGGTCCATGAAGGCCAGGTCCAGTGTAATTTCCCCGATGCCCCTGCACACTTTGCATCCGCCTTCCGAGTTACTGCTGAACAGGGAGGCCCTTGTCTTATTTGCCTTTGCGAACAGGCGCCTGATTTCATCGAAGATGCCCGTGTAAGTGGCCATATGCGATCGTTTGCTGCCTGCGATCGCGGATTGGCTGATGCGCACCGCACCTGGCACTTGTTTGGGCAATACGCCGTTGATGAGGCTGCTTTTCCCGGAGCCGGCTACGCCTGTCACAACGGTCATTACGCCTTTGGGAATGGATACCGTTACGTTTTGCAGGTTGTGGAGCCGGGCGTTTTTCACGACGAAGCTTCCCGTCGCCACGCGGTTCCGGGGGCGGAAGGTGCGCTTACGGCTCCAACATTGCCCGGTAAGCGTTCCGGCTGCTTTCAGTTCCTCCAGCGGTCCTTCGAACACGATCTTCCCTCCTGCCGTTCCCGCGCCGGGGCCCATGTCCACGATGTGGTCGGCGATGGCGATCACGTCCGGGTCGTGCTCTACCACCAGCACGGTATTCCCTTTATCGCGCAGCTGGAAGAGCAATTGGTTGAGTTGATGTACATCGCGGGGATGCAGGCCGATACTGGGCTCGTCGAGGATATAGGTCATATCGGAAAGACTGCTGCCGAGATGGCGTACCATCTTGATCCGTTGCGATTCGCCGCCCGAAAGGCTGCCGGTGTCGCGGTCGAGCGTCAGGTAATGCAGTCCGATGGCGGACATCTGGTGCAACCGTTCTTCGATGGCTTTTACCATCGTCACGGCGCGCGCGTCGGTGATGGTGCCGATGAACGCCTCCAATGCAGGAATTTCCATGGCTGCGCAATCCGCGATATGGTAACCGCCGATCCGGCAGGAGCGTACTTTTTCGTTCAGGCGCGAGCCTTTGCAGACGGGGCATTCGCCGCGTGTGAGCACTTTCTCGAAATCCGCTTTATGTTTACCGGCAAGTTCCTTCGAATCTTTCGCGAGATAACTTCTTTTGAAGCGGGGCACGATCCCTTCGTAAAATTTCTGCGAGGGTGGCCAGCAAGGCAGCGGGTCGGGCAGCTTCAATCCATCGGCATACAACAATAGCTGCCATTCTTCCTCCGAATAATCTTCCAGTTTTTTATCCGGATCGAAGAGGTTGGAACAGGCATAACGGCTGAACCGCCAGCTGCCTTTGGCGAATGTGGGAAACAGGATCGCGCCTTCGTTGAGGGATTTGGCGGTATCGAAAAATAAGTCCGTATCCAGGACAGCAACTTTTCCCAGCCCATCGCATTCCGGGCACATGCCGTTGGGATGGTTGAAGGAAAATACATCTGAATAACCGATGAAGGGCTCTCCTATCCGGGAAAACAACAACCGCAGCAGGGTGAATATATCCGTGGCCGTGCCTACGGTAGACCGTGCATTGCTGCCGATAGGCTTCTGGTCGATAATCACCGCCGGCGACAGGTTTGATAATTCATCCGCCTCCGGCTGGCCGTAATGGGGCAAGCGGTGGCGGATGAAAGAAGGAAAGGTTTCATTGAGCTGGCGCTGCGACTCCGCCGCGATGGTATCGAAAACCAGCGACGATTTCCCGGACCCGGACACGCCGGTGAATACGGTGATCCTGTTCTTGGGGATGCGCAGCGAGATATTTTTCAGGTTATGTTCCCGCGCGCCTTTGATGATGATATGGTCTTTCCGCATGGTTTCCGCTATTTGCGGAAAATCACTTCAATTCCCGTACCGTAATCCGGTTGGAGGATTCCATGATCCAATAATCACCTTTTACGGTGAGGGTGTCCCCGGTTTTGGCGGATTTGTAGGAGGCGTGGTCGGTAAGGTTGGCGTGGGAAATCGTCACGAAGAAACGGCCGTCCTGGTCGGTTTTCAGCAACGCGGTGTATCCGTCTTTCCCTGGTTGCACTTCCAGGACCACGCCGGTAACGGTGGTGTCTTTATTGGCGGGGGCTTCGGGCGCCACTACGTTCTGCGCGGCGGAATCCTGCGCGGCCTGATCTTCCTGCGCGGGTTTGCTGTTGTTGCAGGATGCGGCGAGCAAAATGGCCGAAGCGGCGAATATCATTGCAGATTTCATATGGTCAGATTTTAGCCCGGAAAATTACGGAATCCGCCGGATAACGAAAAGGCCGCACGGAGGATCGTGCGGCCTTTTCCCTATAAATACCGAAGTAGCATCAATCGAGCGTGGGCACGAAGGTGCCGCCCCAGTTGATATTTTGCTGCAACTTGGGATTTCGGTCCAGCACATCTTTTTTAATCGGGAAGAAATAGTATGTCTCCGGTACAGACATTACCTGTACGCCCGACCGGGGAACCTGGAGCAGACTGTACTTGAAGTTTTCTTCCGTCAATTGATTGGCGAGCCCTTTGGTACGGGCTTCATTGATCGGCATTTCCGTACGGTTGGGATTAATGGCGATCGCTTCCACACCCCATTTCTTGAGGTTGTTCAGCCGGTCCAGCATACGCAAGCGGCGGAGATCCCAGAAACGCTGGCCTTCGAAGCAAAGCTCGATGTTCCGTTCATCGATAATAGCCTCGCGCATCTGCTCGCGGGTAGTGGCGACGATTCCATAATTCCCATCGGCTCCGGGCTCGATACCCGCGCGCTGGCGGATCTGGCGAAGGATATCCATCGCTTCTCCGATGTGGCCGGTTTCATTGGCGGTTTCCGCATAATTCAGCATCACTTCCGCAAAGCGCATCAGTACATAATCCACATCGTATTGTTGTACTTCCGCTTGCCTGAGCCGAAGCAGGCTGTTTTTCAACACAAAGAACCCGGTATAACGGTCGATGTTGGTAGAGTTGAGATTTGCATTCGGGTTGATGCCATAGTCGTCCAGCTCGTGCGCAACACCCAATGCGGTGTATTGCCTTTTGTCGGTTTTACCAGAAACGGGATAGGGTTTCCCGTTCCAGACAATCGACTTGTTGAAGCGGGGATCACGGTTCTTCCAGTAATTCTGGAGGAAAGCGGAATCGTTGCCCTGGTAATATGCGCCGGTGGGATCGTTGTATTTTTTCCCGTCTTTCATGGGGAATGCCTTCACGAAATCCCAGGTGGGAACCGCGTAAGCCGGCCCACGGCTTTCGGAGCCGGGACGCACCCCATTATCCCATTCGGTCGTTTTGTTCGGGTATTGATTCACTACTGAAAAGATCGCTTCCGTACCTTTCTCCACCAGTGCGATGTTGCTGTAATCTTCCACCAGCTTGAAACCGAGGGCTTTAAGGTCGTCATACGCCTTTTTATTGGCGGTATAGGCTTCGGCCCAATATGCATTACCCCAGGGATTGGCTGGATTGAACTGCGGGGATGCTTTGTACAGCAGTACTTTCCCTTTAAAAGCAAGTGCGAAAGCGCCATCTACCCGACCATAATCCCCGGAGGAAGTGGCAATTTTCGGGGGCAACATGGAGATTGCCTGATCGATGTCCTTTATGATGAGTTCAAAGCACTCTTTCGTGTTGTTGCGGGGCGTATACAAATCATCTGCATACCGGTCCTGCGGAACGGTGATGTACGGTACGCCGCCATGGTGCACAACCATATCAAAATAGGCATATGCACGCATAAAAAGAGCCTGTCCGATGATTTTGTCCTTAATCTCCTGTTTCAGCGGGCCTTTGCCCATTTCGACGATTGCTTCGTTCAATAACCGGATACGGTTATAGTTCCAGCTTTTGAATTCGTCGTTTACGATGTTGACGCGGTCGGGAAAGAAAAATATACCGGCCATCTGATCGCTTTTCTGTTCCAGGCCCGGGCTCCAGTTTCCGAACATCGGGTAGATGTTGGTCAGGAATGCATTCGCCAGGTTTTCATCGCTCCAAACCTTTTCAGGGCTGTAGCTATCGTAGTCTTCTATTGTCAGTACTTTCTTGCAAGAAGCAAAAGTGCCTGCCAGTAGAGTAATTGCTATTATTGCTTTTTTCATAATGATGCGATTTACTAGAAGCGGATGTCCGCACCTACAGTGAACGTTTTCATGAGCGGGAAGGAATCATAGTTTTTCTGTTCCGGGTCATGGAATTCATTCATAGGCGAGATCGAGAAAAGGTTGGTGCCATTGAAATAGAGTTGCGCGCTTGTTAAACCAATGGTTTGTACCCAGCTCTTAGGAAGGCTGTACCCCAGGTTTAACATTTTCATACGCAGGTAAGCACCGCTCCTGATCCAGAAATCGGTGGCAATACTTCCGGACTCAGCCCAGTTGGAGCCAACCGGACGGGGATATTTTGCATCCGGTGTTTCCGGCGTCCACACGTCGTCGGCCCAGATCGGGTAATACGGACGAACGGCTCCGCCGTGTTGGCGCATGCCGGCACCTTCCTGGTTGCTGATAACTCGGTCGTAAGCTGTTACCCCCTGGAAAAAGGTTTGTAAAGCCCAGTTTTTGTAAGACAGGTTAATGCCAAGGCCGTAGTTGATGCGAGGTGTCGCATTTTCAGACAGCAACTGCATGTCGTTGGCATCGATTTTCCCGTCGGGGCCGGGTGCGAAGTTATTGCCACGAATATCTTCAAACAGGATCATACCGAGATAAGGCGGGCGTCCATAGGTGGTAAACCCTTTGGCTTTCAGTGCATCCAGTTGTTCCTGGGTACGTACCAGTCCCTCCGATTTGAGGCCGATAATGCGTTTGTCCGCACGACCGATACGGGACTCGAACTGTTGCAAACCGTCTTTACCCAGGGCAGGCGCTTCATCAAAAACATCCCATTGATCTCTCACATAACCCATATTTGCGATAATGGAGTAATTGAGCTTGCCGGCAGCGGCTTTGTCACGCCATTCAAATGTAAACTCCGCTCCCCTCCAGGAACGGGCGGCATAGTTTTCAGGCGCGAGCGACTGGCCATAGTTGTCAGGCAGGCGTACGAGGCGCGAGCCGAGGATATCGGTTTCTTTACGAAGAAAAACGTCTACCGTACCATTAAAGCGGCCGCGCAGCGTGGTGAATTCGAGACCGGCATTGTAAGATGCGGAAGTAGCCCATGTCAGGTCCGGGTTGGGTGTTGCACTGGGTGCAATGCCCTGGTAAAGGCGGTCATTGAACATATAAGAACCACCGTTTACCATCTTTCTCACGAACGAAAAAGGTGTGATACGATTATTGGCAACATCCAGATCGTTACCGGTGGTCCCGTAAGAAGCACGGAGCTTCAGATCATCAAAGGCGTTGGTAAGATTCTTGAAGAAGTTTTCTTCAGACACACGCCATGCCACGGAAGCGGAGGGAAAAATCCCCACCGGCTATGGCTCGGGAAGAGGGTATTGCCATCGTACCGGAACGAGAATTCAGCGATATACTGGCTATCATAGTTGTAGTTGACACGGCCGATGATCGACTGGCGAGCCCCGATAGAGTCCTTGGCGCTGGAGTTCCGGAACTGGCGATCCGCAGGATAGGCAATGAACTGATCGTAAGCCGTAATCGGATTTTCGCCGCGCGCATAAGCGATTGAACCGCCCGTTTCGGATTGTTCATACACTGCAAGCGCGTCTATGCCGTGTTTACCAAAATTACGGTTGTAATTCAGGAACCAGTTGAACTGGTAGCTCCACCATGTAGAAATGTTGTAGTCCAGGAAAGGTTGGTTGGAACTGAATGTGAAAGTATTGGTATTGTTAGGATCTGGTGGAGCCGGTATGAAACGGTTGCCACCGGGGTCCTTGGAATTGAAAACATAATTCTTCTGATAGGTCAGGAAACGCTTGCGCGTATTGTCTTCCGCGAGGTAACTACCCGTTACTTTCGTGCTGAGCCCTTTCACAAATTTGCCCAGATCCACATCGATGCCGAGGATAGAATTCAGCTGGCGGTTACGTGATTTTATGTAACGGTTTCCGATTACCTGGTCAATTACACTCCAGGCCTGCCAGCTACCCATAGGCGTTTGTACAGGAAATTCCGTTACATAATTAACCGGCGTACCATCGGCCAGGGTATAGAACGGGTAAGTTTTAGGCCAGTTGAAAGTTACACGGTAAAGGTCGGACACATCAAAATCATCGTCTCCGGTAAATGGCCAGTAGAAGCGGTCGAGATTCTGCTGGTTGGCCGCAATGTTGAGGTTCACCTTAATTGCATCCGAAACCTTTGCGGTAACGTTGCTCCGTAGGTTCACCTTGCTGTTGTCCAGGCTTTTGTAAGAACCTTTTTCACCACGGTAGCTGAGCAGGGAGTAGTAAGTGATTTTATCGCTTCCCCCCGTTACGCTGAGCGAATGGCGGTGGCTGCTGGGATCCTGCCAGATGAAGTCGTGAACGTTATAGTGCTTGTCTTTAAAGTAGTCAAACTCGTCTTGTCCGTTCGGTTTGGCATTTCCCAAGAACTCCGCTACGCGGTTTTGGTAAGTCAGCTCGTCGGCTGCAGTTGTTTTATCAGACAGCAGCTCGCGCGTGGGCCGGGCAGTAGTATAGTTTGTTTGAAAACTGAAAACGGGTTTGCTGATGGAGCCCTTTTTGGTAGTAACCAAAACAACGCCGTTGCCCGCTCGGGATCCGTAAACCGCGGCGGTGGCAGCGTCTTTCAGGAAGCTCATCTGGTCAACTTCCGCTGCCTCCAATGCGTCGAAGGCTTCCTTGTCACGCACGACACCGTCGATTACATACAAAGGTTCCGCAAAAGCGCCACGGATGCTTATCCCGGCAGTAGAGCCCGCCAACCCGGATGTGTTGGTCACATTCACACCAGGCGCACGGCCGGCAAGGGTATTGGACAGGTTAGCCGGCGCCATGTTCACTAGTTGTTCGGCTTTCACCGAAGTGACTGCACCGGTAAGGTTACCCTTTTTCTGTGTACCATACCCCACTACCACCAGCTCGTTGAGGCCTTTGGCCGAAGTGGTCATCACTACATCGACACGCGCCTGGCTGCCGACTGCCACTTCCTGGGTGTTGTAGCCCACAAAGCGGAAAATAAGCACGGCGCCGGTGTCGGGCACATTGAGGGAATACTCTCCGTTTACATCGGTGACGGTACCGGTAGAGGCCCCTTTGAGGGCAATCGTAACACCGGGAAGGCCTCCGCCTGTTCCGTCTGTTACGCGGCCCGTAATCTTACGGTCGAAGGCTGCGGCTTCGTAGGGAGCCCGGGCGATACCCTGGGAGGCGTAGCCCATCAGCAGGCAGACAGACAGTGCGGCCGGGACGAGCCCCGCGATACGCCTCACCGTCCGGTTGCAGCTTCTCAGCTGCAGGGATTTTGATTGATGGAATAGCATATTGGTTTGGTTTGTGTAAAAGCAAATGTGATGTGCCGGCTGGAAGGTTAATCCTGGACCGGCGAACAGGATGGGATGGATAAACATGGCCTCAGGGGCCCCGTAAACAACATATCATAACCATTCCTTATAATTTGACAATCGGTTGCAGGCATGGCAATGCCGATCGGCGTTGTACACGTCGTTTTCAAATGATAAAATCTCAGGATTACCGCAAAAGATTATTTGCGCAGCCGCATATATTAATGCTACGGGATGTTTGCTTCACTGTCAGACATAAGCCTCATACTTCGATTCGATTTGTTCCTAAAATTGATAACGGTGATAACCCTGGAATGATGCTCATAAAAAGTAGCGATGCCATCATTCCATACTGGTAATAAAACTGACTAGCTGTATGCAACGTGTGGATTCTCTCTCCATGTCTGCCGTATGCAATACCGCGATGTTATTTTGTGAAATAGTTTTCTTCGGGTCCCTTCGCGCGATGCGCCGCGCGAATGCGGGTGATGATTAAATATGGTTTTGACATGCAGCCGGACAGGCTTACCACAACGGTTTTCAGATATCCTGGCGCGCTGATGTTGTGTTTTTCAAAAATGAGAATGAGATACGTGTTTTTTTACGATTTGAATTCTGGTTTACGCTCGATCCTTACAAATATATTGTTAAAACTTCCATTTTTTTACTTTTTCTTGGCACATCCATGTTATATTTTATTTCGATTTATTAAAGTATTGAAAACTTCTATAAAAAAATAGAAAAAGGCCCGTTACCGGGCCTTCAAGAAAAGTTGGTGGTTATGAGAAAATCAGGGGTATAATACGTATTTCTTCCGCATCACTTTATACCGGCTCAACCCCGGCTCCCAGCTTTTGCGGATCTCCGCTTCCGTGGCGCCCGCTTCAATCTGCTTACGGAAATCACGGGTACCTGCGAGATAATCGATATTACCGATTGCGCTGCTCAGACTGCGGTTGAAGAAATCCTTTTTATTCGGATATGCTTTATACAATTCGATCATCCAGCCGATATTGATCTGGCCACGCTTGCGCCAGGGCGTGATGTCGAACGTGCGCAGGTCGAGGCCATAACAAGTCACATCTTTGTGCAGCGGCGATTCGCTTTTGCCGGGGATGCTCACCGGCGTGAAGGAGAAATCGAATTTCCCTTTGAACGCGGGTGCACCCAGCACGGTGAACGGGAAATGCGTGCCGCGGCCCTGGCTGAGAATGGTGCCTTCGAATAAACACAGCGAAGGGTACAGCACGATGGATTGCTGCGTATTGAGGTTCGGTGAGGGAGCTACCGGCAAGGTGTAATCCAAATCATGCCGGTAATTTTTCAACTTGACGATCCGGATATCGCATTTCTTTTTATTGCGCATCCATCCCTGTCCGTTGATCATCTGCGCGAATTCTCCGATGGTCATGCCATGCGCGATCGGCACCGGGAACCGCCCGATTCCCGATTCCAGCGACATATCCAGGATCGGACCGTCGACAAAACCGTTGGGGTTGGGACGGTCGAGGATCACGAGCGGCTTGCCCGCGTCGGCACAGGCTTCCATGATTTCACGGAGGGAATTGATGAGTGTATAAAACCGGCATCCCACATCCTGCAGGTCAAACACCAGCACATCGAGCGCCGCCATTTGGGCTGGCTCCGGCTTGCGGCGATTGCCGTATAACGACACCACCGGGATGCCCGTCTGCGGATCGATCTCATCGGCCACTTCCGCGCCGTTGCTCGCGTTGTTACGGAAACCATGCTCCGGCCCGAAGATCATTTTGATGTTGACGCCGCGCTTCAGCAAACTGTCAACTATCGGCGTGGAACCGATCACGGACGTAGGATTGACGAGCAGGCCCACCCTTTTGCCTTTGAGCATGGGCAGGTATACATCCGTTTGATCGGCGCCCGTCAGTATCGGCTGTTGCGCCCTGGCGCGGGGGGCTGCCAGCAACCCCAGCACGGTCATGATTGCAAATAATATTCTCATAGTAGTGTTTCTCTTTCCTTTCAGACAAACTTAGGACTTGCAGCCGTTATTTCCCCGGATAATTTCCAAAAACAAAGACGCCCCGTTGCGGGGGCGTCTTCCGGCACATACATCATGCATCAGATCATGGCAGCTCCTTCAGCCATTGTTCCGCGTATGCACGCGCGGCTTTCACGGCTTCGGGCCCGGCGCGGAAACATTGCTTCCATTCGGCGCTTCTTTTTTCCAATGCCGGGTCCTCAAAAATCATTTTATTCCCTTTCTTCACCAGCGCAGCGTTGAAGTCGATATCGGCGCTCAACGCCAGGAAAGATTTCAGGCGCAGCTTGAGCATGCCTTCCACCGTGCCGGGATACTTTTCTTCATACTTCGCCAGTTCGGCTTTGAAAGCAGCCGTGGGCGGGCCAGGCACCTCTCCTACCATCGACTGCACGTAGATCTTGTGCATCTTGTGCTTCGGGTCTTTGAGGGCATTGATAAGATCTTTCATCGTTTTCAGCGCTTCGGCGTAGCTTGCCTTGTATTCCGCTTCGGCGGTTTCATGGATCTTCTCTAATTCTTGATAGTCCTTCTCGCTCTTTTTGATGGCGGCCCTGAGCTTGGCGTTCGCATCCTTAGGCGCTTCCTTCTCCCATTCTTCCACGTATGCCGCTTTGTATTCCGGCGTGGAAACATAGGCTTTGATGTAATCTCCCATCTCTTTGACGGCCTGGGCGCGCTCGCCCGCGGGGATCTGCTTGGCTTTATACGCCGCGATCAGCTCCATTTTACCTGAAAGCAGGTTGCGATCGATGGTTTTATGGGCGTCTTCATCCGAAATACCCAGCCGGGTAATGATGCTGTTGGCGGAAAATGCCAGCAGCCCTGTTGCCAGAACGGCGATACTGATTTTAAACATGGCAGAAATAATGTTAGGGGTTACCAATATGTAAAAGTAGCCACTGTTCGATACTTGAGAACATACACATCCCCCAACTGATATTTTCTTCCGCCGGAATGCCGTTTTGCCCAACTGAAATGAAAAGCCCCCCAGCCCGTGATCGGACCTTGGGGGGCATGCATGTGTGTAACACCAGTTATATATTTCCGCTCAGTTCCGTACGGGCCGGGTGGCGCCAAAACCGCCTTCGCCATGAAACCAGCGGGCGGCCTGACCGGTCAGCCAGAGATAGTGGTCACTTTGGAGGTCGGCCTCAATGCCAATGAAACGGCGGTCGCCATGTAAAGGCAACTCCCCTTCCCGGGCGCATTTGAAGATCGCCGTGCCTTCGTCGATTTCGTCGAACATGGCCACGTACAGCGATTTCGCCCCGGAGATCTTCGCGCCGGCCACCTGCTGCCACAGAAAGTCGCCTTTCAGCCGCGGGATGGAGTTGTACTGCGCGGGATCGTTTTTCAGGTTGCCCCAGCTGAACCCGGGGAACGCCAGGGGCACATACGATACGTTGTTGTTTTTACACCACTGGATATCCGCGGCCAGCTCCACGCCGGCTACCTGCGCATAGTTCCCGCTGCTGTAACGGCCTACCGCCCAGGGCATGATGATATCGGATTTCTTAATCAGCGCATGCAACGCGGGATTGTTTTCCGTGTCGTTTTTCATGCTGCGCCAGTAATACGGTACGCCGAGCATGACGGACACCCGCTTTTCCGGCCCTTTCAGCTTCCCCACCAACTGATCTACATTGGCGGTGGTATAGCGGCGGTTGTCGTTGAAACCCACGCCCCAAAGCACCATCAGCGGCTTCTTGTTGTGCCGCAGGTAAGTGGGATGTGTTTTATTGTCGAACAGGTTGAAGGTGGACTGCAGTTCTTTCCAATCCTGCTCGATATATGCCACGTCTTCCGGCCCGCAACCGCTGAGGTCGTACATCACGCAAATGGCGCGACCGTGCTTCTTCGCGGCTTTCAGCGCGTTTTCGAGCACTTTGTTGAAATGGCGCTTGCCTTTCGGGTTGGATTCCTTCACTTCCACCACAAAGCGCTGCATGAACACGCCGTCGATCCCGTAATCCTTCATCCATTTGAAGTGCAGGTCTACCGTGGTTTCGTCGTATGGACTGAACATATACGCGTCCGTTCCGTCAGCGTATTTGAAATCCGTTTTATATTTCTGCGTGTATTCGGACATGTCCGGATAGAAGTCCACCGCGGAGCATCCCGGTTTGAAGCCGCCGCAGTGGCCCATGCCGAGGTGATACCAGCCACGGTCGGAGCCGTCGCCCTGGGCGGCGAACCATCCCTGGTAACCTGCCATCACGAGGTTATCGTAAGCGGTGTAGAGGCAGCCGGTTTCGTCGTACACGATTTCCTTGACGGGCGGTGTGGGCGGAGGCGGTTCCTGGCCGTTGCCGCCGCTTTTTTTAGCGCAGCTCAGCGCGATAATGGCCAATGCGGAAAAGAAAAAACTCTTCATAATCGTTCGGAAGCATGAATGCCTGCGGAGAAGGGCATCTCCGCAGGCAAAGGTTTACAGATCGAAAGACACGGCTTTCGCATAATTCGGTTTGGATTCCACCGCGTCGATGAGCGCGCCGATGCGGAAATAGTATGTGCGTCCGGGCTTGAGGATATCGCGGACGTTAGGCGCGTTCAGGTCGATGGTGAGGGTATACGTGGTGGCGGGGTCCGTCACGGCGTTGATGTCCTGCTCGGCGGCGGTGAGCCGGAGCGTTTCCCCTACCCTGAAATCACTGTGTGCATACAGCCCGATCTTGCGGACGTTGTTGGTCACCTGCTGCTGCAGTTGAAAAGTTGCGGTTACCAGGTTGCCGGTGCGCGTAATCGTGGGACTGACAATGCGGATGTATGGCGTAACATTGAAATCCAGCTGGGTACGGCCTGCGATGCGCACATCCTGCGGCTCCACCGGGATGAAGTTCCCCCGCACGGGCGCCACGGTATAATTGGCTTCGAACAGGAGCGAATTTTCGTAGGAGCCGTCGGTTTTGAAAATGAGCCATTGCGGCTGCACGTTGTCCCACCCGTGTTCTTTCAGCTCCACCACTGATCCACGGATTACGTCCTGTTCCAGTAGCGTTTTGGTGCCGGCGTCGTAGATATTGCCGTAGAGCGCGGCGTCCGGGGCGTCGTAATTGTCTTTCTCGCATGCGGCCATCCCCGTGAGCAGCAAGCCTAATCCTACTATAAATGCGGTTCTTTTCATAATCGTGATGTTTAAACGGATCAATACTGCGGGTTATTTACCAGTCCGTTACCCGCGATGCCGGGGATGTAACGGTAATAGGAGCGTTCGGGGAAAGTCTTCGGGTTGCTGTTGGGCACTACCACGCGCACAAAAATGTATTTGGTAGCCGGCAGCGCGCGGAGGTCCTGCAGGGGCAGGATGGAATGCAGCAGCCGGTTGTTGAACTCGGTATGGAATTCGCGGCGGCGGATGAGATCCCAGAATCGCTTGTTTTCGAAAGCCAGCTCCACTCTCCTTTCCCTTTGCACATTAGCTACAGTCAGCGGGATGGCGGTGGTATGGCCCGCACGGCGGCGGATGTCGTTCAGCGCCTTCGCGGCTTCAGCGGCGTTTCCAGTACCGCTTTCCACAACGGCTTCCGCATAGTTGAGTAGCACTTCAGCATAACGGAACTCGATGTAATCGGTCGTGCTCTGGTTCCAGCCTGCCATAACGGGTGCGGCGTGGTTCATGAACTTCTTAAAGGAAAAACCCGTCCGCGTATTGTTCCCGCCATAAGAATCGAAACCGGAGTACTGCGAAGTATTGGCTGCGCCGTAGGTGTAGTAAGTGGTGCCGTTGATGGTGGTTTCCGCTTTGGTGCGTACCACGGCCTGGCCATTCGGCAGCACGTAACCGGCCTGGATGATGATGGGCGTTCCTTTCCAGGGCGTGCCGGGCAGGATGGCCGTTCCCCACAGGCGCGCGTCTTTACCCTTGAAGATATCGTTGGGAGAATCGTACTGGATATAATGCAGGCCGGCGTTGAACCCGCCGTAATCGTTGATGTCGCCTTCGGTGGTGGTTACTACGGGCGCTGATTGTCCCGGGTTATCGTACCGTTCGTAGAGGTCCACCAGGTCGAGCGTGGGATTCATGCGGCCCGGGTGCGGCCAGCCGTTGGCGGATTGCGCCGGCTGGTACCAGATGTCGTAATTATGCCCCGTGAGGTTGCCCGGCAGGGTGAAGCCTTTGATGAGAATGGTTTCCTTGTCGCCGCCGTTCGGATTGGCAAACAGCATGCGGTAATTTTCCGCCGCTTCTTCCGGCGAAGCGGGATTGGCGCCGTACAGCGCGAAAGCGCCGGAATTGATGATAAGCTCGCTGGCCTGGATGCAGGCGGTGTAATACGCGGCGGCGTCACCGGCGGTCATGCCTACGAGCTTGTCTGTCACCGCGGGCCCCGACATAGGCGCCCTGCTCCAGAATTTGGCCACGGAAGCGGCGTGGAGCGCGGCGCGGGATTTCAGCGCGGCGGCGGTGTATTTGGTTACGCGGCGGCTCTTGCCGTCTCCGGGCTCGAGGTTGTCGATAGCCTGGTCGCAGAGCTCCATTACATAGTCCCAGGTCGCTTTTTCCGTGCTGCGCGGCACTTTGAGGCTTTCCACGTCGCCGGTGTACTGCTGGGTTTGTTTGATGAGGGGAACGCCGCCGTAACGTTTTGCCAGTGCGAAATAGGCAAAGGCTTTGATGAAGGCGCTCTCGCCGGTGAGTTTCTTTTTATCGGCTTCGATGATCTGCAGGGTGGGAATGGCGTCTGCCAGGAGGTTGACGTCGCGGATGAGCTTGTAGCCCTGGTCCCACCAATGGAAATCTCCGTCGCCCACGAAGTCGCCGAATTCTGAATGCACGGCTTCGTCAGTCACCATGGCCGGCGCGAATCCGCCGTTATTGGGATCGCCGCCGTTCTGGTTGAAACCGGCGCGGAAGTAAGCAAAATCTTCCATCGGCAGCTGGTAATAAAGATTGGCCATGTAAAGTTTCACGCCTTCGGGATCGCCGAAGAGGTCTTCGGCCAGGATCTTGTCGGTGGGCTTGAGGTCCAGCACCGACTTGCAGCTGAAGAGCATTACGGCCAGCAGGCATGTTAGTATTTTAGGAAAGGTCTGCATAATGTCCCGTTTTAGAAGTTTGCGTTAATACCGAAGTTGTAGGTCCGCATGAGGGGATAGTTGAACCCGGCGTTGAAGAGGCCTTCGAGCCTTTCGGGATCGAAGGGTTTCACGAACGAATCGGCGAAAGTGAACAGGTTGAAGCCGCTGGCGTATACGCGGATGCGTTCGAGGCCTGCCCTGCGGTAGAGCTTCGCGGGCACGGTGTATCCCAGTTCGAGGCTCTTGAGGCGGAGATACGAAGCCTTGCGGCGCCAAACGGAGCTTTCGGCGTACATCATACCCACGTTGTGGTTGAACCGGGTGGCGGGCCATTTGCCGGCGATCCATTCGCTGGAGGGATCGTAAGGATCGGCTTTATGCCAGCGGTCGAAGAAGTAAGCGGGCGTATTCCCGCGGAAGGCCAGCACTTCGGCGTATACTTCACTGAAGCGCACGGTGTACATGGCGGCTCCCTGGAAGAGGACGTTCATGTCAAACCCTTTGTAACTCGCGCCTAACGTTAAGCCGTAGTTGATCTTGGGATTTTTGCCGCTGGGGTTCTGGTTGTCGTTGGTACCGTTTTGCCCCAGCCAGAGCGGCAACAGGTCGCCGTCGTTGATCACGCCGTCGTTGTTGGTATCCTGGTATTTGAAATCGCCGGGCAGCTCGCGCGTATTGGCGAGGTCGCCGCCCTGCATCGGATAGTGGTCGATTTCGGACTGGTTCTGGAACTGGCCGAGGTAAGTATGCCCCCATACGATATCGTTGTACCGGTTGGTACGCCCGTTGCGCCAGCGCTCAAAACTGTTGCGCGGCAGGTCGCCTTCCTGATACAGGTTCATGATACGGGAATAGTTGAAGTTGCCGGAGATGTTATACTGGAACTCCCCTATCCGGTTGTTATGCCCTACCGTGAAATCGAAACCCTGCACGCGGTCGCTGTTGATGTTTTCTTCCGGCAGGGTGCCGCCGAAGGTATTGGGCAGGCTCACGTTCCTGCGCGCCAGCAGGCCCGTCCTGTTCCGGCGGTATACGTCGAATTCGAGGGTGAATTTATTTTGGAACAATCCGAGGTCGATGCCGATGTTGATGATTTTGGAAGTGAACCATGTCAGCCTTTCGTTGGTGATGCCCGGCGAAGAAGCGCCGCTGGTCAGCGATCCGTTGGCGAACTCATACGATCCGCCGCCCTCCGTCGAGAAACCGGCGATGTACTGGAACGGCGCGCCCGCGTCTTCACCGACGGAACCATACGACGCATCCAGTTTCAGGTTCGAGATTACCGGCAGCGCGCGCTGGATAAACGGCTCTTCGGACAAGCGCCATCCGCCCGTTACCACCGGGAAGAAGCCCCAGCGGCGATCAGGGTGGTAGCGGTAGGAACCGTCTTCGCGGAACGCGAACTCCACGATGTATTTGCGTTTGTAGTCGTACGACAACCGGCCGATGTACGACAGGTTGGCGAATTCATTCTCCATCCCCGAATTCTCCTGCCGGGCGCGGCCTGCACGGTCGATCTGGTCGTTGGTGTAGAAATCATAATACCGGCGCAGCCATGCGTCCCGTCCCCAAAACTGCTGCTGCTCTACTACGAACGTGGCCGCTACGTTGTGGTCCGCCGCGAAGGTGCGTACATAGTTGGCCTGCCCTTGCAGCGTTACGCGGTTGCCATTGCCGTAGTTGTTGGAGATAGACCCGTTGCCGTCGCGCTGGCGCTCTTTCAGATACTGGCCGTTCACGAATTTATACAGGTCGTATGTTTTGCTGAGGTCTTTATTGGCGTAGCTGGTCATATCGTAAGCCGCCACCCCGCGCAGGCTCAGGCCCTCCACGAAGGGAACGGTATACGTGAGCGACCCCGTGGCCTGCACGTTGCGGGTCACGCTTTCGTTGTAGCCTGTGATATCTCGCTGGCTGAGGATCACCGGATTTTGATTGCTGGGCGCCACCACGCTGGGGTACTCCGGGTTGTTGTTGGCGTATACGCGGTCGGTAGGCAGCGAAACGCGGGTGCCTTTAAAGATGTTGAAGAAGTTTTCTCCCGGCACCGTCCGGTTGTCGTACCGCCCTGCGATGAGCAGTTCCGCTTTCAGGTTGCGGTGCAGCATGGTGGTGATGTTGGACCGAAGGTTGAAGCGCTTGTACCACATGTCGTTGCTGCGCAGCAGGGAGTTTTCGTCGGCGTAGCCGAAGCTGAAGAAGTATTGCGTTTTTTCATTCCCGCCGGAGGCCGACAGGTTATGTTGTTGCTGCATGGCGGTGTTCTTCATGGCCGCGGCGTACCAGTCGGTGCTTTCGTAACCGGGTTCGGCGTTGATCCATTTCTGGAGTTCGTCCTTCGGCAGGAAGGGTGTGCCCAGGCTGAAGATGTCTGCTTCGTTGCGCATCTGCATCCATTCGCCCGCGTTGGCCATACGGGGCACGTCGGTGGGTTTCATGACGCCGACCACGCCGGCGTAGTTGAAGTTCGCTTTGCCGGAGGCGCCTTTCTTGGTCGTCACGATCACCACGCCGTTGGCGGCGCGCAAACCGTAAATGGCCGCGGATGCGTCTTTGAGGAAACTCACGCTTTCGATATCATCCGGGTTAAGGCGCTGGAACTCGCTGGCGCCGTCGCGGGCGATCCCGTCGATCACGAAGAGCGGCGTACCGAAGCCGCGGATGTTTATCATGTTGTTGAAAGTACCCGGCTCACCGCCCAGCTGGCGGATCTGAAGGCCGGCCACCTTGCCCTGGAGCTTTTGGGCCAAACTGATGTTGGTGGTCGTCTGGATTTCCTTGCCGGTGATGTTGCTCACCGCGCCGGTTACCACTTCTTTTCTTTTCGTACCGTAACCTACCACCACCACGCCGGCGAGCTGCTCTTCGGTGGAAGTAAGCACCACGTCGATGGTTGTCCTGTTACCGATCGTTTCGGTAACGCTCACCATGCCCAGGAACGCAAACGTAAGCTGGGTGGTGTTTGCCGGAACCTGGATGAGGTATTCGCCGCGGGCATCGGTGGTTACGCCGTGCCTTTTGCCGGCAGCGTCAGTGGTGTAGACGCTAACGCCCGGCAGCGGAGTGCCGTCTTTGCTTTCCCGTACCTTCCCGCTGATCGCCTTTTGCTGGGCGACCAGGTACGCGGGCAATAGGAAAAGCAGCATCAGTAGTAAATGGAATTTCTTCATAACGTAAATGTTTTCATGCTGTTCATTTGGAAAGGATGATAAGTGTTCATGCCGGTTGCCGGACGTGCGGCCGGGACCGGATCAGGGTGGAAACGTGTTTGCATAGCGCATAAGGGGATGTTGATCTTGGTTAATTAATGCTGTCGGAATATCTTTTTATTCTGCGCCCAGCTTTTTGTTCGGCAGCGGTCCCATCTCCAGTTCCAGGTGCCCGCCGGCCATCAGGTCGGTGTGCGTGAAGCTGAGCCGGGTCAGCGGTTTGCCATTAAAGCGCGCGCTTTGGATATATTTATTGACGGTGGAATTTTTCGGCGCCGACACCCGGAAGGTTTTCCCGTTCTGCAGGCTTATCGCCACGTTGCTGAACACCGGGCTGGTGATGGTATACTCCGGAATACCGGGCGTAACCGGATAAAAGCCCATGCTCGCAAACACCACGAAGGCCGACATGCCGCCGCCGTCTTCATCGCCGGGGATGCCGAAGATGTTGTCTGCAAACCAGGTGTCGAGCAGAAAGCGGGTGCGTTTTTGCGTTTTCCAGGGCGAGGCGGTGAAATTGTAGAGGAATGGAATATGAAAACTTGGTTCGTTGCCCATGGAGAACTGCCCCACGAGCCCCGTGGCATCGGGGAATTTGCTCCAGAATTCGTATTTCGAGCGGTCGAGGCCTTCGCGGAACAACTGGTCGAGGCGCGCTTCGAACGCCGCCGGGCCGCCATTGAGGGCGATGAGGGCGGGAATGTCCTGCTGCACCTGCCACATGTAGGTCCAGCCGTTGTTCTCATCGTAATAATCGCGGCCGCCCATGCCGCCGTCGAATTTCGGATCGATGGGGATCCAGTTGCCCTGGTCGTCTTTCGGCAGGAACATCTTCTTCTCCGGATGCCAGAGATGATGGAAGTTGCGCCCGCGCGGCGCGAAGAGGGCTGTATCGGAAATTTTACCGAGGTCGCCAGCCAGTTGTGCCAACGCCCAATCGTCGTAGGCGTTGCCAAGGGTTACGGCCACGGCCTGCCGCTTCTCGAAGGAATGTACTTTATCCACCGGCTCCTTCTCACCCGGCGCGAGGGAGGGGAAATAACCTTTCTCGTAGTAGAAATCGTCGAGCACCGTTTTTTCACCGTTGCGCCATGGCAGCATGGTGGCGCTGACCGCGTTCTTGCGCATCCCGGCATAAGCCTGTTCGATATCGTAATTGCGGAGCCCTTTGCGCCAGGCGTCGAGGAAAACGATGGTGGAATGGAAGCCGTTCATGCAGGCGTGGTCGCCGAAGAGCACCGGGAAGGTGGGCATCCAACCGCTCTGTTCGTACATCTTTACGTAGGATTGCAGCATGTCTTCCTCCCCTTTCGGATCGAGGATGACGCGGAGGGGATGATGGGCGAGATAGGAATCCCACGACCAATCGTCCACATAAAACGGCCGGTCCGCCTTCTCCACGCGTTTGCTGTAGCCGCTGTAATATTGTCCGTCTTCGGTGACGTCGGTCATTCTTTCGTAGCAGCGGTACAGGGCGGAGTAAAAAGAGCGCTGCTGCGCGGGGGTACCGCCTTCCACCCGGATCTGCCCGATCACCCGGTCCCAGGCTTTCCGTCCGTTATCAGCGAGCTGCCGGAAGGAAGCGCCCGCGACTTCGGTTTCGAAGTTGCGCTGCGCCTGGCCGGGGCTCACGTAGCTGATGGCGTATTTGAATTCGAGGCTGCGCGTGGCGGAAGGGAAAGCAGCCGCCGCGCGGGGGCCTGGCTGCTGCACCGGAACGGGCGCTTCGCTGAAGGCGCCGTACATGTACACTTTCACATCGTTCTGCCAGGTTTCCATCCCGCGGATACGGTTGCCGGGAAGGAACTCCCAGGACGAGGGCCCCTGGTTATACACATCGAGCAGCAAAGATTTGGTTTTGCCTTCCGGGAACGTAAACCGGAAAATTCCCGTTTTCTTTCCCGCCGTAAATTCTACTTTTATTTCCTCATCTACCAGGTAAGTGGAATAATACCAGGGGCGGTTCACCTCCAGCGCATGATCCCAGGTCTGTCTGGCGCGCCAGCGTTCCGGGGCCACCGGGAAAGTATTCGGCTTGATGGCGAACACCTGGCCGAGACGGTGCGATACCACGTTGAGCGGGAAGCTGGAAATCTGGTCGTCCAGGAAATCTTTTCTTTGCGGCGTAAACCGGATCATCTGGTTGGGCAGCTGCACGGTGGGCCGCGTCGGCTCCAGCAAAGCCCCAACCGACCCGATCGTAGGATCTACGCTTTGCAGGTAAGCCGGTTCGTTAGATACCTGCGCATGGCATGCCGGCATCAACAGACTGCCCGCCAGGAGGAATTGCATCGTTTTTTTCATATCCGTTTCGTGGAATTGTTGAATGTTGATGCAAGTAACCCGCAACCCACTAACAAACCCATTAACGAAACCACTAACCGGGAAATTAATTTTCAAATATTTTACAACATATTGATTTATTGCCATTAACCAATATATTAATTTCTTCAATTCTTCGTCATTTCTGTAGATTTTCATCCTTTCACGCGCTACTTTTCCGGAAATCACAGTGCGTATCTGCGTTTATTCCCCAATTTTTTGTTCCTTTAAGACGGATCAGTTAGCATAGGATCGATAAGTGTAAAACAGACGTCCACGTAATCATTTCAACCAAGACTTCGCGCCTCCCATGAGGAAGTATATATATTGTATCATTGCCTGTTTGTGCCAGGGGTTTGCCGTGATGAGCCAATCGCACGGACTGGAATTCTCCAGTCATGAAGTGGTGCCCGAGCACCGCACGGCGCTCGACCTCACCCCCGGAGCGCCCTATTGCCTGAAAGACGGGCAAACGGAACTTGCCTTTCAGCTCGCCTTCCGCCCTCATCTTGAAACGTATTTCGGATATATTCTGCGGATGTTGACCGAAGACCGTCAGAATATCGACCTGGTGTACAACCAGCGGACGATGACCATTCATTTCGTGATCGGGGAAAAGATAACAGGCAGCGCTCCGCTCGACAGCTCATTGCTGACGGGCCAGTGGCTCCGGCTGCGGGTGGTGCTGGATGCGGGGACGCAAACGGCGGCGTTTTATTGCAACGACAAACCGGCCGGCAGTGGCAGGATGCCTTTTAAGAAAGGTTCCTGCGCGCGGATCTTTTTCGGGGCCATCAAGCACGAAGGGTTCCAGACGCTGGATGTGCCGCCTATGCGCCTGCGCGACGTGCGCCTGCGCGAAAACGGCACCATTGCCCGCTCCTATCCGCTGAACGAATCCTCCGGCCAGGAAGCCCGTGACGAAGCAAAAGGCACGCCAGCCAGGGCCACCAACCCTGTATGGATCAAGCCCCGCCACCAGCAATGGCAGAACCGCCTCACCCTCGAAACCACCGGCACCCCCAGCTTAGCTTACAACGAACGCGATGATCTGCTCTACGTCGTGACCGACGATACGCTGTTCACCTACTCGCTCCGCAACGGCGCCCTCCGCGCCGATCCCGCAGGGCGCGGCAACCGCATCCTCCCGGCGGGTAACCAGTCGGTGTACGATCCCCATTCGCACCGCATCCTCAATTTCTACATCGACGAAAAGAAAGTGGCCACCCTCACCCCGGGCAGCGACCGCTGGTCCAATACCTTTTACGCCACCGAGCTTACGGAGTGGTGGCAGGCGAATAAATTCTATGCTCCGGCCGACAGCAGTCTGTATATCATAAGTGGTTACGGCCAGCTGCATTATAAGAATACGGTCCAGCGCTACCGTTTCCGCGACAACCGCTGGGATTCCGTTCCCGCAACCGGCGACCCTTTTTCGCCGCGTTACCTAGCGGGGCTGGGGCTCAATGCCGCGGGCGATACGGCGTTCATCATCGGCGGGTACGGCAGCAATACGGGCGACCAGGCGGTGAATCCCCGCTTCACGTACGACATGCTGGCGTACAGCGTGCAGTCGGGGACGTTTAAGCATTTGTATACACTCCCCCAGCCCGAGCATCATTTTTGTTTCGCGAACAGTCTCATTATAGATTCCGCCAGCCGGGAATATTACGGGTTGATTTACCCGACAGACAGGTTCCAGTCGAGCCTCCAGTTGGTACGCGGCTCCTTGTCGGAGCCGGAGTTCCGGCTGATGGGGGATTCGTTGCCATACCAATTTTACGACATCGGGTCGTTTGCGGACTTGTATTACAGTCCGCAAAGCCAGCAGCTGATTGCGGTTACGATATATAATAATAAGGACAGTGTGTCCGGTGTGCGGGCGTGGTCGCTGGATTTTCCGCCGAACGCATTGCAGCCGGCGGTACCCGAGCGAAAGGCTGACCGGCGCTTATGGCTGCTCCTGGTTCCTGTGGCGCTTGTTTTGTTTGTGGTGTTCAGGAAGAAAAAGAAGGTGGTGCGGACGGAGGAACCGAAGGAGGTTGTCCATCACGAAATGCCGCTGGAACCGGCGGCGCGTTTGCCGGAGAAGTCTGCCGTGTTCCTGTTCGGGCAGTTCGAGGCGTTTGACCGGGAGGGGAACGATATCACGAAGCAGTTTACGCCTTTGCTGAAGGAATTATTTCTGTTGCTGATCGTGCATTCGATGAAAGACAGCAAGGGGATTTCTTCAGACTCGCTGTACGAAGCGCTCTGGAGCGATAAATCGCCGAAAGACGCGAAGAACAACTTTTCGGTGAATTTGGTGAAGCTGAAAGGCGTGTTGGAGAAGATCGGCGGGTTCCACGCCGGTAAAGAGCCCGGGCGCTGGAGGCTGGAGATTTTGGCAGATTCGGCTTACATCGATTATGCGGCATTTGTGAAGCTGACGCAACGCCCCGCGGGCGAGGCGCCGGACAAGCAGACGGTCGCGGCTTTGCTGGAGATCGTTCAGCGCGGGGCATTCCTGCGGACAACCCATTACGAGTGGCTCGACGATGTGAAATTTCAGATCGCAGGCACGGTGAGCGATGTGTTGTTGCGGTATATGTCTTCAGCCGACAAGCATGCCGAGGCGGATTTCATCCTCCGGGCGGCAAATGCGATTTTCGGGTTCGACCATCTGAATGAGGAGGCGCTGGCGTACAAATGCCGGAGCCTGAACCAACTGGGACGGCACAGCCTGGCGCGGGATGCTTATGAGAAGTTTGCGAAAGAGTACCGGGAAAACTACGGGCAGGAATTCGGGACACCATTTGTGGAGGTACTGCAGCATTAAAGCATCTTCAAATCCAGATACCGAATCTATAAACGGCATGAAAGATTCATTGTCTCAATGCTTAGAATTTACAACTGAAAAACAAAAGGATTTTGTGACATTCAGATTAACGCCGGCGGGAGTTGCCTTGATTGGCCTGGTTGTATTATTGGCCGTGATTGTAGTTTAACGTAAGTATATAAGAAGATAAGCTTTAGTATTGAAACTATACATTATAGCAATTCGGAGTTTGCAATCAACGAACTTGCAACTATATGCCAAGTGTTGGCGTACTTATCCGGATCCATCATTTTACAGTATAATTTCAAACACGATAATAAACGAACATACAACTGTAAATACGAGCAGGAGCATGGTGAGCAGCCCAATCCATCCGTTCAGGTACCAGTTTCCTTTCAATATTTCCTGGAAGGGCCTGCGACGGCCGGTGATGATCCAGCGGACGAAGGCGCCGGGATATTTGAACAGGTAGACGAAAAAACCTTCCAGGATGACTGTCAGAATTGTTCCCATAACAGCTAGAATTGGTAAATAATGAAATGACGGCAGATGCATTTAAAAATACTAAAATTTAATGCACCCTTGCAGCAAGAATTTCATCTTGATAACCCGCGATTAGGGGAAACAAAAAACTATCGCATCAACTCCTTCACCGCTTGCCGATAGTTCTTCCCCGGGTGGCGCCATGGCCAAACACGTGGAAAGCCGCGTGCTGGCATATCGCCACGAATGCAACCACCTGCAATACCTGGAAGCCAATCGCCAATATTATTATGCCATGCAGTAGCTGCCGCTCATACGCTCCGCCGGGCAGAACTGGGTGCATTACCAGAAAGAGGGTAGAAATGATAAATAATATCCCGGGTTAAGGCAATAAGACGAACGTCCTTTGCAAAAGACGTTTGTCTAATCTTCAAACTTTCTATTCCTCACAACAGTTTAATGACAATTCGCAACCATTGCTGCAAATCCAGGATTTGGAAAAAACTTTCCACCCCACCCTACTTTCACCCAATTGTCAAATCCCCGCCCGGATTAGAGCATCCCAAGAAAAAATCGAGAAAATGTAAATATTTTTTAACAATTTTACAGTTACATTACATAAATCGTAAAAAATGAGCCAACAACCCGCTACATTATTTGACAAAGTATGGGATGCGCATGTAGTCCGGAAAATTGAAGACGGGCCGGATGTGTTTTTCATCGACCGGCATTTTATCCACGAAGTGACCAGCCCCGTGGCTTTCCTTGGGCTCGAAAACCGCAGGTTGCAGGTGATGTTCCCGCACAAAACCTTCGCCACCGCGGACCACAACACTCCAACCATTAACCAGCACCTGCCGGTATCGGACCCCTTGTCCGCTAATCAGCTCAAAGCGCTGGAAACCAATTCCGCCAAATACGGCATCTCCCACTGGGGCCTCGGTAACCCGAAAAACGGCATCGTGCACGTAGTTGGGCCCGAAAACGGGATCACCCTCCCGGGGATGACCATCGTTTGCGGCGACTCCCACACTTCCACCCACGGAGCCTTCGGCGCCATCGCATTCGGCATCGGCACCTCGGAAGTGGAAATGGTGCTCTCTTCCCAGTGCATCATGCAGCCCAAACCGAAGAAAATGCTCATCAACGTGAATGGCAAACTCGGGAAAGGCGTAACTCCTAAAGACGTTGTTCTCTATATCATCGCCCAGCTCACCGCCGCAGGCGCTACCGGTTATTTCATCGAATACGCCGGAGAAGTGTTCCGCGAAATGAGCATGGAAGGCCGTATGACGGTTTGTAATATGTCGATCGAGATGGGCGCCCGCGGCGCGCATGATCGCGCCGGACGAAACTACCTTCGCTTATATCAAAGGCCGTGAGAAAGCCCCGCAGGGCGAAGCCTGGGACAAGGCGCTCGCTTACTGGAAAACGCTCAAAACCGACGAAGGCGCGGCATTCGACGTCGTGTACGATTACGCCGCGGCCGACATCGAGCCGCAGATCACATACGGCACCAACCCCGGCATGGGCATGGGTATTTCCCAGCGCATCCCCACGGCGGCGGCCGCAGGTGGCAGCAAAGCCAGCTACGAGAAATCCCTCGATTACATGGGCTTCCATGAAAATGACGCGATGCTCGGCAAAAAGATCGATTATGTATTCATCGGCTCCTGCACCAACGGCCGCATCGAGGATTTCCGCGCGTTCGCTTCCATCGTGAAAGGGCGTAAAAAAGCCGACCATGTAACCGCCTGGATCGTACCCGGCTCCCACATCGTGGAAGCACAGATCCGGGAAGAAGGCATTTTCGACATCCTGACGGAAGCCGGCTTCCAGCTGCGCCAGCCCGGATGCTCCGCCTGCCTGGCCATGAACGACGACAAGATCCCGGCCGGCAAATACGCCGTGAGCACCAGCAACCGCAACTTCGAAGGCCGCCAGGGCCCCGGCGCGCGCACCTTGCTCGCATCGCCCCTCGTTGCCGCCGCAGCAGCAGTTACCGGCGTGGTGACCGACCCGAGAGACCTCATCGCTTAATCTTTTCAAACGCAGAGACAAACCAACAATGGCATACGATAAATTCACCGTTCTCACCAGCACCGCAGTACCCCTGCCCATCGAGAACGTAGACACCGACCAGATCATTCCCGCGCGCTTCCTGAAAGCCACAGAGCGCAAGGGTTTTGGCGATAACCTGTTCCGCGATTGGCGGTACAACGCCGACGATTCCCCCAAACAGGATTTCGTCCTCAACAACCCGATCTATTCGGGTAAGATCCTCGTGGCCGGCAAGAACTTCGGCAGCGGCTCCTCCCGCGAGCACGCGGCCTGGGCGATCTACGATTACGGGTTCCGTTGCGTGGTATCCAGCTTCTTCGCCGACATCTTCAAAAACAACTCCCTCAACATCGGTATCCTCCCCGTTCAGGTGAGCCCCGAATTCCTGGATAAGATCTTCCGCGCCGTGGAAGCCGATCCCAAAGCCGAAATCACCGTAGACCTTGGCAAGCAGTCCATCACCATCGCCGCCACCGGCGAAAGCGAATCCTTCGCCATCAACAGCTACAAAAAGCATAACCTGATGAACGGTTACGATGATATCGATTACTTACAGGCGATGAAGGACGACATCCAGGCATTCGCCGCCAAAAGCATATACTGATAATGCCCGCCCAGCGACATCTTGAGATCATGGACACCACGCTTCGCGACGGCGAGCAAACCAGCGGCGTTTCATTTTCCCCTTCGGAGAAACTGACCATCGCCCAGCTGCTGCTTACGGAAGTGAAGGCGGACCGCATCGAAGTGGCTTCCGCACGCGTGTCGGACGGAGAAATGGCCGCCGTGAAAGCCATTACCAAATGGGCGAAAGCCAACGACCTGCTCGACCGCGTGGAAGTGCTCACATTCGTGGACGGCGACGTGTCGATCCAATGGATGCAGCAAACCGGCGCGAAGGTGATGAACCTCCTCACCAAGGGTTCCCTCAATCACCTAACGCATCAGCTCAAAAAGAAACCGGAACAGCATTTCGCGGACATCGCCGATGTGATCGCCAGGGCCCGTAAGAAAGGCCTCACCGTGAACGTGTACCTCGAAGACTGGAGCAACGGCATGCGCCATTCCCGCGAATACGTGTTCCAGTACCTCGACTTCATCGCCACGCAACCCGTCAGGCGCGTGATGCTGCCCGACACCCTCGGCATCCTCACCCCTGCCGAATCTTACGACTTCCTCGCCGAAATCGTGCAGCGTTACCCGAAACTGCATTTCGACTTCCATGCCCATAACGATTACGACCTCGGCACCGCCAACGTGCTGGAAGGCGTGCGCGCCGGCGTGCAAGGCATCCACCTTACCATCAACGGCATGGGCGAAAGGGCCGGCAACGCACCCCTCGCCAGCGCCATCGCCACGCTCAACGATTTCATGCCCGGGGTAAAAACCAATGTGGCGGAGAAATCGCTCTACAGCGTGAGCAAGCTCGTGGAAACCTTTTCCGGCATCCGCGTACCGGCCAACAAACCGGTGGTAGGCGAAAACGTGTTTACGCAAACGGCCGGCATCCATGCCGACGGCGACAAGAAAAACAAACTCTATTTCAGCGACCTCATGCCCGAACGCTTCGGCCGCCAGCGCAAATATGCACTGGGGAAAACGAGCGGGAAGGCCAATATCGAGAACAACCTCCAGCAGCTGGGCATCCGGCTGTCGGAAGCCGATCTCCGGAAAGTGACGCAGAAAATCATCGAACTGGGCGACAAGAAGGAAATGGTGACGCAAGCCGATCTGCCTTATATCATCTCCGACATCCTCGACAGCAACACCATCGAACAGAAGGTGCAGATCGAAGATTACGTGCTCACCCACGCCAAGCATCTGAAACCCTCCGCCACCATACGCATCAGCGTACAAGGCGAGCAGTTCGAAGAACATGCGCAGGGCGACGGGCAGTACGACGCTTTCATGAACGCGCTGAAAAAAGTCTATAAGAAAAGGAAAGAAGAGTTGCCGCAACTCACCGATTACACCGTGCGCATCCCGCCCGGCGGTAAAACGGACGCGCTCTGCGAAACCGTCATCACCTGGCGCCTGCCCAACCAGCGCGAATTCAAAACGCGCGGGCTCGACAGCGACCAGACCGTTTCGGCCATCAAGGCGACGCAAAAAATGCTGAACTTACTGTAAAAGATTAATCACTACCGAATGGCAACAAAGCATATTTTAATCGTTCCCGGCGACGGGATCGGGCAGGAAGTAACTGCCGAAGGCAAGAAAATACTGGACAGGATCGCCGCGAAGTTCGGCCATACCTTCACTTACGACGACGCGCTCGTGGGCCACGCGGCTATCGAGGCCACCGGCGACCCGTTGCCGGCCGTTACCCTTGAGAAGATGCACAAGGCCGACGCCGTGCTTTTCGGCGCCGTAGGGCATCCCAAATACGATAACGACCCCTCCGCCAAGGTACGCCCGGAGCAGGGGTTGCTCAAAATGCGCAAGGAACTGGGCCTCTACGCCAACCTGCGCCCCATCAAACTGTTCGACGAGCTGCTGGAAGCCTCCAGCATCAAACCGGAAATCCTTCGGGGCGCGGATATCCTCTTCTTCCGTGAGCTTACCGGTGATATTTATTTCGGGGAAAAAGGCCGTAAAAACAACGGCGACACCGCTTTCGACATCGCCGAATACAGCCGCTTCGAAGTAGAGCGCATCGCCCGCAAAGCGTTTGAAGCCGCGCGCACCCGCCGCAAAAAACTCTGCTCCGTAGATAAAGCCAATGTGATCGAAACCTCCCGCCTCTGGCGCGAGGTGATCCAAAAGATCGCACCCGAATACCCCGATGTGGAAGTAGAACACCAGTTCGTGGACGCCACCGCCATGCTGCTCATTAAAGATCCCAAGCGCTTCGACGTGGTGGTGACCGCCAACCTGTTCGGCGACATCCTCACCGACGAAGCTTCGCAGATCGCGGGCTCCATGGGCATGCTGGCCTCCGCCTCCATCGGCGACGGCACCTGCGTGTACGAGCCTATCCACGGTTCCGCGCACGACATCACGGGCAAAGGCGTTGCCAACCCGCTCGCTTCCATCCTTTCCGCCGCCCTCCTGCTGGATATTTCCTTCGGCATGAAAGCGGAATCCGAAGCCGTGATCGAAGCGGTGGATAAAGTGCTGAAAGCAGGCTTCCGCACCGGCGACATCGCCGACGCAAAAACGCCCAAAGACAAAATACTGGGTACCGCCGCGATGGGCGACCAGGTACTGGCGCAACTCTGATAAAGCTTTCGGAAAATAACATCCCGCGGGAACGCTTCGGCTGTCCGCGGGATTTTTCGTTTATGCCGTCACCGCTTTGCCGGCCTGCACATTGCGCGGTAGCGCGAAATAAAACGTGGTGCCTACGCCAGGCTCGCTTTCGGCCCAAATACGCCCGTGCATACGCTCCAGCATATCCTGGCTGATAATCATGGCGATCCCCGCGCCTTTCAGCCCGTCCTTGGCCGCCATGCTTTTTTGTTCCGGATGGAAAATTTTATTGATTTCCGCTTCGCTGAGCTCTTTGCCATGGTTGGTGACGGCAGTTACGAGGCTGTCGCCCTCAATGAAGGCGCGCACCACGATAGGCTTGCCTTTGGCGGCATATTTGGTGGCGTTGTTGAGGATATTGCGGCATATGAAGCCCAGCATATTTTTCTCCGCATACACTGCCTGCCCTTCTACGCTTTCATCGATTTCGAGCCGAACGTTTTTCTCTTCCTGCGCGGGAGCGAAAAAGTGGTTGGCTTCCCGCACCACGTCTTCCACCATAAACGATTCCGTGGTGAATTTCCCGCCTTTGCGCTTGGTGCCGATCCATGCGAGGAGGCCTTCCATGAAACGAATACTTTCTTCGGAAGTCTTCGTGAGGCTGCCCATCATCACCTTGATTTCCTCCGGCGAAAGCTGTCCCGTCATATTGATCAGCTGTGTAATGCCGAGAATGTTGGAGAAAGGCGCGCGGAGATCGTGGGCCATCACGGAAATGAGCATGTTGTGGAACTGGTCCCAATCTTCCAGCTCGCGGTTGCGCTCCTGCTGTATCCTGGCCATCCTGCGGGTTTGCAGGCGCGAGCGGTACACAAAAAACAGGAGCCCGCCGGTAACGAGCGTCAGCAGGATGAGCAGGTAGATCGTTCTTTTCTGAGCGGCCTGCCGCTCTTGCGCATCGCGCAGGTTGCGCTCGTTCAAAACAAAATCAAAATAGGTAAAGCCGGACGACTGAAGCTCTATAACTGCTTTTTCCGACAATTGCAACTGTTGTTGCGCATATTGGTAAGCTTTGGCCGTATCGCCCGTTTGTTCGCAAAGTTTCATCAGTTCCGGCAGCAAAAGGCTGGCGGTATAGAAGAACTGCTGGTTTGTCGCAATGGTGAGCCCTTCCGTGAGATGATGCATCGACAAGTCGGTGTCGCCGCCGCTTTCCAGGATCATTCTGCCAATATCTCCATGTATGAAAGCCATGAAACTGTAGTTGCCGATCCTTTCCGCGTCGGCCAGGGCACCCTCCATCATGACCAGGCTTTCTTTGACTCCGCCGGCAACATACATCCGGTTTGCCTCGTACTGGAGGCAGGCATTCAGCATGACTTCATCCTTCCACCGTGTGGCGGTCCTCCGGGCAATCACCAGCATGGAATCCCTTTGCCGCTTAGTAAGCGAGGTGTCCATTTCCAGCAGGTTTAAAAGCACCATAGCCCGTACGGTATCTTTCGGTGCCCGCTGGGCGACCCGGTCCGCTTCATGGAGCTTGTCGATACACTTGGCATAATTGCCGTCGAAGATAAAGTTGATGGCAATATTGTTGAGGAGCAGGGAAACGCGGGTGCTGTCTCCCATTTTGCGGTACATCCGCAAGGCATCGTTATTGAATCGTGAAGAGAGGTAATTGTTGCGCGTCATATAGTAAACGCCCTTGCCGGTAATGGCTCCCGCGATGCCGCGCTCATATCCATGTCGTTCAGCCATTGCGAGGGCCATTTCGGCATAATATCGCACGCTGTCTCCCTGCCGGTAATGGTAATAATCGGCGAGATCGACCAATGCATCGATATAAGCGAGGCTATCGGTAGTAGAGGCGAGGGACTGCTGCAGTTGCCTGATATGTTGTAACTGACCGGCGCTTTTATGGGCGCACACAATCGTCAGCACACAGCATAGCAAATAGGCCCGGATTCGTCGGTAATGCATATGTGTTAGTTTCCTTCGGTGAGGGGGCCGTCCTACATTCGGTTATCCTGTTTTTCATCAGTAAGGTGCATTCTTCTTTCGGGGGTATATGACCCGGGGGCCCTGTTCATGTTTCATGGCTGTTAAACAAAACGAATGCCAGTTTTTCAGAATCCGCTATGGATAAGGGTTCTGGCATCACAACCTACAATTCCAGTACAAATGTAAGATTTCAGCTTTACAAAAAAACATAACTATGATTATGCAAATGCAGGATGGAAGCAACTAAAATCGCCCCGCCGGGAATCGTTCATGCGTTTGGGATGGGCGGCAGGGATCGTGTAGGCGCAATTGGTGCAGCTATTTAATTATCGATATTTTTGTATATATTACTATCAAATTATCATTCAAACAATGATACTGGAAGTCGCAATTCTCGATGTCATCCCGGGGAAAACGGACGCATTCGAGCATAATTTCGAGTCCGCACAGCGGATCCTCAGCCGGATGGAAGGCTATGCCGGGCACCAGTTGCGCCGTTGCATGGAAAAGACCGGCAGGTATGTATTACTGGTAAACTGGGAAACAGTGGAGCACCATACCGTCGGGTTCCGCCAGCACCCCTTGTACCAGGAGTGGAAAGCCCTGCTGCATGAATTCTACGACCCCTTCCCCACGGTGGAACATTACCAGCCGCTGTTCGCCTTCTCCGGCCCCGCGTATCAACCGTAAACACCTTTATTTCTCCCGCTTGCTAAATTTGTCGTTTTACGCCTATTTATTGTCGCATATGCACAGGGTGCGAACTGTGGGAACGGAGTAAGTTTGTACCGTAACATTCCATCACCCAAAAACGGTACGATATGCAAAAGATAACGCCCTGCCTTTGGTTCAACTTCAATGCCGACGAGGCCATGGAGTATTACCAATCCATCTTCCCCGATTTCAAAGTCACGCATAAAAGCTATTACGGCGATTGGGGCGGCCCCCACGCAGGCAAGCTTCTCACGGCCGAATTCGAATTATTCGGCATGAAAATGATCGCCCTGAATGCGGGCCCGCAGTTCCCATTCACGGAAGCGATTTCGCTGACGATAAATTGCAAGGGACAGGAAGAAGTGGATTATTACTGGAACAAGCTGACGGCCGGCGGCGGACAGGAAAGCATGTGCGGTTGGCTGAAGGATAAATTCGGGCTTTCGTGGCAGGTGGCGCCTGAAGAACTGACGAAACTGATGGCGGGCCCGGATAAGGAAAAACAGATGAAAGCCGCGCAGGCCATGATGAAACAGAAGAAAATCATCATCAGGGAAATCGAAGATGCCGTAAACGGCGTGACCGCCTGAACGGGGGTTAACTTTCGCGTGTGAGCCCTTCGCGGATGCGCTGGTACATGCTTTTATCGTCGAGCGCCTGCTCGAGGTCGCCCAGGATGCGGAGAAGATCGCCGGCTGATTGCTGCAGCCATTTGCGGTTTTCTTCGCGGATGACCTTCAACATGGGCCCGATGCGCTTGTACATGTGTTTGCCGCTGGCGCTGAGCGAGAGCAGCCTCCTGCGGGCGTCGCGCGGGTCGGGCGAGGCTTTCATGAGCCCCTGCTCCAGCATCTGGTCGGCCAGCTGCACCACGGCGGGATGGCTGATCTGGAGCGCTTCTGAAATCTCCGTGATGCCCATCGTTTTCTTGCGGCTGAGCAATTCCAGGATCAGGAACCAGCGCGCTTCGAAATCCAGCGACGATTCCTTGTAAATCCGGCTAACATCCTGCGACAAACGTTCCCCAAGCCTTTTAAGCCGGGTAGCCAATGCCAGTTCTTCCAGTTCGTGGACGATATTCATACCTTAAAAATATTCCTTTTTAGGTGTCGCCACGCACTTTCCCTTAAAATCCCACAGAATCAGCTACTGAAGCGTTGATCGGGCACCCTGGAATGATAACCGGCACCCCGGAAACGCGCCGACAAGATAAATTCACGAGGCATCAGCCCGCCCGGCGCTTCTCCTCTTCCGCCCCGCCCGCGCGCCTGCGCGGCCCCTGTTGCTGCCCGCCGAACCGATAATGGAAGGTCAGCGTCACCACGCGCGTATCCCGGAACTGGCGGAACGCTTCGGAATAGCCCGTCAGCTCTGTGAAGGCTTTGGTTCTGCCGGTATAGAAAATATCGCTCACATTCAGTTTCACGGAACCTTTCCTTTCCCAGAACTGCCGCTGGATGCCCGCTCCCAGCTGGAAGCTGCTGCGTACGTCCAGGAAACCGTACCAGCTGCGGCTCTGGTAATTCCCTGTGATCTCCATCGCCGTTTTCGGGTTCAGGGTAATAGTGTTGCTGCTGTTCAGGTTCACGGCCACGCGGCCTTCGTTGAGGTCTGTATTCACAAGGTTGCCACTATACCGGCCATAATATACCACTAGCGTGTTGTTGCTGTTAAGCCATTTGAAAGCGGTAACGGGAATGCCTATGGTAAGATGGTAATAATCGTACCGCGCGAGGTTTCGGTTGGTCTGGAGTACGCTGTTGGGCTCCTTATCGGGACCGAGGACGGTCAGGATATTATCTGTCGTGCGGCTGTACCCCGCCTTTGCAGTGTACGCTTCGTTAAAGGTGTACACGATCTCGTACGACGCGGTGATTTCGGGGTTCAGCGCGGGATTGCCGGTGGACGACGTCAGCGGGTCGAGGAATACGCGGAATGGGTTCAGCTGGCGGTACGAGGGCCGGTTGATCCTTCGGCTGAGCGTTACGCCCAGGTCGTGTTTTGGGCTGAACTGGTAACCGACGTACCCGCTGGGGAACAATTGCACATAATCGCGGTCGAATTGCTCTTCATGGATTACCTGGCGGCCGTTAGCCCGGGTATGTTCCATCCGCAGGCCGAACTGGTAATTCAGTTTGCGCCACTTGCCGGAACCGTTCAGGTAAGCGGCGTTGATGTTTTCCTTGTAGATGAAACGGTTGCTCTTCCCTTCATCCAGCACATCGCTTCCATTGCTGCGGTCGAAAAACCTGACGTCATTATCAGTGCGAACCCAACTGCTTTTGATACCGCCTTCCAGTTTCAGACCCAGCGCCTGTACAGGATGCGTGTAATCGATTTTCACGGAATAGATGTCGAGGTCGCCGCTGAGATCGCCGAAAAGCAGGAAATCCGGGCGCAGGGGCGCGTTGTGGTTATCGAGATAGGAAGTGCGGTAGTTTTGGTATTCCCAGTTGGAGAAACGCGCGTAATCCAAATCCGCCGTCAGTTCGCGCCCGGTGGTATCGAGCAGGCGGCGGAAATTGGCGTTGACGCTGTAGTTGCGGCGATGCAGATCGTTGTCGCCAAAAGTATTGAAACGCCCTGCGGGCGCCTGCGCCGCGTCGTAGGATTGCGCACGGCTGTCGGACCCGATGCCGCCGTCGCTCACGATAGCATTAGCCGCGAAGCCGATGGTCGTGCGCGCATCAGGCTGATAATCCATGCCGCCGCGAACGTTATGCGTATTGAATTTGAGTTTGAAGAGATTGTCGTAATCATTGCCGCCGGTTTCTTCGCCCTGCGCGGAAAAAATTTACGGTGGATGTTGAGCTCATTGAAATCGCGGCGGTGGCTGAAATTATACGACGCGAAATAATTGAACGCACCTTTTTTGTGGTTGATGGAGAAAGATGGGTTGGCTTTAGGATAGGCGCCCTGGGCGAGGCTGAGGCCCAGGGTGCCGTTGGTGCCGTTGTTCTTCCCTTTTTTCAGGCGGATGTCGATGATACCGGCATTGCCTGCGGCATCGTATCTGGCGGAAGGATTGGTAATGAGATCGATCCGGTCGACCTGCGCGGCGTTGAGGCTGCGGAGGTAACTGGCGAGGTCCGGGCCGGACATGGGCACCTGCTTCCCGTCCACCATCACGAGCACACCCTGGCGGCCGCGCATGGCGATGTTGTCGTTCTGGTCGACCGTAATACCAGGGGCTTTCTCCAGCACTTCCAGCGCATTGCTCCCCGCCGCGCCGATGGAGCCGGCGACATTGAGGACGGTTTTATCGTATTGTTGCTGCACGAGGGGCTTCTGCGCCACTACACTGGCTTCGCGGAGCTGGCGGGTAGCGGCTTCCAGGCGGATGCCGCCGATATCGGTGAAGGTAGTATGCGTAATGGCCGGGGAAATGTAGCGGTTGTAGGAAAGATGCTGGATGAGGATGTGATATTTGCCTGCGCGGATGCCGGTAAACCGGAAATCCCCTTTCGCATCGGCGTATTCCATCTTCACGAGTTTTTTGTCGCTTTCGTTGAGGAGTTGAACGATCACTTCATTCGGCCGGAACACTTCGCCGCCGGTCACCTTGCCGCGCAAAACGCCCGTTTCCTGCGCCAGCAGCTGCAAGGGCAACAGGCAGATCAGACAGACAAACAATTTCCAGGTAACGGAGGGTACAAATAATCGCTTCATCGGGGGTATGATTTGAGGTGCTGTTTCCTCGAAATTCATCCAATCCGCCCATCCCGCCAACCCATTTTACGTAAGCGCTTACTATTTATTTCCCATGTCCGATTCCGGACGTTTTCCCGGGCAATTAGGGAGTAAAACACAGCATTTCCAGGCAAATCGCTTCATTGGACGGAATCTGCATTTCAGCGGCCGTTTTTTACATTTCAGCATTACAAATCAGCATTTTATCTCACCTGAAATCTTCCTGCCAACGCCAGAAGGCCCCGGACCGCCCGTTTTTTCCGGCGAAATGCCCGATGGCGGGAAATATAGATGAGCGGTAACAGCGACTGCTCCCTGAAGCGCATTTTACGCCAGGGAGCAGCTGATTTCGGGCTATTTTTCAGCCAGCCGCGCACGGCCGCATCTATCCCCGCAGTACTTTGATCATCGCGGCCAGTTCTTCATTGGCCAATCCTTTATCCGCCGCTTCCCGGAACGCGCCGGCTACATACCGCGGGAATTTATCATGAATCCCCGATTCCTGCGCCTGCCGGAGGATGCGCGCGGTAGCATCCACTGAAATGCTCATGGGGCTTTCGCTTTTTTCGAAACGGTTTTGGTGAACGAGCTGCCCTTCCAGTTGAATGAATTCGCCGAATGTGCCCAGGATGCCCGACAGCAGCGCGGCGTATTTGTCGACCGGGAATCCCGCGTGCTCCATGATCCGCGCGCCGTGGAAGAAGCCCATCATCGTGCCGTAAATTCCCGACAGCGTGGCCAGGTCCACCGACGAGGCAAGTCCCGCCGGGATGCCCAGCCATTCCGGCGATCCGGCGAACACCTTCAGCACCGGCAGCGCCTGGTCCCATGCCGCGTTTTTTCCGGAAAGGAACAGTGGCGTGTCTTCCCGGCCCATCTGCTGCGGTGCGGCCTGGATGGCGCCATCGAGGTACCTGGCGCCCAGCGCTTCCGCCCATTGCTCCTGTTGCTCCGCTTCGGCGGGGCTGCCGCTGGTGAGTTGCACAAGTACTTTCCCTTTCCAGCCAGATTGTTCGGTTTGGGACAGGATGGATGTTGCGGCGGCATAATCATGTACGCACATCACGATCACCTGGCCCGCGTTCACGGCGGCTCCCGGCGAATCCGCCACCGTGGCGCCCGCTTCCGCCAGCAGTGCGGATTTATCTTTGTTGCGGTTCCAGACCGTGACTTCATATCCCGCCGCGAGGAGGAGTTTGGCCAGGGTGGCGCCCATCATGCCCAGGCCCAGAACGGCCGCTGTTCTTTCGTTGTTGTTTTTCATTTTCCATTCGTTTTTGCTGGAACAAAATTGCGGGTTGGCGCGAACGCGGGCAATAACGGAGTAAAGATTCGGTAGGGATAAAAAGTTCCCTATACCGGGCTTTTCCTCATTCAGGGAAAAAACTTACATTCGGAACATGTACGAAAAGAAGATCTCCGAAAACCTGGATTGCGGCGTGAATGTGGCCAACAAGATCGTGGGCGGCAAGTGGCGCGCCTGCATCATCGACGCGATCTCACGCGGGATCCGCCGGCCCAGCGGCCTGCAGCGCGAAATACCGGAAGCTCCTTCCCGCGTAATCCAGATGCACCTGCGCGAGCTGGAAGCATTGCAGGTGATCCGCAAAGAAGCGTCAGGCGGCTTTCCGCTGAAAGCGGAGTATTTCCTTACCAGCTTCGGCGCATCCGTGCTGCCGCTCATCGCGGTGATGGACCAGTGGGGCAACCAGCATAAGGAATTCGTGAAAGAAATGGCCGCCGCCATGATGGAAACATCCGAATCATGAAAGTCGTGATCGTTCCATACGATCCCTTGTGGCCGGATGCCTTCCGCGAACATCAGCGCGCGATAGAAAACAGTCTTGGCCATTTATTCCCGGTGGTGGACCATATTGGCAGCACTTCCGTGCCCGGGCTCGCCGCCAAGCCGGTGATCGACATCCTGGTGGGGCTTGCGGCCGACGAACTGCTCGACAAAACCGTGGAACCGTTGACCCGCTGCGGTTTTACTTACTTCCGCAAATACGAACCGGGCATGCCTTACCGGCGGTTCTTCGCGCTGCTGAGCATGCCGCCCGGCGAAACGGCGCCGCCGCTCGTCGATATCGGCGACCCCTTCGTGACCGGCGGGCCAATCCCCTCGCTGGTGAACATCCACGTGATGGTGCGGCATACCTATCACTGGAAGCGGCACCTGGCGTTGCGGGATTTTCTGCGTTCCCATCCGGAGGTGGCGGAAGCGTATGCGGCGGTAAAAATCGGGTTATCAGCCCGTGAATTCGGCGACACCAATGAATACAACGCCGCCAAAGACGCTTTTGTGAAATCCGCCGAGCAACGGGCGCTGGCATGGTGGAAAGGCTGAAAACCGTTTATTGTTGTTCCCTTCCCGGCATTTGCGTAAATTGGATATCAAACCCTGCCATATGTTGCAACCCAATCTTCCCTTATCGGACGCCGATATCCGACACTTCATTACGGAAGGCTATGTTCGCCTCGATCAGGCATTCCCCCGCGACCTGGCGCTGGAGGCGCAGGAAATTCTATGGAAGGAAATGAACCTCCGGCCGGATGCGCCGCAGGGCTGGAAAGCGCCCGTCGTGTGGCTGGGCGAGCTTTCGCATGCGCCGATTGTGCAGGCGGCCAACACGCCTTTGCTGCATGCGGCTTTCGACCAGCTCGTGGGGCCCGGCAAATGGGCGCCCCGACATAGCGTTGGCACGTTTCCCGTCCGTTTTCCAGGTCACGAACCGGCGGGCGACGACGGCTGGCATGTAGACGTGAGCTTCCCCGGCCGCGAAGCCGCGCAGGATCCGGGGAATTACTTCAAATGGCGGTCTAATCTCCACTCCAAGGGCCGCGCCCTGCTGATGCTGTTCCTGTTTTCCGACGTCAGTGAAAATGATGCGCCCACGCGGCTGCGCGCCGGCTCCCACCTCGATGTGGCCCGCATGCTGCGGCCCCACGGCGACAAAGGGCTCACCGCCCTCCAGATCGCCGACCGGCTGGGTGGCACCGGGCAGCGGAAAGAAGTGCTGGCGACCGGAGAAGCCGGAACCGTCTATCTCTGCCACCCTTTCCTCGTGCATGCGGCACAGCAGCACAAGGGCACGCAGCCCAGGTTCCTCGCCCAACCCGGACTTCATCCTAAAAAACCTTTCACCCTCTTCAACCGCGAAAACAATTACACCCCCGTGGAAAGCGCTATCAGACTGGGCATCGGGCTCGATAAAGCCGGCTGAAAATAGTTGTATGGAAGAAAAGCGTGCTTGCATCCTACTGCAAAACCAGCCATGCAACGTGCTTTTTTTTCTTACTATGCCTGTCAATCTTTTCTTGCCGGCATCAAAACTACAGCACCCTTACCTAACAATATACCGCCAATTGCCGCCTGGTATGGCAGCAACCCGATCAACCGAAAATCATTTCCAACGAATTCTTTGCACCGGTAAACCGGCTGATGCTGAATGTTGTGGAATCAAAGATGGGTAAATCCCGGTATCAATCCCCTTCCGCTTGCCAGCTCGTACAAAAGCTGCCGTTGTCGTTCATCCGGAGGAATTCCCTGGGAGGGGCGCCGGTGTATAGTTTGAAATCTTTGATGAGGTGGCTTTGGTCGTGGTAACCGAATTTTTCGATGAGGAAGAACCAGTCGGGTTTCTCGTCGGGGTGCGCCAGCAACCAGTTCACCACTTCCTTGAAGCGGAGAAAGCGGATCAGTTCCTTGGGCGAATAACCGCCATATTTCCGGAAGCGCTGTTGCACGGCGCGTTCCGTGATGTCCCATTGCCCGGCAATCACCTTTACGGGATTGAGGTTGGGGTCATGCAGCGCATCGCGGCCCTGCAACAGCGGTACAGACGCGGCTTCCGGTGGCGCGACGGCGCGGAGGACGAATGACTCCGCCGCGGCGGCGCGTTCCATCGGGTCGGTATATCCGGCAAGGCGGTCGTGCATGGCTGCCAACAGCCCGGCTGTTTGCGCGAACCGCGGATCGTCAGGGGAACCTGGGTCGATGCCGTCAGGCGATATGCCAAGCAGGCGATAGAAGCCGTCGAGCACGAAAGGCAACACCAAAATATCGGTGCCGCCGGCGCGTTCGTAGGTGAGCATCCGGCGGAGGGGGCCCAGGATCATAATTTTGTCCATCATCCGCTCCGGTTCCCCTTTATTTTCGAACGTGTACCGCACCGGCGTCCCGAAACTGAAGATCAGCAGCATTTCCAGATTAGGGGAAAGATGGAATACCTCCGTAGCGGAGCATTCCGGCGACTTGATAGCGTATAGCGGCTGCAGCACGCTTTTCAGCCGTTCGTCGATTTCATATTTCTTGCCGTAGATATCCATTGCGTTCGTTTTCTTACAATTTCAGGCGGTGCGCCGGTGCTAAGTTTGCATCATCAAACCACACATCAAAAGTAAAACATTTCAATCATGGCATTACATACGCTCCTCGGCGCTAACGGCACCATCGCAAACGCCCTCCTCCCCGTTCTCCAGTCCGCCGGCCACCAGGTCCGTCTAGTTTCCCGGAACCCGCAGCCCGTGGAGGGTGTGGAATCCATCGCCGCCGATGTTTTGCACCACGACCAGGTACTGCGGGCGGTGCAGGGTTCTGACGTCGTTTACCTCCTGGTAGGCATCCAATACAATGCCGCGATATGGGAACGCGACTGGCCCCGGATCATGCGCAGCGTCATCGATGCCTGCAAAGCCTCCGGTTCCAGGCTCATCTTCTTCGACAACGCTTACATGTATGGGAAATCCGACGGAGAAATCACCGAGACCACCCCCTACCGCCCCGTGAGCCGGAAAGGCAAAGTACGCGCCGGCGTGGCCCGCATGCTCGAAGCGGAAATGCGGGCGGGCGCCATCGATGCCATCATTGCCCGCGCGGTGGATTTTTACGGGCCGGGCGTCAGCGATAAAAGCGCCGCCGGAGTGCTCGTGTTCGCCAATATGAAAAAAGGTCGAAAAGCCCAGTGGTTCATCAACGCCGATGTGCCCCGCTCCTACAACTACACACCCGATGCCGCCAGGGCTTTGTATTTGCTTTCGCAATCCGAAGAAGCCCTCGGGCAGATCTGGCACTTGCCGGCCGTGAGCCCGGCGTTGACGGGCAGGCAGTTCATTTCGCTGGCGGCGAAGGAAATGGGCGCGAAAGACGGCGTGTTCGTATTGCCCAAATGGTTGCTCAAGGTTTTCGGCTGGTTCAACCCCTTCATGCGCGAGATGTTTGAAATGCATTACCAAGACGAGTTCCCCTTCCGCTTTAATTCTTCCAGGTTCGAAAAGCATTTCCACTTCACCCCCACGCGTTACGAAGACGGCGTGAAAGCTACCGCGCAATGGTTCCTTCAGCAACCCTAACATGGTCTACAGCGATGATATTCCGGTCGCATTCCCTATCTTGGGCCACCGGACTGGCCCGGAATTGTCTTTAAATCGATCCATGATGAAGATCTACCAGGAAATGTTGCGGTTGCCGGCGAAGCACAGGGGCTTCCACCTGATCACCGACGAAGTGTTGCGCGCAATCCCCGCCATACGGCAGGTGAAAACCGGGATGCTGCAGGTGTTCATCCAGCATACTTCCGCATCGCTGACAGTAAACGAGAACGCCGACCCTACGGTGCGCGCGGACTTCGAAACCTATTTCAATAAAGCGGTTCCGGAAAACGATCCCGATTACGAACACGATTATGAAGGCTCCGACGATATGCCCGCGCATCTGAAAGCCTCGCTGCTGGGGTGCTCTGTGATGCTGCCCGTACGCAACGGCCACCCCGCGCTTGGCACCTGGCAGGGCATCTACCTCTGCGAGCACCGCGATGCCGGCGGGCCCCGGCAACTGGTCATCACCCTCTGGGGCGAATAACTTATATTTGAAGATATGCTCATCCAGCCCGCTATCAGCCTCCTCCGAGAGCAATTACTATCCGACTTCCCTTCCGGCTCTGCCCTGGCGTTTACCGAAGGGCGGCTCTACCTCACGGGCGACGACGCCCGGGAGCTCCGCATCCTCGACACGCGGTACCGTACCGCCGGTTCCGTTACGCTCTTTTCCCATCCGCAATACAGGATTCCCAAACCTGAGAAGGCCGACCTGGAATCCGCCGTGGTGATGAAGCACAAGCAGGCCGTGTACCTCGCGGCTTTCGGTTCCGCCAGCCTGGACACCCGCCGCCAGATCGTACTGGTGCCGCTCCCCCTACGCACCAGCGATCATCCCGTGATCTATTCACGGTATGCAGACGATTTCTTGGAGCACCTCGGCCAGCACCTGCATGACGTCAATATCGAAGGCGCCACGATGTTCAAAACGCGGCTCATCTTCGCCAACCGCGGCCACGAAGACAATCCGCACAACACGCTCATTTACGCCCGCCCCGATTGCTGGAACGCCATGGAGCAGGATATTCCATTTATCCAATCGCTGAAGCTCCCCGATAACAGCCGGGGATTTTGCGGCGTGTCGGACCTGTGCTATATCTCCGCCCGCGATATCCTCCTACTTACATTTACCACCGAGGCCACGACCAGTACGTACGACGACGGTATCATCGGCGACAGCTATCTCGGTATTGTCCGGGAATTCAGTAAAAAGTCGCGGCAGGAAACGTTGACGGTCGATGAAATGATCAACCTGCCGGCGGTTTCCCCTGTTTTCGCCGGGCAGAAGATCGAAGGGATTTGCCTGGAGAAAGTCAGGTCGGAGGGGTTACTGCTCCACCTCGTGGCCGACAACGACGCGGGCGACAGTCGCCTTTTCACCATCAACGCCGTACTGTAAAAGCGGCTTTGGCCGTTCCATCCGCTCATCTTACCTTTAGGGCCTCACTAAATAGGTTTTATGCGGGAAATCAATCTGTCGAATCTGCCCATCGCCGCCGCTCCCTGGAAGGAAAACGCTTCCGAAGTACTCTACCGCCTGCAACAGGTATACCCCGATATGGACATTCTCTTTTCCGCCGAACTGGAACAGCTCGCCGAAATGCGCGATGGCGACGACCAGGAAGATGCCATGGACTACGTTGGCCAGGCCCTCAGCGTTTATGGATATGCATTATACAAGATCGAATCGTTGCAGGAAGAACACTGGTATGCGATCTGTTCCACGGAACAAGAACCGCCGGAGGAAGCGGAGTACCAGGTCAGCGAGGAAGAAATGGACCAGGAAGGTATTGCGGAAGAGAGCCGCAATACTTACGGCCATCGCGAGGCCTCCCTCTGCAAGCTTTTCGGCCATGAATGGGGCGAGACATTTTAACGAAGGGTGCATACGGTCGTTTTTTGCCGCAAATCACCCCACGGCAGCCAGCTTTCGCCTGCCGGCAATTGAACACATTTCATAACAGGTAATTACCCCATAACGCATCCCGTTAACCTAAAACGCATATCAGCATGCCTATCCATGAATTGCATATTTACGGCACCCGCATCGCGGCGAATAGCGAGATCCTGGTTTCGGCCGAAGAAGTGCCCGGCCTGGAGCGCGAGGTGGCCTATCAGCTCGGCAGCGTGGAACGCGGTTCGCAGGACGCGCATATCCTTGCCCTGGAAGACCATCACGTTTTATCCCTGACGCTCGACGATGGAACGGTTTGGTTCTGCGATCCGCTGTCGCTCGAGTCCCTGTTCCCGGATATGCCGGTGCAGGAACGGAATGGAAATGTTGTTTACCGCCTTCCCTCCACGCTCCCATCCGATCTGCCGGAGCGCGGCGCGCTGCCCGACCTGGGGATTAAGCTGCTGGAGGTTTTCATCAAGAAAGAAGCCGCACCGAAAATCCGTGACCTGGCGGTCAGCCTGGAAGATAAACAAACGGACGGGCAATACGGGTTGATGTTCGTAAACGACGATTTTACTTTGCAGGAAGATCAATTCATGGATGGCGATGCCACGCCGTACCTGCTCTTTCTTCACGGCACGGCATCCAGTTTCGCTGGTGCTTTCGGCGCACTCCGCGGCACGGAAATCTGGCGAAGTTTACGGAAGATGTACGGCAACCGCATCCTCGCCTTCCAGCACCGGACGCTCACGCAATCGCCGTTGCAAAACGCTGAAATCCTGGCGGCGCTATTGCCGCAGGGCGCGGCGTTGCACCTGGTCACGCACTCGCGGGGCGGGCTCATCGGCGATATTCTCGCCCGGTATGCGGAAGAAAGCAAGCGGACAGGATTTACAAAACTTGAAAAGGAATATTTACAGAAATACGACCGCACCGGCGATCTGACAGCGATACGGGCGCTGGACGGCATTTTGCCATATAAAAAAATCAGCGTAGCCAAAACCGTGCGGGTCGCGTGTCCGGCGAGCGGCACACTGCTCGCCTCGCGCCGGCTGGATCATTTTTTCAATGTGGTGATGAACTTGCTGGGCATGGCCACCGGATTCCACCCGGCGATAGTGGCTTTTAAGGCCTTGCTGGCGGCGCTGGTCGCGGCAAAAGGCGATCCGGATTCCCTGCCCGGCCTGGAGGCGCAGCAGCCTGCTTCGCCGTTTATCCGCGCGTTGAATAATCCCGGGCCGGAAGAAACGATCGACGCACCGTTGTACGTGATTTCGGGCATCAGCCGCGCGGGCGTGAGCTGGCGCGGGCTGGCGGCGATCCTGGGAAAATTGTACTTCCGGACCGGAAACGACCTGGTGGTAGATACGGCCTCCATGCACAACGGCGCCCGCAGGGCAGCAAACCGGGTGCAATATTTCCTGGACCAGGGCGGCAATGCGAGCCATTTCAATTACTTCTCCAACAGCGGCTCCGCTTCGGCCATGCTGCTGGCATTGCAATACGACGGCAGCGGAACGGTAGCGGGATTCAATACCGGTTCGCAGATGGAAGGCGACGCCCTGCGGTCAGGGATTGCCACGGGCGGCAAGCTTACCCGCGACCAGGTTACCGGCAACAAACCGGTGGCAATACTTATACCCGGGCTTTTAGGCAGCTGGCTGCGCGAGGGGCAGGAAACGCTCTGGCCGGATTACGATGTTCTGCTGAAAGGCGGGCTCACAAGGCTTTCCATGGAGAACACGAAGATAGAAGCAGAAGCATTGCCTTCATCCGCTTATACTGAGCTGGCCGATGCGCTGTCGGACTCGCACGACGTGCTCACGTTTCCCTACGACTGGCGACGCTCGCCCGTAGATACCGGCGCATTGCTGGCGGAGAAGATCCACACCCTTCTGCAAAGACGCATCCATGTGCAAATCGTGGCCCACGGAACAGGGGGCCTGCTCGTCCGCGAACTGATATACCGGCATCCGGAAATTTGGAAAGCCCTGCGCGCCCAGGGCGCGTGCAGCGCCCTCTTGCTGGGAAGCCCCCTGGGCGGCACTTACCGCATTCCGCAATTGCTGTTTGGGGAAGACGCCGTCATGCGCCAGCTCGCCGGCCTCGACCTCTACCACTCCACCGCCGAGCTCACCGAAGTGTTCGCTGGGCTCCCGGGATTGTTGTGCCTCCTGCCCACCGCCACCACCATCGATGATTTCGCGGATGTCAAAACCTGGGAAAAACTGCGCCACGCGTTGCAAAAACCCGGATGGCCGATACCTTCGGAAAACGATCTCCGTTCCTTCGCCCAATACCGCCAGGAAGTAAGCGAAGGCATGCGGCATACCACTTACGCGGGCGTGGCATACATCGCCGGGCAAGCGCCTCCCGGCCACCTCACGCCCGACGGATATCGCGATTTGCCCGATGGCCGTATCCAGTTCACCGGCGAACCGGGCGGCGACGGCAGCTCCACCTGGGACAGCGCCATCCCGGAAGAGCTGAAGCGCCAGCAACAACAATACTACACCAGCGTTCCCTACGGCGCGCTGCCATGCGATAAACGGATATTCACCGCCATCAAGGAAATCCTCCGCAACGGGTCCACCACCCTGCTGCGCAACACGCCCCCGGAAGCCCGCGGTATCGGAGGCGCCGCGAAGCCGAAGCCGCAAAAAGCGGCCGTGGCCTTCGGCATTTCCCCCGAAAACCTCGAACGCTCCATGCTCGGCCTCCCGCAAGACACCATTTACCGCGAAGGCGCCGTCCCCATCACCATTTCCCTTAGCAACGGCGATTGCAAATTTGCGGCGCACCCGGTGCTGGTGGGGCACTTTCTGAACGACGGGCTTTTCTCCGCCGAAAAAGCCATCAACTATTTCCTGCACGGCGAACTCGCGCGTCGGCACGGACTGGGCCTGTACCCCGGCGACCCGGGCACCAGCGAACTGTTCATCGTGGAAAATCCGGCGCCCTTCAAAGGCGCCATCATCGCGGGACTCGGACGGCAAGGCGAACTGACGCCATGGCTGCTGGCGCAAACGGTGGAAAAAGCGGTACTCAAATACTTATCGGCATTCAACAGCCCGATCGCCGTGCCAGCTTCGGTAGCCACGCCAAAACGCACCGTGGGCATCAGCACACTGGCCATCGGTTGCGGGTATGGCGGTTTAAGTATCGAAAGCTCGGTGCGCGCGGTGATCACGGGCGTGCAGCATGCCAACGACAAAATCCGCGACAATTACGACAACGCTATTACGGTAGGCGAGATAGAATTTATCGAGCTTTTCCGCGACAGGGCCATGGGTTGCTTCATGGCCATCAATCATATCGACGAAGAAGAAAAGAAACAGCTGCACATCCTCTGGAAAAACCGCACCATCATAAAGCGCCCCGGCAGCAGGGAACGCATGCTGATCGACAATAACAGCGACTGGTGGACGCGCATCCAGGTGCGGCATATCGAAGACAGGGACAAAACTGACGGCGCGGGGGAATTGCGATTCACCATGTCTACCGACGCCGCGCGGGAAGAGGAGCGCATCCTGCACGTTTCCCGGAGCGGCATGCAATCGCTGCTGAACGCCATGAGCGGGCAAAACCGCTGGAATCCCCAGCTCGCCAAGTCCATGTTCGAAATGCTGATCCCTAAAGATTTTAAAGACCAGATCAAACGCCAGAGCAATATCAACTGGATCGTGGATACCCAAACGGCGGAATATCCCTGGGAACTGTTGCAGGACGCATTGACCGACACACAGCCGCTCAGTGTCAACGCCGGGATGGTACGCCAGCTGGCCACAAAGGATTACCGTATCCGCATCAATCCCGTTGTATCGCGCACTGCGCTCATCGTAGCCGATCCCGATCTGAAAGGCACTTATGGCCAATTGCCGGGCGCCCGGCACGAAGGGGCCAAAGTCCAGCAGCTCCTCGATGCGCAGGATTACAATACCTGGCCGTTGCTCAACGCGTCGGATGCAGACATCCTATCCGCGCTCTTCGCCCGCGACTACAAGATCATCCACCTCGCAGGGCATGGCGTTTTCGATCCTGAAAACTATCTCAAAAGCGGCATGCTCATCGGGGCAGAAACCTGTCTCAACACCACGCACCTCGACCAGCTGCCCACCGTTCCCGAGTTCGTGTTCGTCAACTGCTGCTTCCTCGGTGAAATGAACGGCGCCGCCGAGGCCCGCTACCAGCAACGTTATCAGCTGGCAGCCAACTTCGGCACGCAACTGATCAACAACGGCGTACGTGCAGTCATCGTAGCGGGATGGGCGGTAGACGATGCAGCGGCACTGGACTTCACCGGGCGGTTTTACAAGGAAATGTTCCAGGGGAAGAATTTTGGCGACGCCGTGAAAGCCGCGCGCAAACACATCTTTGACCTGCATGGCCACCGCACCAATACCTGGGGCGCATACCAGTGCTACGGCGATCCGTTTTACGTGATGGAACCAGGCAGCCATTCGGGCAAACCAAACGAACCGCTGCTGCTGGCCGACGATGCTGAGATTATGCTTTCCAACATGCTCAGCGCCCTCGATCTGGGCGACGGCGATGTACAAAGAACGTTGCGGCAGGTGGAAGACATTTGCCGGCAGGTGGATGAGAACAAGATCCGCACGCCCGCCATCACCGAGCTGCAGGCCTTGCTTTATGCGAGCCTCGGCCAGTTCGAGTCCGCCATCCAGCTATTCACCCAACTGCTGCAAACAGAAACGGCCAGCTTCTCCGGCGCAACGATGGAACGCTACTGCGCCGTGCGCCTGGCATCCCTCATGCAGCAATACCGCGACAACCCGGCGCAAAGCGATACCATCCTGCAGGACGTGGATCGCGTTATTGGCGATATTCTCTTCCTCCGGAAAATGGGCGCCACATCGGAAAGGTTGCACCTGCTCGGCAGCGCTTACAAACGCAAAGCGTTCCTCAGTCATGGAAAAGCGAAAAAAGCCGCTTACCGTGCTTCGGCGGATTGTTACCGGGAAGCCGCGGGCATTGCGCATAACGGGCTGAAAGCGTATAGCCTTGGATGTTACTACCTTTTACAAAACGCCCTGTCGGTGGCGGGGTCGCAAGGGCCATCGAAAGAGGCCGCCGTGGCGGAATTGCGCCAACTGCTCCTTGAGCACCGCAAATCACCGGTGGATCAGCTCGGCGGACAGGCCTACCGCCAATTGGTCACGGAAGCGCACATCCTGATGGGGTTGCACTTCCTGCAACCTTCCGCCACCAGCTACCAGGAAGCAGAAGCGGCTTACAAGACTGCACGGCAACAAGCGGCGCACCCCGTCATGAAACAGGCGGATGCGGGTTTGTTCGATTTTATTGATGATGTGTTGTCGATGGCGGGAAAAAACAGGCTCACCCGCGCCACAAACGCCCGGCAACAACTGGATCCGTTGCGTAAACTGTTCCCGTAAATCAGGCTTTTTTGGAACGCATGGCTTTTGTGTGCTGGAGTTGCGGGTCTTTGCTGAAACGATCGTATTCCGGCGTACCTTTCGCATAGATGGCGATCCGGCCCTCGGCGTCGTAGTGAATGCCCCAGCCATAGCGCTTTCCGAGCGGAGAAGCACGCAGGCAGGCACGCCCGGTCTGGAAGTATGCTTTGCGGCCGTCTTTCCGCGCCTGGCCGGCAAGGCCTTCCTTATCGGCGTATTGGTTGAAGAGGATATCGTCGGAAGTATATTTGTAGGGATGTGCCAGGATCATATCGAACTGGTACGACGCAACAGTTACTTTGCCGTTCCTGGCCCGGGGGATCTCCCCTTCCGCCACCGGACAATCGTCCGCCACTTCGATAAAGGTGTTGAAGTAATTGGTGGTTTTCATGGTGAAATGCTTTGCGTTACGGGTGACGCGGATCTTTCTTCACCCATCCGAATTTTGGAATGATAACCCGTTGGGAGGAATAGATACCGGCGTGACCGCTGAAATAATACGCCATCAGGCATGCCGCTCCGAAATATACCACATTTTCCGGGCCGAACAGTTCCACGCCCATCAGGGTACAGGCTACCGGCGTATTGGTGGCGCCGGCAAACACCGCGATGAATCCCAGCCCCGCCATCAGGTCTACCGGCACACCCGCATAGAGCGCGATAGCATTCCCCAGCGTGGCACCGATGAAGAAGAGCGGCGTCACCTCTCCCCCTTTGAACCCCATGCCCAGGGTCACCACGGTAAATGCCAGTTTCCACAACCAGCTGAACGGCTCCGCACCGCCTTCCCGGAATGCGCTAACGATTGAGACGCCATCGGCATGCGAAGCTGTAACGCCCAGCCCGAGGTAATCTTGCGTTCCGGCTATAAATACCAGGCCGATGATGATGCAACCTCCCACGAAGGGCATGAGCCAGGGCGTTGCCACGAACAGCTTGCCGGATAAGTCTTTGACGCGGTGCATGGACCAGGAGAACAGCCGGCTGGCGCATCCGAAGGCGACACCGGCCAGGAGCACCCACCCCAGAAGCTTCCCGTCAAACCCGCCGGCAAAACCGATGGCGTAATGCGTGTGTCCCGCGCCCCAAAACTGGCATACCCGGTCCGACAGGTACGCTGCGACTGCACAAGGCACTAGGGCTTTAAGGTCGCCCAGTTTGCCGATCGCCAGCACTTCCAGCGCAAACACCGTTCCTGCCACGGGCGTGCCGAAAACGGCCCCGAAACCGCCCGCAATGCCCATCATGAGAATTATCCGCATATCTCCGGCATCCAGCTTCATCCATCCCCCGATCCTGTAAGCGATACTGCCGCCCATTTGGACAGCGGTGCCCTCCCGCCCGGCGGAACCTCCGAACAGGTGTGTGATGAGCGTGGTGAATAAAACGAGGGGCGTCATACGGAGGGGAACGCCGCCGCCGGGCGCGTGAATCTCGTCTATGATGAGGTTGTTGCCCGCGGCGGAATTCTTGCCGAAACGATGGTATACCCACCAGATAAAAACCCCGGCAACCGGCAACCCGTACAACAGCCAGGGATGCGCCTGGCGCGTGACGGTCGTAAGATCCAGCAGTATCAGGAACAGCGCTACGGCCGAGCCGATAAAAAACGAAACGGCCACTGCGATGATGAGATAATACGCATAAGGAAACCGGGACCTGAATACGTCAATGGGGTCGGAAGATGGCTGTTTGTGCATACCTACAAATAGTTTTAACATCGGCCGAAGCCGTTAGTATTTGCAGGCGCCATCAGCTGCGAAGCAGCGGTTTGGGTCAGGAAGACACCATTTCCTGTTGAATGCATGCAAGGTAGGAAATATTCACTGGCTTGTCAAGCCCCGTTGCGGGGAATCAACAAGCCAGTGGAATGCCATAAGCGATGGGATCAGGAAGACATTTTTCCGAGCGCAGCGCGTACCGCTGGCGCCACGCGGGTGCCGAACAATTCAATGCAGCGAAGTACTTTTTCGGGTTCGATATACCCTTTCACCAGTTGTCCCAGGAATCGGGTGTGGCCGAAAAGTTTGTGCTGGTGGAGGATTTTGTCCGTCACTTCCTGCACGCTGCCAACGAACAGCGGCCCATCGGGCAGGCGGAGGTATTCAAACTGTTCGCGGGTGATGGGTTGCCATCCGCGGTCACGGCCCACACGGTTCATGAGTGTTTCGTAAGAAGGCCAGAACTCATCCGCCGCCTGGTCGGAATTTTCCGCTATGTACAGCTGGCTGTTGATGCCGAATTGCAGTTTCGACAGGTCGTGCCCGGCTTCTTCGGCTGCTTTTTTGTACAAGTTCATGAAAGGCACGAACTGCGAAGGGCGCCCGCCCAGGATGGCCACGATCAATGGCAGCCCCAGCTTGCCCGCCCGCACCGCCGAAGCCGGCGTGCCGCCGGCGGCAATCCAGATAGGTAACGCCGCCTGGTATGGCCGGGGATAAACGCCGCGGTTGCTCACCGGCGCACGGTATTTCCCCTTCCAGGTGAGTATCTCGTTTTCGTTGATCTCCATGAGCATTTGCAGCTTTTCGATATACAGCTGATCGTAGTCGCTCAGGCTGAAACCGAAAAGTGGAAAAGATTCGGTAAAAGAACCCCGCCCGGCCATGATCTCCGCCCGGCCGCCTGAAATGAGGTCGAGCGTGGCGAATTGCTGGAAGGTGCGCACAGGATCGGCGGAACTAAGCACGGTAACCGAGCTCGACAGGCGGATATGCTCCGTAACGGAAGCAATGCCCGCAAGGGCGACTTCCGGGGAGGAAATGATAAAATCAGGGCGGTGATGCTCGCCGAGCGCGAACACATCGAGCCCTGTTTGGTCGGCCAAACGCGCTTCCGCGATCAGTTCCTGCATGGCGAGGAAGGATGCGCGGGCGCCGCCGCTGACGCCTTCCGGCTTGATTTCTCCGAATGAGCTGATTCCTAATTCCATAGTTCCGGTTTGAACTGCAAAAATAGGTGAAACAGAAACTCCGGCGGCCACCGGTGACCTCCAGGTAAGTTGTTTAACCTAATAAAAGCCTGCCCGTCCGGTAACACCGGCGGGCAGGTACATGTAAGTTAAAATAACATTATCAAAAACGGGATGGCAGACCATGATATGAAGAAATATCCCCATATCGGACGCAAAACCTGCTGACATCCTACCGACATCCTTCGTTCATTCTTCGTTCGCGTTCGTTCGCAGTACGGGCTTGAGGGTGTTTGAACGAGGGATCGACGAAGGATTATCGAAGGATCGTCGAATCTTCCCCGGAGAGCGATCAGGTTGATGGTATTATTTTGACAACAAGCGGGAATACGAACATTTTGCGACTACTGCTGTTTGTGCTCCATGCCAACCATCCATTGAATGCCGAACTTGTCGGTCAGCATGCCAAACATCGGGCTCCAGAACGTAGGGCCCAGCGGCATGGCGACTTTCCCGCCGTCGGCGAGGCCGTCGAAAATCCTTTTGGTTTCCGCCTCATCGGCGGTTGTCAGTGAAATATTGCTGGCCGTTCCCTGCTCCACGCTCCCCCACGACGGCGGGCAATCGCTGCCCATAAGGATGTTACTGCCGACGGGCAGTGCCACGTGCATCACCAGGTCAGCGTCTTTCGGATCGAGCGGGTATTCTTCATTCGGCGGCGCGTCTTTCATCCGCATGATACCGGGTTGCGTAAATTCGCCGCCCAGCACGGATTTATAGAATTCAAACGCCTGCGCGCACTGCCCGTTGAAGTTCAGGTAAGGATTCATGTGTGCCATGAGTGTAGGTTTTATGAGGTGATAGATTGTGTTACGATATCTTCCAGGACCACCGCCGAATAATCATGTTTTCGCACCAGCGCGATCACCGCTTCCGCGTCCACCGTTCCGCTATCGCGGCAAACGCGCAGGATGCGGTCGCAGTCTTCAAGGTCGAAGTTGGCGCGGCATCCTTCCATGGCCTCCATGATGGCCGCGGTAATGCGCCGGGCGGAGGCGGTCGAATCTACGTCTGTTTTGAATACTTCTACCATCGGTGGGGAATTGATAATGCAAAAATAGCAGGCGGAGTTCAGAAAGACGGGGTGTAAAAAAGGCAAAATGCGGGGTGGATTGCGACAAAATTTTCGCTTATTTTTGAAATATGAAGCATATCTCCATCCTCATCCCGAAAGGCGCAGTAGCGCTTGGTTGTATCGACGGCTCGTTCCGCGTGTTCTCCCAGGTCAATGAATTCCTCCGGCAAACGGATGAAGACCCGCTTTTTTCCGTGCAGCTGGTGGGAATGACGGGCGACACCCAGGTTTACGACCGCCTGTTTTCCGTGAAGCCCGATGTCACCATCGCCGACGTTGCCAAAACCGACCTGATCATCATCCCCGCCGTAAATGGCGATATGGATGAAGTGATCGAAGCCAACCGTGAATTCCTGCCCTGGATCCGGCAGCAGCATGCGGGCGGCGCGGAAGTGGCGAGCCTTTGCGTGGGGGCTTTCCTGCTCGCCGCCACCGGCCTGGTCGATGGGCGCAAATGCTCCACCCACTGGCTCTCCGAAGCGCTTTTCCGCGACATGTTCCCGAAGGTGGAACTCGTGCCCGACCGCATCATTACCGATGAACAAGGCACCTATTCCAGCGGCGGCGCCAATTCCTTCTACAACCTCCTGCTGCATATCGTAGAAAAATACACCAACCGCGACCTCGCCATCCTTTGCTCCAAATATTTCGCCATCGAAATCGACCGCGGCAGCCAGAGCGCGTTTATTATGTTCAAAGGGCAAAAAGACCATCCGGACGACTCCGTCAAGGAAATCCAGTCGTATATCGAATCCAATTTCGCGGAGCGCATTACGGTAGACCAGCTCACCACGCACTTCGCCATCAGCCGCCGCAGCCTCGAAAGGCGCTTCAAGAAAGCCACCCGCAACACCGTCACCGAATACATCCAGCGGGTGAAGATCGAAGCGGCGAAAAAAGGATTCGAAACGAGCAGGAAAAATATCACCGAAGTGATGTTTGAAGTGGGATATACCGACAACAAGGCGTTCCGTACCCTGTTCAAACGCACCACTGGCCTGTCTCCCGTGGAATACCGCAAAAAGTACAACCGCAACGTTCCCATGCCGGCGCGTTACTGACCGCCACTTGATTACATAAGATATTATTGCTTAGATAAAGAACGGCTGCCTCAGGGCAGCCGTTCTCAATAACTTCAGATTGATTTCACATTATTGCGCAGCACGGGCAGAATCCTTCCGCTGTTTTTCCGCTTCCTTTTCAAGGCGCTGCTGCTCCTTGCGCTCGGCTTTGTCGCGGCGGCGGAAGAAACCGCGCAGCAGGAAATTATGCTGCAACGCTTCCATGTTCTCGTCCAGCTTGTAAGTGCTGGATTGCAGGTTGCGGATCGTGGTCTTGAGGGATTCGGCCGTTTTCTCATCATTGAGCAACAAACCCGCCGGCGTTTTATCGCTTTGCAGGTTGTCGTTCACGCTGGCGCTGGCCGACTGTAAATTATGCATCACACTATCGA